>DASYBQ010000265.1:0-55369 GCA_036500625.1 Pseudonocardia sp. | reverse complement strand
GTAATGAGGCAACGGCAGAGGAGAAGGGGACCTGCGACATTATTCGCGTTGCTTGTTCAGAGCGAACTCGTCCACGACGACGATCTACGGCTCGGTCGGCGACAGTAGTCAGGATAGTAAGGATCGCGTTCGGGCCGATTCCGATAGTTTGGTCGCCGGCCGTAACGTTGAGGAGTGATGAACGGAATAACGCAGAAGCACCAAATGCGGCAACTAGAACCTGCGCGGTTGCGACATGGGCTGCGTCAGCATTAACTCCAAATGTCCAGTTGAACGCTCTAATTACAGTCAGCGCCGTTAAAGATGCAACCGCATTTACAACAACATAAACAAATGCCGGCCAAGAAAGCACTGCCTTAGCAGGATCGTCGCGGTACCGAGTCGCAAGCTCAGTGACCCCGATAAGAGCTCCGAATGCCGCAACGACTACCCAGCCCAAAATACTGCTCATCTTAGCCACGCTCAGGCGACTGTGAAAGGGATATCACTTTGACGCCGCTCGATTCACTGATTTTGATTGCCTCTGTTGCTCTGAGCTCATCTGCAGCCGCCTCGACTTGTTGCTCGGAAAGTTCAGTTACGTTCGCCAGCTCGCGGACTGTCATGGGCTCCGTGGTTGCTGTCAACGCGTGGAGTAACTTTAGATCGTCGGAAATATTAGATCGGCTAGGTTCGTCGTCACGCTCAACACCTAGAAAGTGTGAAAGCGCGTCAGTTCCGGCCCGAGCCCGCGACCGAGGAGGTATATTGGGCGGACCTGGTGGGCGCATCCTTAAAGCAGGGAACAGAAGAACTAAGAATAGAAGCATCATCTTGAACCTTCCTTAGAGCGTACGTTTACCAGGCGATTTTATTATAGCTCGATCAGTCCGAGGTTAGTAGTGCTATCTACCGATTCGATCTACTCGGTGAAGGCATCGAGACAGCTGCAACGAGCACTGCCCGCCGTGCAGCGAAGGATCCAAAGGTGGACGGGCTCTGCCTCGCCCTCTAGCAGCGCAAACCGACCCGATGTCATCCACCGCGGCAGTTGGGCTTCTGCGGTGGCCCAGTTCGGCTTCATCGGCTGAGCTACGTGGCCCGTTCGGGGAGCTGACCGTGTGCGCTCTCCGAATGCTGGAGTACCACGAGTGAGTCATCCAACAGTCGCTGAAGCGAAAGAGGCCACTCGTCGAGGCGGCCACTACATCGACGGCGGCCGAGACTGCTCGCGCTCGTAAACTGTTCTCGAGCATGCGCCGGCAAGCTACCTGTTTCGTGACTGCCCGGCTGAACCTCGGTGTCGGGGGCGGCGGAGTCGGGCACGGGAGCGGGACGCCGAGCCGCGCAGTTTCGGTCGGCGAGATCGCAGACGCCACGGGCGAGAATGGGTGGTTCGTCTTCGGCTTCGCATCGGGTTTCGTGTCGGGCTTCGTTGTTAGTGCGAAGCCCCGTGCCGTCCCCGCACTGCAGGTCAGAGGCTGTGTGGGACTTCGTTCAATGGAGCCGACAAATGCACAGCATTCCCGCTCGCATGCCTTCCCGCGCCGCTCCCTCCCGGGATCTTTGCCTGCCTGTCGTCCAAGTCCGTACCTCGGGGATTCTGGTCTCCTCTCGTTCGTCGGTGGGCGGCTGGTGACGTTGACACCTGGCCGCCCACCGGGGACTCAACGGATCGTTAACACACCAGTATCAGGACAGCCGGGAAAGGGGTCTGGGGCGACGCCGCTCGGGCCGACCGGGGGGTCGGTGACCCCCGGTCGCGGTGACCGTACGTAGCTGCCGCAGGGCCGCGGCGCGGTGCTCGTCGGCGCTTGTAGCACATGCCGCACACCGTTCACACACCGTCGACACGAAACCCGGACACGAAGGGCCTTCGCGTGGGGGTTCGTCTGCAGTCTCGTGTCCAGCTTCGTCTGGGGCTTCGCTCTTAAGGCGAAGGGGTGACCCCGCCTATCACCACTGCTCACGACCCCTAAGGGGTCTTCGTCTGGTCGTGGGGACAAATGGTTCGCGCGAATGCTTCAACACCTCGACCTAGGTCTGCCAGCGCACGCGGTGTGTGTTCGCCCGGTGAGTCCACGACTTCTCACCCCCGGGCACCCTCCCGACCCCCCGGTCACTGTAGGTGTTCGAACCGCGGGCGCCGTCCGACCGCACCCTGAGCCGCGCCACGGGGGCCGGACCCTCAGCCCGGCCGGGACGCTCCCGCGGGGGGCCGGGGTCAGGCGGGCGATGTGGCCGGGGTTGCCACCTCTGGCTCGGCGGGAAACAAAGGGGGTGACCGTTCGGCGCAAACCCGGTGAGGCGGTGTCCCAATAACAGTGTTTTCGGGGCCTTAGACCAGGTGTGAGGGAAAGGAGGAGAGCACACCACGCACACCCCCACCGGAACGCCGCCGTCCGGACCACAACCCCGACAGGAGAACCACGCCGAGCGGCAAGCCCGCCTCGACGCCGAGGCTGTTGAGCGCTGGGCGACCATTGTCGCCGAGTGGCCACCGATGACCGACGAACAGATCGGCGCACTCGCCGTCATCCTCAACCGCATCGACGCCCGCCACACCCAACACACCATCAACCCGCCGCAGTGATCAGGGTGCACACCGATGGCCCGCCACCCTCCCGCCAGGTGGCGGGCTATCAACACCCCACCTGGCCATGCCGAACCGCGACCACCCGACCAGGCACCGGCACACCACCCTGTTTCGTGACGGTTTTCGTGACTGCGGGCCGAACCTCGGGTCGGCGGGATCGCGGACGTCACGACCGGGGAATTCTCAGGCCGGGATGACCTTGATCCTGTTGGTGTCGAAGCCCCGCCCCGGGGTACCGGGGGCGATGGTGAACTGGTCGCGGTCCAGGCTGGTCTGAAACATCGCCCGCCGCTCCTCGGTGCCCGCGTCGTCCCAACGCTGCTGCACCTCGGCGGCGCTGAACGTCTGGACCGGACCACCCGTGCTGCCGGCCTTACCCGCGAGGAGACGGTCCCGTTCCTCACCTAGCCTGATCAGGTCCCGTGCCAAGGGCCGGTTGGCCTTGTCGAACGCCGCCATCTTGATCTCCCGGGCGCCCAAGCGTTCCGACAACGCCTCCTGCAACTGTTCACACTCACCGATTTCGCGTTCCACCTCCCCCAACCGCTCCACGGCCCGCGAGCGGGCCGCGGTCAACGCCGAGGATCAGACAACCGCGCGATCACCAACCCCGAATCTCGGTCTCCACCGCGCGGGCATCCACACTGACCTTCCCGCACCCACCCTTGCGGGTCTTGCGACACACATACTGCCGACGCACCTGCCCGTCCGGATAGCAACGGCTGGTTTGCGGGCGCCCCGACAGCGTGGCCCCGCACAACGCACAACAGGCGATGCCGGAGGCCAGGTAGGCGGCTTTCGGGCCGGTACCCACCTTGCGGCCGCCGAGGAAGGCGCGCAGCCGCTCGAACTCTTGCTCGTCAATGATCGGGTCGCCCGGCATCCGCGACACGACCACCCCGTCCACCTCGATCAAACCGGCGTTGCGCGGACGCAACAACACACGCCGCACCGAGTTACCGTCGAACACCTTGCCCTCCGCGGTGCTCAACCCGGCGGTGTTCCACTCCCGCGCGACCGCGTTGAGCGGCAACTTCGCCAACACCGCTCTCGTGCCCGAGATGAGGGCGGCGCGTTCCCGCTCGACCTGCTCATCCGACACCGGACACCGCGTCGGGCGCTGCCGCGTAGCCAACTCCTCCTGCCACGCCGCCAACCCCTCCACCCCACCACCGAGGTGTCGGCGGGTCTGCTCCCGCGGCAGGCGCTGCAGTCCGGGGAAACCGAACGGGCGCGCGGTGCTCGTCGGCACCCCCAGCTCACGCAGCCGCTTCAACCGCCGCTTCGCCCGCCGCTGCGTGTCGTCTGAGGACCGTGCCCCGTGCGCGACCTCGATCCGCAACACGAACCGGTCATCAGGGTCATCCAGATCACGGCTGCCCCGCGAGGACAACACCGTGAACCCGCTATCCGCCAGATCAATCAACGCTTCCAAGTCTTTGGGCTGGCGGAACAGCCGGTCAGTGTGCCACACCGCGATCCCATCAGACAGCCCAGTGTGGGCACGCTGCAGCAACTTCTCCCAGTCCGGTCGACGCACCCCGGTTTTCCAGGCCGACAACCCGTCGGCCAACTCCAGACCCAGCACACCGCCACGGCGCTCGATGGTGGCCCGGTTGTCCGCCAACTGGGTCGCGATCTTCTCCAACTCACCGGTCTCGGGCATCTCCGACAACCGCGCATACGAGTCGTACACCGGCCTACGATCAGCCCGCTTCGCTACGTTCGCCCTGGTCTTCGCCATGCACCTATAATAGCTCGCCAGGTCAACAAACAGCGTGCCATGCGCGGCGTGGACGTGTGGTGCGCGGCGTGGGCCGGTTGCTTAGTTGGGGGCGCCGGCCAGTGCGGCTTGGCGCTGTGCGGCGGCGTCCTCCTCGCCGAAGCGGTCCTCCAACTCCATCGGCGAGTAGTCCTCGTCGATCTCCTGCGGCGGGCGGCCCCGCGCGCCCTGGATGGACTCCAGCCGCCGGCTGAGCTTGTCGGTGGCGTACTGGCGCATCTCGTCGCTGTCGATGCCGAACGGGACCTCCCGGCCGTCGAACCGCCCGTAGATCTCGTCGGTCAGCTCGATCGCCGGCTGCATCAATGCGCCCATCTGCTGCTCGACCGCGGTCCAGTTGGCGTCGTCGGCGGCGACGTGGCGGCGGCAGGTGAACGTCCCCCATGCCATGTGACGGCGCTCGTCGTCGCCGATCAGTTTGATCAGCTGCCGCATGCCGGGAAGTATGTCGCGGCTGTTGCACACCTTTGCCCAGGCGAAGTACCCGGTCAGCGCGAGGCAGCCCTCGACAATGTGGTTGTAGGTGACCGAGGCCCGTACCTGGGCGGCCGGCGAGGGGTCGGTGAACAGCGCGTACATCGCCTTCGGCTGCTCCACCTTGAAGATCACGTCGTAGGCCGGGCCGTACTCGGCGTAGTCGTGCAGGTCACCGGTCAGCCCGACCGCGTCGAACCACATCCGGAAGCCCTGCATGTGCTTGGCCTCTTCGAAGGCGAACTGGGCCAGGTAGGCCTCGTCGGCGAGGCGGCCCTCGGCGGCCATCGCGTGCATGAACGGCTGGATGTCCTGGGTGACCGACTCCTCGCCTGCCATGAACCGCGCGGCGAGCGAGCCGGTCAGCAGCTTCTCGTCCTCGGTCATCGAGGCGAAGTCCCCGGCGTCCTTGGAGAAGTCGATGTCCTCGGGATTCCAGAACTTCTTGTTGCCCTTGCGGAACAGCCGCATCGGGAACGAGTCCATCCGCAACCCACCGGGACACAGGCTGCCGAATCCGTCCCGCTTGTTGTGCTCGATGCTGCGATCGATGGCCATAGGGATGCACTCCTCGATGAATACAGGTCACGGCGCGCCAGAACTGTGTGGATCATCACACGTTCGGGGCCGCGATTCCCAGGTCTGTCCGCGCCACGGATGGCCCCCGAGGGCCAGCTCGCGGCACCAGCTGGCCGGTGAGCGCGGCTGGTGGTCGAATCCGGCCATGACGAACGACCCTCGCAAGGACTCCGGCGAGCAGCGGGTGGTGGTGTTCGTCCGCGCCGCGGTGGTGGTGTCCTGGGCCGTGCTGCTGCTCTCCGACGAGCGGATCGCGCCGCACCGGGCGGCCGCGTGGACGATGCTCGCGCTCGGCACCTGCTACTCGGCGGCGCTGATCGTGCTGCGCCTCGGGCATGCCTGGGCACCGCCGAGCTGGGCGATCTCGGCGACCGACTCGGTGCTCACACTCCTCGGCTGCGGCCTGACCGGCGGGTCGGACTCCTTGCTGGTGGCGGTGCTGCCGCTGATCGTCATCGCGGCCGGGCTCGGTGGCCGCCGTGGCTACCCGGTGGCCATCGGGCTGGGTGTCGGCTACACGGTCGCGGGCCTGGTGACCAACCCGCCGTGGGAAGCGTGCCTGCGCGGGCTGTGGTGGACCGGGTACCTGTTGGCCACCGCGGTGCTGGTCGAGGTGTTCAGCCGGCTGTTGGAACGGCAGTACGGGGAGGCGGCCCGGTCGCGGGCCGAGGCCATCGCCGAGCACGAGGCGCTGCTGGAGGAGCGGGACCTGCGGGAACGGCTCTCCGAGTCGCAGCATGCCCGCCAGGACGGGCTGCGGGTGATCCTGCACGAGTTCCGCACGCCGGTCTCCTCGATGACGGCGCTGAGCCGCGACCTGGCCTCCGGCGACGGCGCGATGCTGGCCGGCGGCTCGGCCAGCACCGCGCTGTCGCTGATCTCCGCGCATGCCGACCACCTGCGCGACATGCTGGACAACCTCGCGGACCTGGCGCTTGCCGACGGCAGCCCGATCGGTCGGGCCCGCGAGCGCACCGTGGTTCTCGCCGAGCTCGCGGAGGTGGTGCTGGACGCCGCCGGCATCCCGGCGGACCGGCGCAGCCTTTCGGTCACCCCGCCGGCGGCGACGGTGTGGAGCGACCCACAGCTGCTGCGCCGGGTGTTGACCAACCTGGCGGAGAACGCGGCGCGGCACGCCACCAGCGGCCCGGTCGAGCTGCACCTGACCAGCGCCTCGGGCCGGCTGGTCGCCGAGGTGTCCGACCGGGGTCCCGGTCTGCCCCCTGACCAGCTGGGGCTCGTCTCCCGCAAGTACGTCAGCCTCGGCGAACGGCGGGGCACCGCCGGGCTCGGGCTGTGGATCGTCGCCCAACTGGTGAGCAGCGTGCAGGGACAGCTGACGCTGGCCGAGCGGGAGGGCGGCGGGCTGGTGGCCCGGCTCGAAGTGCCGTTGAGACCCGACCCGAGTGGGATCGCCCGGTAGTCCGGGTTACCTGCCCTGGAACCGAGGTGCCCTGCGCGCCTCGAACGCGGTGAGCCCCTCCCTGGCGTCGTCGGTGGCACCGCAGCGCACGATCGCGTCGCGCTCGGCGGCCAGCTGGTCCGGGTAGCTGTGCGACCAGCTGGCCAGCAGCAGCTGTTTCATCTGACCAAGGCTGAAGGTCGGCCCGCTGGCCAGGGCGCGGGCCTGCGCCATCGCCTCGTCGGCAAGCTCGGCCGCCGGGACCACCCTGGTGACCAGGCCCCAGTCCAGCGCCTCCTCGGCGTCCAGTACCCGTTCACCCAGGATGAGCTGCTGCGCCCGGCGCAGCCCGACCAACCGGGGCAGGTGCCAGGAGCTACCGCCGTCGCCGGACAGCCCCAGGTGGGCGAACCCGCTGGCCACCCGCAGGTCGTCCGCCGCGATGACCACGTCGGCGCACCAGAGCAGCCCGAGGCCGCCACCGGCAGCGCCGCCCTGCGCGGCCACCACGACCGGGATGTGGCACTCGGCCAGCTGGGCCAGGGTGCGGTGGTAGATCGTGATCATCGAGTCCAGCTCGTCGGGCAGCCGGTCCAGCTCGCCACCCAGATGCCGCAGGTCGCCCCCGACGGTGAACGAGGGCCCGTCCGCGCTGATCAGCAGTGCGCGGACCCGGCTGTCGGCCAACGCCCTGGTGACCTGCCCGCTCAGCGAGTCGACCAGTGCCCTGTCGATGGCGTTGCGCCGGTCGCCCCTGGTCAGCTTCAGGTGCGCCAGGCCCTCGGTTATCTCCAGGCTGGTGCGCTCAGCGGCGGTCACGATCGTCCTCCAGTGCGGCGAGCCACAACGCCGTGTCGGTGTACTGGTGCAGGCTGCGCAGCCGGCCGCCCTCGGCCGCCCAGAGGTGCGCGAAGGGTGCGTGTACTCCCCGCCCGGTCCGGCGCGCGGTGCCCCGGTAGCTGCCCTGCACCAGCAGCCGCGCATCGCCGCAGGGCGACCAGCGCTCGGGCTCGGCCCGCAGCGCCCAGGTCGCGCCGATGGCCCACCAGCCGTGCTCGATGCAGTCCGCCGCGCCGCTGTGGTGGCCGCCGATCGGCGCGGGCAGCCCAGGGCTGAAGTAGCCGTCGAACTCCGGGTGCAGCAGCTCGGCCAGCGTCGCCCGGTCGCCGGCGGCCAGCGCCGGGTAGAGCCGCTCGACCAACGGCGTCGGATCGTCCCGCGTCATCACGCTCCCGGGCGGTGTCAGGCAGGGTTCGGTGCCAGGCCGGCGACCGGTCCGATGACGATGATGGCCGGCGGGCGCAGCTGCTCGTGCGCCATCGCGTCGGCAACCTTGGCCAACGTGCTGCGCACGGTCCGCTGGCTGCGCAGCGTGCCGTTGCGCACCACCGCCACCGGTGTGTCGGCCGGGCGACCGTGCCTGATCAGCACCTCGGCGAAGGCCGCGATGCGCTGCACCCCCATCAGCAGCACCAGCGTGCCGCGCAACCGGGCCAGCGCCGGCCAGTCGACCAGCGAGGTCGGGTCGTCCGGCGCGACGTGGCCGGACACCACCACGATCTCGTGCGCGACACCCCGGTGGCTGACCGGCACACCGGCGGCGGCCGGCGCGGCGAACGCACTGGTCACGCCAGGAACCACGGTGACAGCAACGCCCGCCTCGGTGCAGGCGAGCAGCTCCTCGAAGCCTCGGCCGAACACGAAAGGGTCCCCGCCCTTGAGCCGGACCACGAACTTGCCCGCCTTAGCCGCCTCGATCAGGACCGCGTTGATGGCGTCCTGCTGCATCGCACGGCCATAGGGAATCTTGGCCGCGTCCACCACCTCGACGTGCGACGGCAGTTCCTCGAGCAGCCCCTGCGGTGCCAGCCGATCGGTGACCACCACGTCCGCGCGGGACAGCAGCCTGCGCCCGCGCACGGTGATCAGCCCCGGGTCGCCGGGACCGCCGCCGACCAACGCGACACCCGGCGCGGCCGGCGCTGCGGCGTCGGCGACCAGGCCGGCCTGCAGCGCCTCGACCAGCGCGCTGCGCACCGCGGCCGAGCGTTTCGGCTCGCCACCGGAGAGCACCCCGAGGGTCAGCCCACCGTGCTCGCCGACCGCGGGGGTCACCGCCGTGCCGAACTCACCGGCGTCGGCCCGTACACAGAACACCCGCCGCCGGGTCGCCTCCGCCACCACCTCGGCATTGACTCCGGCGTCGTCGGTGCAGGCCATCGCGTACCAGGCATCGGCGAGGTCACCGTCGGCGTAGCGCCGGGGCAGCCACTGCAGCTCGCCGGCCTGGGCCATGCCCTCCACGACCGCGGTGACCGACGGTGAGATGACCCGCAGCCGCGCGCCGGACGCGAGCAGCCGGGGCGCACGGCGCTGGACGACCGAGCCCCCGCCGACCAGGACCACCAGGCGGTCGTGCAGCTCCAACCCGACCAGGTAATGCTGCTCAGCCATGCCGGACGCCGCCTGGTCGGAGGCCGTGGAACGTCTGGATGAGCACGGTGCATCTTCCCCACCGGGCGCCTGCCGGGTCAACGTGACGGGTCCGACCCGCTCAGTGCACCCGCTTACGCAGCTGGCGGCGAAGTTGCAAGATCCGCAGGTAGCCCGGGATCGCTACCAGCAGAATGCCCAGCGCGGCCGAGAACAACAGCGCCACCCCGACCGGGACGGTGCCATGGGCGCCGAAGAACCGAATCACGGTCGGCGTGTTGTTCTGCAGGATGAAGATCAGGAGAAACAGCAGCACCACCGCGGAGAGCGTCAGCGCCACCCAGAGACCGCTCACCCGGGAACCCTTCACCGGTTGCGGAGCGGTCGGCTTGGTCGGCTCGGCAGCGATGACCGTTCCCGGGCCGCCGGGCTTCGCCACCGCCCGGCCGGGGCCGTGGCCGTCCCCGTTGCCGTTGCCGTTGCTCTTTACCGGCGGCTCGGCGCCCGGCTTCACCGGCCCGCCGTTGCTCTCCTCGGCGCGGCCCCGGCCCTCCGGCCCGTGCTCCTCGACCATCACGCGGTCCCCTTTCCCCCGTCGAGCAGCCCCGCCCGCCGGGACGCTGCCTCGCGCGGAGTATGCCGCGTCAGCCGGACAAAATGCGGTCACTCACTCGTGTCGTCACACAAACCCGCCGCTTCAGGATCGGATTCGCGCCGCCGCAGCCGTCACTCCCGCACCGACCAGCTTCCGCGCGACGAGCTCTGCCGTACCCGCCGCGCCGGCCAGGCATCGTGCCGCGTGCAGTGCCGCCGCTTCGGCAACCGACGCGGTGCCGACCGCGTGGGCCACCCGCCGGTTCGGGGTGGGTACCTCGACCGCGGCGAGCACCCGTGCCGGGTAGCCGAGCAGCTCGGCACCAGCGGTGGCCGCGCGCAGGCCGGGCTCGGCGGCCCGGCTGTCCAACGTCGCGTAGGCCAGCACCGAAAAGGTGACCAGGCCGTGGCGGGCGAGCAGCTCGGCCACCACCTCGCGGACGGCCCGCTCCGAGGCCCCCGGGCGCGAACCAAGGCCGATGACCAGATCGGTCACCGGCACTAGCCCGGTACGCCGAGCCGGGCGTGCGCGAAGGTGGCGCACTGCCGCACGAAACGGGCGATGGCGCCGGGCGAACCGGCGGGATGTGTGTGCAGGTAGGAGGCGTGCAGCCGGTGCCGGACAAACCCCTCCGGAGGCATCACGGTGCCGAGGGCGGACCAGCGCCACGCCGGGGTGCCGGCCGAGCCGGGCCGCAACGAGGTGCGGTGGAACTCGTGGCCGGTGACCCGCTCACCCTCGGCGAACAACGCCGACCCGGTCATGGCCACCGCGTCCCGGTAGCCCAGCCGCAGCCGGGAGGTCATCGACCCGGAGGCGGGCAGCACGCCGCACATCGGGTGGCCGTCCAGGTCGGTGGCCAGGTAGAGCAGGCCCCCGCACTCGGCGTGCACCGGCGCCCCGGCGTTGGCCAGCGCAGCCACCTCGGCGCGCAGCGGCTCGTTGGCGGCCAGCGCGGCGCCGTGCTCCTCGGGGAACCCGCCGGGCAGCACCAGACCGGCCGTGTCGTCGGGTAGCCGAGGGTCGCGGGCCGGGTCGAAGACGGCCACCCGGGCCCCGGCCGCGGCCAACAACTCGACATGTTCGGCGTACCCGAAGCTGAAAGCGGAACCTCCGGCCACCGCGACCACCGGTTGCTCGCCGGTTGCCGGGCCGGGATGCGCCTCGGCGAGCGCGGCCGCCGGGTCCCACGCGGCGCCGACGGCGTGCACCGGCGACGCGACCGCGCACACCGCGTTCAGGTCGACGTACCGGGCGACCAGCTCGGCCATGGCATCGACGGCCGAGGTCGCGGCCGGTCCGTGCTCGACCGCGGTCACCAGGCCCAGGTGGCGCGACGGCACCGCGAGCGAGTCCTGGCGGGGCAGCGCGCCGAGCACCGGCATACCCACCTCCGCGCAGGCCTCGCGCAGCACCTGCTCGTGCCGAGGGCTGCCGACCTGGTTGAGCAGCACCCCGGCCAACCGGGTGCCGGGCCGGTAGGTGGCGAAGCCGTGCAATACCGCGGCAAGGCTCCGGCTCTGGCCCCGCGCGTCGACCACCAGCAGTACCGGCGCGCCGAGCAGGCCCGCGACGTGCGCGGTCGAACCGTCAGCGTCCGAGCCGGCTCCGATCCGGCCGTCGAAAAGCCCCATCACGCCTTCGACGACGGCCAGCTCGGCACCCGCCGCGCCATGTGCGAACAACGCCGCCACCCGGTGCTCGCCGACCAGCACCGGGTCCAGGTTGCGCCCGGGACGGCCGGTGGCCAGCGCGTGGTAACCGGGGTCGATGTAGTCGGGGCCGACCTTGAACGGGGCAACCACGGTGCCTCGGCGCCGCAACGCGGCCATCAGACCAGTGGAGACCGTGGTCTTGCCGGAGCCGGACGCGGCGGCCGCAATCACGATCGCGCTGGTCATTCGGGGCACGCTACGCGACAGGTGGCCAGTTCGGCCGACCCTGCGCGGTGGCGCGTGACACTCCATGATTCGCGGCCAAGGTCACCACCCATTGGTGGGTCACCTTGCGCTGCCCGGTCGACGCGGGGTTGACCCTCGGTCAAGACTTTCCGGCAACCGGGCAGAGTCAACCCACTTTCGGCGGAGTACACCGGAGATCTTCTCGTGTCACAGTGATCGGGGCCGAGGACTGTCGGTCCGCAAGTAGGTTCTGAGGAGTCACCGTGCGGCTTCGCGCCCTGCTCGTCGCTGTGGCCACCGCGGCAACCTGCGTGATGACCGGCTCCGGGGTGGCCGGCCGACCACCGCTGGCACTCGCGCAGGGCTGTCTCGCGGTACGCGGGCCACTGATCGCCTACGGGCACAGCTACCTGGAGTCTCCCGGCATCGGCGGCGCCAAGGCCAGCTACGCCACGCTGGCCGCTTCCTCGCTGGGCCTGAAGTCGGTGATCCGTGCGGTCAACGGTGGCACCTCGCTCAACGTCGACAAGCTGGTGCACTCCGGTCCGACCAGGTGGGTGCCCGGCTCGAGCGATCTGGTACTGATCGACTCCGCGATCAACGACATCGGTGACAAGCTGCCCACCGCACGGTGGACGGCGGCGCTGCAACACACCCTCACCGCGTTCGCGGTGCCGCCGGTGCCGACGATCCTGCTGGTCCGGCCGCTGCAGGTGACCGCGAAGACGAACCAAGGCCACGACCCGAAGGTCATCGCGGCGTACGCGGCCGAGCAGCGCAAGGTGGCCACGAAGTTCTCCGCCGTGCGGATCGTGGACGCCTCCAGCGGTTGGAACCCGGCGCGGGACCTGTCCGCCGACGGGGTCCACCCCAACACCGCCGGCATGGCGGAGATGGCTCACGCGGTGCGCGGCACCGCGTCCAGCACGTTCTGCGCGCCCTGACCCTGCCCGCTCACCACTCGATGCCGCGCTGGCCCTTCTGGCCGGCGTCCATCGGGTGCTTGACCTTGGTCGTCTCCAGCACCAGGTCGGCGACCCGGACCAGCTCGTCCGGTGCGTCCCGGCCGGTGATCACCACGTGCTGACGGCCCTCCCGCCGGGTGAGCACCTCGACCACCTCGGCCACGTCCACCCAGCCCCATTTCAACGGGTAGGTGAACTCGTCCAGCACGTACATCTGGTGCGTCTTGGCCTCGATACGCCGTCGGATCTCCCGCCAGCCCTCCGCCGCCGCGGCGGCATGGTCCTGCTCGGTGCCCTGCTTGCGGGCCCAGGACCAGCCTTCGCCCATCTTGTGCCACTCCACCGGGCCACCCTCGCCGGTCTCGGTGTGCAGCCGGCCCAGCGCCTGGAACGCCGACTCCTCGCCGACCTTCCACTTCGCCGACTTGACGAACTGGAACACCCCGACCGACCAGCCCTGGTTCCACGCCCGCAGTGCCATGCCGAACGCGGCGGTCGACTTACCCTTCATCGGACCGGTGTGCACGATCAGCAGCGGCCGGTTGCGCCGCTGCCGGGTGGTGAGCCCGTCGTCGGGCACTTCGGTGACCTGTCCCTGCGGCATGCCTACCCTCTCTGTGCGACCCGGACATCAGGCGGCGCGGGCGGCCCGCACCACGCCGGCCACCCGCTCGGCGGACAGCTCCTCGACGGTCACCAGCTGCGCGCCCGCCGCGCTGGCCAGCCGCGCGGCCATGCCGAGGCGTACCGGGCCGGACTCGCAGTCCACCACCACGGTGGCGACCCCGTCGGCGGCCAGCAGACCGGCGGCACGCAGTGCGTCGCGCATCGGGTCACCGCCGGGGCGGGCGGGCACGGTCGCCCGGCCGTCGGTGAGCAGCACCAGCAAGGGCCTGCGCCGGGGGTCGCGCAGCCGTTCGGCGGCGAGCACCTTCCTGGCCCGCAGCAAACCCTCGGCCAGCGGGGTGCGGCCGCCGGTACGCAGCCGGTCCAGCCGGGCGGCCGCCGCCGGCACCGACGAGGTCGGCGGCAGCAGCAGCTCGGCGCCAGCCGCCCGGAAGCTGATCAAGCCCACCTTGTCCCGGCGCTGGTAGGCGTCCCGCAGCAGGGACAGCACCGCGCCGCTGACCGCGGCCATCCGGCGCCGGGCGGCCATCGAACCGGAGGCGTCCACCGTGAACAGCACCAGGTTGCCCTCACGGCCCTCGCGCACCGCGTGGCGCAGGTCGCCTCGGTGCAGCCGCAGCGCCGGTCCTCGGCGGCCGCGCTGCAGCTGGTGCGGCGCGGCGGCCAGCACGGTGGCCGGTAGATGCAGGTCAGCGGCCCGCAATGGGTTGCGCGGCGCGGCGCGGACCACCCGGCCCTGCTCGGACCGGGCCCGGGAGCGCCGCCCGGGTGCGCCCTCCCCCACGCCGGGCACGGTCAGCAACCGGGCCCGGAACGGCGTCGCGGGGGTCGGCGCCTGGCGCGACGCACCGTCACCGTTGGGTGTGGCGCCACCGTTGGTCGGCCCGTCCGACGGGATCTCCGCGCCGCCTCCGCCGCCGTCCGGAGGGCCGTCCGGTGGCTCGGGTCGGGCTGCCTGGTCAGCGGCGGCCGCATCGAGCGCGTCGTCCAGCGCCTGCTCGCTCAGGCCGGGCTCGTCGAAAGGGTCGCGGCGCCCTCGGTGCGGCAGTGCCAACCGCGCGGCCACCCGCACGTCCTGCTCGGTCACCACGGTGGCACCCCGCCATGCCGCGTGCGCCAGCGCGGTCCGTGCGGTGACCAGGTCGGCCCGCATGCCGTCCACCTCGAACGCGGAACACACGGCGGCGATGCGGCGCAGCTCGGCGTCCGGCAGCGCCACCGAGGGCAGCCGGTCCCGAGCAGCGGCGATGCCGTCGGCCAGCTCCCGTTCCTGCTCCGCCCATCCGGCGGCGAACCCGGCAGGGTCCGCCTCGTAGGCCATCCGCCGCCGGACCACCTCCACCCGGCGGTCCACGTCCCGTGCCGCGGCGACCTGCACGGTCAGCCCGAACCGGTCGAGCAGCTGTGGCCGCAGCTCGCCTTCCTCCGGGTTCATCGTGCCGACCAACAGGAAGGAGGCGGCGTGCGACAGCGACACGCCGTCCCGCTCCACGTGTGCCCTGCCCATCGCGGCCGCGTCCAGCAACAGGTCGACGAGGTGGTCGTGCAGCAGGTTCACCTCGTCGACGTAGAGCACGCCCCGGTGTGCCGCCGCAAGCAGCCCCGGCTGGTAGGCCCTTACGCCCTCGGACAGTGCGCGCTCCAGGTCCAGCGAGCCGATCAGCCGGTCCTCGGTGGCACCGACCGGCAGCTCGACCAGCCGGGACGGCCGCCGCGCCGACTCGGCGTCCGGCGCATGCGGGCCATCCGGACAGCCCGGGTCCGGTTGGGCCGGGTCGCAGCCGAAACGGCAGTCGAGTACCACCTGTCGGCTGGGCAGCAGGGTCGCGAGCGCCCGCACGATGGTCGACTTCGCGGTGCCTTTCTCGCCGCGTACCAGCACGCCGCCGATACCCGGGCTGACCGAGTTCAACAGCAACGCCAACCGCATGTCGTCATGGCCGACGACGGCGGAGAACGGGAACCGCGCGACCGCCTCGCGGGCAGGGCTCATGACACCAGCTCGCGCTTGGTCCGGTGCATCCGGACGTGCTCGATGCCTGCGTCGTCGTAGGGTTCGCCCTCGGCGACGAAATCGTAGCCGCGGTAGAAGTTGACCAGGTGGCTCTGCGCGTCGACGACGCAGTCCCCGTCGCCCACCTCCGCCATCACGGCGTCCATCAGCTGCTTGCCCAGCGCATGGCCCCGCACGGAGGGCGCGGTGCAGAACCGGCCGATGCGGTAGCCGCCGCCAGGTTCCTTGAGCAGCCGTGCACATCCCAGCACCGGCTCCGGGTGGCCGGCGCCACCGAGCCAGTAGTGCCGGGCTCTTGGCTCCAGATCTCGGCCGTCCAGCTCCGGGTAGGCGCAGTTCTGCTCGACGACGAAAACATCGACCCGGAGCTTCAGGAGCGAGTAGAGGGTGCTGGCGTCGAGGTCGGCCGCCCAGGCCCGATGGACGGTTGCGGAGTAAGGAGCGCTGGTCACCGCCCCTGCCTACCAGACTGATGGGTACTCAGGCGACACGAGCGCCCACGACAGGTCCTATCTCACCGAAGAGCCGGTGTTCGCCCGGCCGGGCGGAGCTCGCCGGCGGCTCACCACCGAGACAGCCACCCAGCCGACAGGACCGCTTGCGACCCTGATTCGGGCGAAACCGGCCTGACCACCCCCCACGGCGGTCAGGCACCTGCATACGTCAGTTATGTCGTTCACAAATCGACCCGGGTTACCGATTTCCCGAAGTTTCTCCCGCCGCATCCTCGGGCCCGAGCGCGCGGTTACCCGCTGTGCACCGTTCTGAGCACAACCTGTCGCGCAGGGCCTCCAGTACTGTGGCGGTGGTGCGCCATTTCGACCTTGTGATCATCGGGTCCGGCTCGGGCAACAGCCTGCCGGACGAGCGGTTCGCCGAGCTGGACATCGCTGTGGTCGAGCACGGGACCTTCGGCGGCACCTGCCTGAACGTGGGTTGCATCCCGACCAAGATGTACGTCTACGCCTCGGATGTGGCGCGGGAGATCTCCGAGGCCGCCCGGTACGGCATCGACGCGACGGTGGACAAGATCCGCTGGACCGACATCCGGGACCGGATCTTCAACCGGATCGACCCCATCTCCGAAGGCGGCCGCCGCTACCGAGCCGAAGGCTCGGCGAACATCACGCTCTATCCCGGCCACGCCGTGTTCACCGGTCCGAACCAGCTGTCCGTCGCGCTGCTCGCCGGCGGCGTGCAGAAGATCACCGCTGACCGGATCGTGGTCGCGGCCGGCGCCCGTCCGATGATCCCCTCGGTGGTTGCCGAGGCAGGAGTGCGGTACCTGACCTCGGACACCGTCATGCGGATCGACCAGCTGCCGGAGCGGATGGTGGTGCTGGGCGGCGGCTACATCGGTGCCGAGTTCGCGCACGTGTTCTCTTCGCTCGGCACCGAGGTGACGGTGGTGACCCGAGGTGCCGGTCTGCTGCGGCACCTGGACGAGACGATCTCCCACCGATTCACCGAGCTGTCCATGGACCGCTGGCACGTGCACACCAACGCCGAGATCCGCCAGGTCCGGGGCAACGGCGCCGGTGTGGCGCTGGAGCTCACCGACGGCACCTCACTGGAGGCCGAGGTTCTGCTCGTCGCGGCCGGGCGGCAGCCGAACAGCGACCAGCTCGGAGTGGCCGCCGGTGGCATCGCCACCCACGAGGACGGCCGCATCGTGGTGGACGAGTACCAGCGCACCTCGGCGCCCGGCGTCTACGCGCTCGGTGACATCAGCTCGCCGTACCAGCTCAAGCACGTGGCCAACCATGAGGCGAAGACCGTAGCGCACAACCTGGCGAACCCGGGCGCGCAGCGGCGCAGCGACCTGCGTTTCGTGCCCTCCGCGGTGTTCACCTCGCCGCCGGTGGCGACGGTCGGTCTTACCGAGGACGAGTGCCGCGAGCAAGGACTTCGCTACGTGTGCGCGGTGCAGGAGTACTCGTCGGTTGCCTACGGCTGGGCGATGGAGGACACCACCGGATTCTGCAAGCTGCTCGCCGACCCCGCGACCGGCCAGCTGCTCGGCGCGCACCTGCTCGGCCCGCAGGCCTCGGTGCTGGTCCAGCCGCTGATCCAGGCGATGTCGTTCGGCCTGCCGGCGCGGCAGATGGCCACCGGCCAGTACTGGATCCACCCGGCACTGCCGGAGGTGGTGGAGAACGCCCTGCTCAGCCTGCCGCTGGACTAGATGCCGGCTACTTGTCGGCGGGCAGGATCTCAATGTCGTATTCACCCAGCTTTTGGTCAGCGGTCGCCAGGGTGAGCCCTTCGCAGTGGGCCTGGGCCACCATCATGCGATCGAACGGGTCTCGGTGGTGCAGCGGCAGTTTGCCGACCGCCAGACCGTGACGCAGCGTCATCGGAAGCGGGGTGAAGCCGTTCGCCGCGACCTGCCGCTCAAGATCGTCAGGTGCCTGCAACTTGCCGACCGCTTGCTTGACGCCGATCTCCGCGGCACTGATTGCCGAGACGAACACCTGAGTGTCCGCGTCGGCCATAATTCGTCGGGTGGATGGGCCGAGCTGTGGTAGCTCGAACAGCCACCAGAGCAGGGCGTTGGTATCGAGCAGCAACTTCACTTCGGGTCCGTGCTTTCCGTGCCCCAGACCTTCGGATCCACACCCAAGCGCTCGTAGAACTCGTCGATGATCTCTTCGTACTCGCCACCCGGGTTGTCGAAGTCATCGGCTATCCAGCCTTTCCCCTTCCAGGCGCCTGGCACCCGGGGGGATGTCCTGCGTTGTACCGGGACCAGCCGGGCGACCGGTTTGCCGTTGCGGGCGATGATGATCTCGTCGCCGTTCTCCACCTGTTCGAGCAGCTTGGAAAGCTGGCTCTTGGCCTCGTATACGTTGACCTGCTTCTCCATGCGCACAGCATAGTTGGTCAGGTCTAGTCAGATCTGGTCGCCGGGCGGGACGAACCGCAGGTCGGTTGGGGCGCCGTGTTCGATCAGCCGCCAGACCGCGTCGGTGTCCAGGTGCCGCTCGACCAGGTCGCCGAGCAGGTCCAGCTGCGCGGCTCGGACCTGAGCGAAGCAGGTGCTCTCGGCGGGGGTGAACCCGTCCGGCGCGACACGCCGAAGCAGTGCTCGGCGGAAACCGTCGTTCTCCAACAGCCCGTGCCAGTGGGTGCCGAACACCGCGCCGGCGTCGGCGCCCTCCCCCGTGCCGTCCGGGAGGGTGACCAGCGGCGGCGCCCCCCGGCGCGCCACCCGGCCGTGGTGGATTTCGTAGCCGGTCACCGGGTGGCCCAGCGCGTCACCGCTCGGTCGGGCCAGCTGTTTGACCGGGTCGAACTCGATCTCCAGGTCCAGCAGGCCCAGCCCGTGCACCGCGCCTCGGCCGGACTCGAAGGGGTCCACGATCCGCCGGCCCAGCATCTGGTAGCCGCCGCAGATACCGAGCACGGGGCGCCCGGCCCTGGCGTGCGTACCGAGCGCGTCGGCCAGGCCGGTGGCGCGCAGCCAGTCCAGATCCGCGACGGTGGACTTCGAGCCGGGCAGCACCACCAGGTCGGTGTCGGCCAGCCGGGACGGCTCGGTCACGTAGCGCACCGCGACGCCGGGCTCGCAGGCCAGCGCGTCGACGTCGGTGGCGTTGGAGATTCGGGGCAGCCGGGGCACCGCGACCCGCAGCCACCGCGACCCGACCGGCGGCGCCGGCCGGCCCACCACACCGTCGGCCACCGAGGACAGCGAGTCCTCCGCATCCAGCCAGAGCCGGTCGTCGAACGGCAGCACCCCCAGGGTTGGCCGCCCGGTGAGCGCCCGCAGCCGGTCGAGGCCCGGCTCCAGCAGGCTCTGGTCGCCGCGGAACTTGTTGATCACGAATCCGGCGACCAGCGCCTGGTCGGCGGCGGACAACACGGCGAGGGTGCCGAACAGGTGCGCCAGCACGCCACCCCGGTCGATGTCGCCGACCACCAGTACCGGCAGGTCAGCGGCCCTGGCCAGGCCCATGTTGGCGATGTCGGCGGCCCGAAGGTTGACCTCGGCCGGCGATCCGGCGCCCTCGCAGATCACTACGTCGTAGTCCTGGCGCAGCCCCGCCAGGGTGTCCACCACGGTGCTCAACAGTGCGGCCTTGCGCTCCTGGTAGGACCGCGCGCTCACCGTGCCCGCCACCCGGCCGAGCACCACGACCTGCGAGGACCGGTCGCTGCTCGGTTTGAGCAGCACAGGGTTGAACCGCACGGACGGCTCGATGCCGCAGGCGGCGGCCTGCATCACCTGGGCGCGGCCGATCTCCCCGCCGTCCGGGGTGACCATCGAGTTGTTGGACATGTTCTGCGCCTTGAACGGCGCCACCTTCACACCCTGGCGCGCCAGCCACCGACACAGCCCGGCCACCAGCACACTCTTACCGGCATCCGAGGTCGTACCGGCGACGAGCAGGGCACGGGGACTCACCCGGACATCATGCCCGCCCAGCGGCTCACGGGAGGGTGAGGATCTCCGAGCCGTCCGAGGTGACCAGGATGGTGTGCTCGAACTGGGCGGTCCGCTTGCGGTCCTTGGTGACCACCGTCCAGCCGTCGTCCCAGATGTCGTAGTCGATGGTGCCGTGGTTGATCATCGGCTCGATGGTGAAGGTCATGCCGGTCTCCAGCAGGGTGTCCACCTCGGGCGCGTCGTAGTGCAGCACCACCAGACCGGAGTGGAAGCTGCGCCCGATGCCGTGCCCGGTGAAGTCACGCACCACGCCGTAGCCGAACCGCTTCGCGTAGGACTCGATGACCCGGCCGACCACGTTCAGCGGACGGCCCGGCCGGACCGCCTTGATCGCGCGCATCATCGCCTCGCGGGTGCGCTCGACCAGCAGCCGGTCCTCCTCCGACACCTCACCGGCCAGGAACGTGGCATTGGTGTCGCCGTGCACGCCGCCGATGAACGCGGTGACGTCGATGTTCACGATGTCGCCTTCGGAGACCACCGTGGAGTCAGGGATGCCGTGGCAGATGACCTCGTTCAGGCTGGTGCAGCAGCTCTTCGGGTAGCCGCGGTAGCCGAGGGTGGACGGGTAGGCGTCGTGGTCGCAGAGGTACTCGTGCACCACCCGGTCGATCTCGTCGGTGGTGACACCCGGCTCGACGGCCTCGCCGCCGGCGGCGAGCGCCCGCGCCGCGATCGTCGAGGCGACCCGCATCGCGTCGATCACCTCGGGCGGCTGCACCCAGGGGTCGCCGCTGAGGGTGGGGGCCGGCTTGCCGACGTACTCCGGACGGGGAATCCGCGGCGGGACCGGACGCATCGGCGAGACACGGCCCGGGGTCAGGGCTTCACGGACGGACATAGCGAACACTCTAAGCGCTGGACCCCGATCTATGTGTCAGGTGTGTAACGAGGAGTGCCGCGAGCCGCCAGCCGAGCAGCAGCACAGCCAGGCTCACCGACGCGACCAGCACGAACGACACCGGGAGGCGGTGGGTGACGGCGGCCCGCAACGCCAGCCCGATGACCGCGGCGCCTCCCCACACCGCCGCACCGAGCCCCAGTCGCGTCGGGGCACGCCACACCCGACCGAGTAGCCACCCCGCCAGCGCGCCGAGCAGGAACGGGGCCGCGACCTCCAGCACTCCGGGGACCGTCACCCCCTCCGCGTGCGAGCCGCGCCCGATCGCCGCGAACACCAGCACCGCGACCAGGTCGAGTACGACGGCGAGCACGACAAGGCTGGCGACGGGCCGCACGGTCCGAGTGGTCACCTCGCCAGCCTATTGCCGCTGCGCGCCAGGTGGCACGCTCGCGGCCATGTCCTCGCCGTTCCCGGAGCCGACCGCCGCCATCGAGTCGCGTGCGGAAGTGTTTCTCGGCTACCTCGACTTCTTCCGCGACCGGGTGGTCGCCAGGACCGGGCAGCTGTCCGAGTCCGAGCTGCGGGCCAGTCGGCTGCCGTCCGGATGGACGCCGATCGAGTTGGTCAAGCACCTGCGCTACGTCGAGCTGCGGTGGCTCGAATGGGGATTCGTCGGGGTGCCGATCAACGACCCGTGGGGCGACCGGCGCGAGGACCGGTGGCACGTGCCCGCCGAGGAGACCCTCGCCGAGTTGGTCGCCGCGCTGAACGCCCAGGCGGCGCGCACCCGCTCGATCGTCGAGTCGCACGAGCTGACCGACGTCGGCATGCCCGGCCCGCGCTGGGCGGGTGCACCGCCGGCGACCTTGGAGCGCATCCTGTTCCATCTCGTGCAGGAGTACGCCCGCCACCTCGGGCACCTCGACATCGTCGCGGAGCTCGCCGGTACCGACACCGGCGAGCGGCCAGCAGTCAGAACAGCACGGTGGCGAACTTGGCGATCTGGCTGAAGCCGACGCTGGTGTACGCGGCCCGGGCCGATGTGTTGTAGCCGTTGACGTACAGGCTGGCGACCCGCCCGAGGTCCACCAGTCGGTCGACCACAGCCGCCGTACCGGAGGCACCCAGCCCGTGGCCGCGCCGGTCCGGCCGCACCCAGACACCTTGAATCTGGCCGACCCGCGACGACAGCGCGCCGATCTCGGCCTTGAAGACAACCTCGTCGCCCTCGAACCGGGCGAAGGCGCGACCGCTGGCAATCTGCTCGGCGACCCGTGCGCGGTACCCGGACCCGCCGTCGCCCACCCGGGGATCCACCCCGACCTCCTCGGTGAACATCGCCACCGCGGCCGGCAGGTAACGGTCCAGCTCATCGGGGCGGACCGTCCGCACCTGCGGGTCGGGCCGCACCGCGGGACGCGTCGGCAACACCATCAGCGGCTGGTCGGAACGTATCTCGCGGGCCGGCGCCCAGCAGTCGGACAGCTCCTCCCACAGCGGCAGCACCAGCTCGGCGCGGCCAACCATCGACGAGCAGGACCGGCCGAGGCGCCGGGCCCGCTCCGCGAACGCCCGCATCGAGCTGCGCTCACCGCGCAGCGGCACCAGGTTGGCCCCGGCGAAACACAGGCCCTCCAGCCGCGAGCCGACGCCCCACAGCTCGCCACCGAGGCGCCACGAGTCGACCCCGGCCAGCTCCACCCGGGAGGCGACCATGCAGGCGGCAACCGGGTCCGCCTCCATGGCCAGCTGCACGTCCGCGCGATCCCGCTCGTCGAGCAGGCGCGGTCCGGCGACTCTGAGCACCTCACTAGATTGCCAGACCGGACCGGCGGGTTCACTAGGGAGTTCGCCGAGTTCCGCCGCGCACCCCCGGCTGTCACCCGTTCGGGCCGCCCGCCAGCCCGAACTCGTTACCGGAGATCAGCTGACGGTGACCTCCGGGCTGCCTTCCGGCATGTCCTCGGCCAGTCGCAGCGCCTCCTCGATCAGCGTCTCCACGATCTGGTGCTCGGGAACGGTCTTGATGACCTCGCCCTTGACGAATATCTGGCCCTTGCCGTTGCCGGAGGCCACACCGAGGTCCGCCTCGCGCGCCTCACCCGGGCCGTTCACCACGCAGCCCATCACCGCGACCCGCAGCGGGACCTCCATGCCGGTCAGCCCGGCGGTGACCTCGTCGGCCAGCTTGTAGACATCGACCTGCGCCCGACCGCAGTACGGGCAGGACACGATCTCCAACTTGCGCGGCCGCAGGTTCAGCGACTCCAGAATCTGGATGCCGACCTTGACCTCCTCCACCGGCGGCGCGGACAGCGAGACCCGGATCGTGTCGCCGATACCCCGGGACAGCAGCGCGCCGAACGCGGTGGCTGACTTGATGGTGCCCTGGAAGGTGGGCCCGGCCTCGGTCACGCCGAGGTGCAGCGGGTAGTCACACTGCTCGGCAAGCAGTTCGTAGGCGCGCACCATGACCACCGGGTCGTGGTGCTTCACCGAAATCTTCACGTCGTGGAAGTCGTGCTCGGCGAACAGGCTGGCTTCCCACAGCGCCGACTCGACCAGCGCCTCCGGGGTGGCCTTGCCGTATTTCTCCAGCAGCCGCTTGTCCAGCGAGCCCGCATTGACCCCGATCCGGATCGGAGTGCCGTGGTCCTTGGCCTCCCGGGCGATCTGTCTGACCTGGTCGTCGAACTTGCGGATATTGCCGGGGTTGACCCGGACCGCGGCGCAACCGGCCTCGATCGCGGCGAACACGTACCTGGGCTGGAAGTGGATGTCGGCGATGACCGGGATCTGCGACTTGGTGGCGATCGCCGGCAAGGCGTCCGCGTCGTCCTGGGACGGGCAGGCCACCCGCACGATGTCGCAGCCCGCCGCCGTCAGCTCGGCGATCTGTTGCAACGTGGAGTTGACGTCGCTGGTCAGGGTGGTGGTCATGGACTGCACGGACACCGGGTACTGGCTGCCAACACCGACCGGGCCGACGCGCAGTTGCCGGGTCGGGCGCCGGTCGGCCAGCGTAGGAACCGGTGGGGCAGGCATACCGAGGTTGGTGGCGCTCACAGATGCAGTATCCCCCGGCTCGGCAGTGGTTGGTCGTGGTCCCCTTCACGTTGCGCCCGGGGGTTCGGTGGGTCGCCGCGCTTTGCTGAGCCCTGGCTGAGTGTCGGTGCAGGCCCGGCTGGGGTCGCCAGCGCGCCCGGGTGCAGGCTGGACCGGTGCTTGCCGAGACCGTGGCCGCCGGGTACTCCGGGCCCGCGCCGCTGACCCTCTGGCGTGGATTCACCAGCTGGACACTCAACGTTCCCGCCGTGTTCGAGATTGCCGTGGCGGCCGCCTACCTGATCGGGGCACGCCGGTTGCGCGACCGGGGTACGCCGTGGCCCGCCGCGAGGTTGTGCGCCTTTCTCGCCGGGGGCATCGGCTCGTTGCTGGTCGTGACTGCCGGCCCGATCGGCTGCTACGCGGGCGTGTTGTTCTGGGTTCGCGCGGTACAGAACGTGACGTTGCTGATGATCGTGCCGATGTTCGTCGCCATGGGCGCGCCGTTGACCATGCTGCGGGAGCTCGCCTCCCCCGGGCTCCTCGCCCGGCTGAGCCGACTGCTGCACCACCGAATGGCCCGCCGGCTCACCTACCCGCTGGTCATCACGCCGATCTTCGTCGGCCCGTTGCCGCTGATCTACCTGACGCGGATCTACCAGGCCAGCCTCGAGCACTCCCTGGTCGGCGCACTGGTCGCGCTCTGGCTGCTCGGCGCCGGTTGGATGTACTTCTGGACCAGGTTCCGGATCGACCCGACCCCGCGTACCGACACCTATCTGGTGAGCCTAGGCATCAGCGCGGCCGAGGTGGTGCTCGACGGCGCGCTCGGCCTGGTGGTCTGGCTCGGCCCGCTGATCGCCGCCCGCTACTACCACGCCCTGGCCCGCCCGTGGGGTCCGAGCATCCGCGTCGACCAGATCATCGGCGCGGGCATTCTGTGGATCGGCGGCGACCTGGCCGGGCTGCCCTTCCTCGGCGTGGTACTGCGCCGGATGACCGCCGAGGACGCCGTCCAGGCGGCCGTGATCGACGCCGAGATGGACCGTCAGGACGCCGAGCGGGCCGCGGCGCCGGCTACCGACCAGGTGAGCGGCGCCGAGGAAGTCGAACAACCTCGGCTGTGGTGGGAGGACCACCCTGAGCTTGCCGAGCGCTTCCGCCGCCGCTGACCACCCGGTCAGGTTCGGGTGCTCAGCTCTATCCCGTCGCCGACCGGGAAGGCCACCGAGACGTAGCCGTTGCCCGGGTCGCGCACGTAGTCGAGGTAGCCGGCCAGTTCGGCGGTGAACATGTCGGTGTCGTCGACCAGCACGGCGGCGCCGGGGCGAGCTCGGGCTCCAACAGCCGCAGGACAGGCAGCGCCAGATCGGGCCGTCCGTCCAGCAGCACCAGCTGGATGGGCCCGGGCCAGGTGCTGCGGGCACTGCTCGGCGAGGCACAGCACGACCGGGCGCTGGCCGCACGGTTCCGCCGCCGGCACCTTCACGAGCAGCGCTCCCGGGAGCTGGTGCTGCTCACCAGGGCGGTGCAACGCGGCGAGCTGGCGCGAGACATTGACCTCGACATCGCACTGGACGAGCTGCTCGGGCCGATCTACTACCGCATCATGGTCACCGACGGCCCGGTCGGCGAGAGCTTCACCGACCAGCTGGTGGCCCGGTTCCTGGCCGGCAGCTAGCTCACGAACCGGATGGTCAGCGGGTATCGGTACAGCTCGCCGCGGTTGGCCTTCACCAGGCCGAGCACGGTGCACACGACCCAGAGGATGCCCAGCGCCAGCAGAATCGGGAAGCCGACCAGTACGAAGGTCAGTACCCAGCCGACCAGTGCATAGATCAACACGCTCAGGTTGAAGTTGAGCGCCTCCACGCAGTGCGCGCGCACGAACGGCGACCGGTCACCCCGGATCAGCAACACCGCGAGCGGACCGATGAACCCGAGCGCAAGCCAGGCACCCACCACAGCGGAGAGATGGGCAGCCATCGCCCAGTTGCGGTCTTCCTGGTCAACGGCGTCGGTAATGCCGGCGGCAGGCGACGGGTAGGGCCGCGTCGGGCCGCCGAGACCGGCCGGCGCATCCGCCGCGCCGGTACCCCGGCTCCACTGCTGGGTCTGCTCAGTTGGGCGGGTGCTGTCGCCTTCGGTGCTCATGAACCGAGGGTATCCACGGCCGGCCGCCGGGAACCGCTTTATATTCGCGCCTGGCTCAGCTCCAGATCGTCACGTACACCGGTGGGCGGAAGCGGGACGGTGGCACTCCGCCGCCCGGTGATCGCAGCAACCGCATGCCCGCCGGCGTGCCGAGGAAATGGCTCAGCGAGGCGGCCGCGGCACTGCACCTGTCCAGCCGCAGGGTGCTCGCGTGCCAGCAGATCGGCCGCGGCGTGCCCGGCGTCTCGACAACCGCCAGCTCCTGGCGGCGTACCTGCTTCGCGGCGAGGTGCGAAATCGCCGGGGCGACCCCGGTGCCGGCCGCGGCGGCCTCCCAGGCGGCGGTCTGGTTCGGGAACACCCTGACCCGCCGCTCCGGCACGCCGAGGCGGTGCAGCAGCCGGCCGACCTCGCCGTCGGGATCGGTCCCCGACGGGTCCACGAGCCACGGCCAGCCGGTCGCCGGCCCCTGGGGGGAGGCGCGCGGCGAGCCGAGCACCACCAGCGTGCCCCGCATGATCGGCCGGCTCACCAGCCCCAGGCTCAGGTCGCCCGCCAGTGGCGGCCCGATCGCCAGGTCGGCCAGCCGCTGGGATACCAGCGCCGCCATCTCCGCACAGGTCGCGACGCCCGAGGTGACCTCCACCGACCCGGAGGTACCCGAGGAGAACGCCTCGGCGAGCGGACCGGACACGAACTCCACCAACGTCGAGTCCGCGACCAGCCGCAACCGCTCCGGCTGGCCCTTCGCGGTGCGCACCACCGCGTCCGCCTCGGCGCCAAGGGCAACCATCTGCGCCGCGACGTTGATCAGACGACTGCCACCGGGCGTCATTTCCATCCCATTTGTGCCGCGGATGAGGAGTGGATCGGCAAAGTATTTCCGCAAAGACGCCAGAGCCTGCGATACGGCCGGCTCACTGACACCTAGTGCCTTGGCTGCGGCCTTGACCGATCCCAGCCTCGCTACCAGCACAAACGCACTCAGCTGAGTCAACGTCATACCTTGCAGTCTCCTCTTGGCGCGGAATAAGTGAATGGTTATCCGCCGATTGTCAAGCCGTGTGATCTGCGCCACGATGGGGTCTCACCACGAAGCGACGCGGCCCCTTCCCCGGCCGTTCTCGGTTCCGGCCGTTCTCGTTAAGGATGCGCGAATGCAGGTTCCCGCCCAGTTCGAGTACCAGAAGGCCAGCAGCGTGCAGCACGCGATCGCGCTACTGACCCGACACGGCCCGGAGTCGCGGCTGGTCGCCGGTGGCCACAGCCTGATCCCGATGATGAAGCTGCGGCTCGCCCAGCCCGAGATGTTGATCGACATCAACGATCTGACCGAGCTGAGCCACATCCGGTTGGACGGAGCCGAGCTGCGGATCGGCGCGATGGCCCGGCATGCCGAGCTGCTGGCCTCGCCAGTGGTCGCCGAGCACTTATCCATCTTCATCGACGCCGAGCGGGTGATCGCCGATCCGATCGTGCGCAACCGGGGCACGGTGGGCGGCTCGCTGTGCCAGTCCGATCCGTCCGAGGACCTGTCCGCGGCGTTCGCCGCCGTACGGGCAAACGCGGTGATCGTCGGACAGGACGGTGCGCGCACCGTGCCGATCCGCGAGTTCCACACCGGGCCCTACGAGACGGTGGTCGGCGACGCCGAGGTGCTCACCGAGCTGCGGGTACCGATCCGGCCGGGCGGCGGGAGCTGCTACCTCAAGGTGGAGCGCCGGGTCGGTGACTGGCCGGTGGCCGCGTCCGGCGCCGCGATCTGGCTGGACCAGGACACGATCACCGAGGTGGGCATCGGGCTGACCGCGGTCGGCGCCGCGCATTTCGTCGCCGAGGAGGCCGAGCAGTACCTGGTGGGCAGGCCCGCCGCCGACGAACACTTCGTCGAGGCCGGACGGCTGGCCGCCGAGCACTGCAGACCGGCTTCCGACCAGCGCGGGCCGGCCGAGTACAAGCGGCATCTCGCCGGCGAGCTGACCACGAGAGCACTGCGCAGGGCCGCGGCTCGCGCTCTCGGCCAGGAGGTATGACATGCAGGTCACCGTCACGGTCAACGACACCGACCACACCCGCGAGGTGGAGCCTCGGCTGCTGCTGGTGCACTTCCTGCGCGACGAGCTGGGCCTGACCGGCACGCACTGGGGCTGCGACACGTCCAACTGCGGCACCTGCGTGGTCTGGCTGGACGAGCAGCCGGTCAAGTCCTGCACCGTGCTGGCCGCGATGGCGGACGGCCACCGGGTCCGCACCGTCGAAGGGCTGGCCCCCCCGGGCGGGCTGGACCCGGTGCAACAGGGCTTCTCCGACCAGCACGGCCTGCAGTGCGGATTCTGTACCCCGGGCATGCTGATGACCTCGCGCTGGCTGCTGGACCACAACCCGGATCCGTCCGAGCAGGAGATCCGGGAGGCCATCTCCGGCCAGATCTGCCGGTGCACCGGCTACGAGAACATCGTCCGTTCGGTCCGCGCCGCCGCGGCCATGGAGCAGGCGGCAGTCCAGCACCAGGGGGCGCAGGCATGACCGCCCAGCCGAGCACCGAAGCGGCCGCGACCACACCGATGGGCTACGGCTCGATGCGGCGCAAGGAGGACGCGCGGTTCATCCGGGGCAAGGGCCGCTACCTGGACGACATCGCGTTGCCCGGCATGCTGCACTCGGCGATCCTGCGCAGCCCGCACGCGCACGCCCGGGTCGTGTCGGTGGACACCAGCGCCGCCGAGGCACATCCGAAGGTCCGCGCGGTGATCACCGGCGAGACGCTGGCCGGGCTCGGCCTTTCCTGGATGCCGACGCTCTCCCACGACGTGCAGGCCGTGCTGGCCACCGACAAGGTGCGCTTCCAGGGCCAGGAGGTGGCCTTCGTGGTCGCCGAGGACCGGTACTCCGCGCGGGACGCGCTCAGCCTCATCGAGGTCGAGTACGAGCCGCTGCCGGCGGTGATCGACGCGAAACGCGCGTTGGACGCGGACGCCCCGGTGATCAGGGACGACCTGCAGGGCCGCACCGACAACCACATCTTCGACTGGGAGGCCGGCGACGCGGCGGCCACCGACGAGGTGTTCGCCAGGGCCGACGTGGTGTCGGCCTGCGACATGCTCTACCCGCGCAGCCACCCCGCGCCGATGGAGACCTGCGGCTCGATCGCCAGCATGGACCCGGTCAGCGGCAAGTTGACGGTGTACACCACCACGCAGGCGCCGCATGCGCACCGCACGGTGTACGCGCTGGTCGCCGGCCTGCCGGAGCACAAGATTCAGATCATCTCGCCGGACATCGGCGGCGGGTTCGGCAACAAGGTCGGCATCTACCCCGGCTACGTGTGCGCGGTGGTCGGCTCGATCGTCACCGGCGCCCCGGTCAAGTGGGTGGAGGACCGCTCGGAGAACCTGATGAGCACCTCGTTCGCCCGCGACTACCACATGCACGGCGAGATCGCGGCGACCAGCGAGGGCAAGATCCTCGGGGTGCGGGTGAAGGTGCTCGCCGACCACGGCGCGTTCAACGGCACCGCGCAGCCGTCGAAGATGCCGGCCGGGCTGTTCCACGTGTTCTCCGGCTCCTACGACATGCCGGCCGCGCACTGTTCGGTCACCGGCGTGTACACCAACAAGGCACCCGGCGGCGTCGCCTACGCCTGCTCGTTCCGGATCACCGAGGCGGTCTACCTGGTGGAGCGGCTGGTCAACGTGCTGGCCACCGACCAGGGCTGGGACCCGGCCAAGCTGCGGATGGACAACTTGCTGCGCGCCGAACAGTTCCCGTACACCACGCCGCTGGGCTGGGAGTACGACTCGGGCGACTACCCGAAGACGCTCACCCTCGCGCTGCAGAAGGCCGGCTACACCGAGCTGCGCCGTGAGCAGGCCGAGAAGCGCGCCCTGTTCGATCAAGGGCAGGCGAGCGAGTTGATGGGCATCGGCATCTCGTTCTTCACCGAGGCGGTCGGCGCCGGGCCGCGCAAGACCATGGACATCCTCGGGCTGGGCATGGCGGACGGCGCCGAGCTGCGGGTGCACCCCACCGGCAAGGCGGTGCTGCGGCTGTCCTGCATGAGCCAGGGCCAGGGGCACCAGACCACGTTCGCGCAGATCGTGGCCGAGGAGCTGGGCATCTCGCCGGACGACATCGAGGTGGTGCAGGGCGACACCGACCAGACCCCCTTCGGTCTTGGCACCTACGCTTCCCGTTCCACGCCGGTGTCCGGCGCGGCGACCGCCGTGGTGGCCCGCAAGGTCCGGGAGCGGGCCAGGATCGTCGCGGCCGCGATGCTGGAGGTGTCCCCGGACGACCTGGACTGGCAGAAGGGCAGCTTCCACGTCAAGGGCGACCCGGCGGCGGCCAAGACGATGAACGAGATCGCGATGGCCGCGCACTCGGACCTCGAGCTGCCGGAGGGCATCGAAGGCCACCTGGACGCGACCTGCGTCTACAACCCGCCGAACCTCACCTACCCGTGCGGCGCCTATGTGTGCGTGGTGGATGTGGACCCGGGCACCGGCCAGGTATCGGTCCGGCGGTTCATCGCGGTGGACGACTGCGGGGTGCGGATCAACCCGATGATCGTGGAGGGCCAGGTGCACGGCGGCCTTGCCGACGGGGTGGGCATGGCGTTGATGGAGGTGCTGGCCTTCGACACCGACGGCAACCACCTCGGCGCCTCCTTCATGGACTACCTGCTGCCCACCTCGATGGAATGCCCCTCCTGGGAGCTCGGCGAGACCTGCACACCGTCGCCGCACCACCCGATCGGCGCGAAGGGCGTCGGCGAGTCCGCCACCGTGGGTTCGCCGCCGGCGGTGGTGAACGCGGTGCTGGACGCGATCGGGGTGCGGCACGCGGACATGCCGCTCACCCCGGCCCAGGTGTGGTCCGCGATGCAGGGCAGGCCGCTGCGCACCGACCTCGCGTTGGGGTGAGTGGCGCGATGAGCAGTGTCGAGGTGCTCGCCCGTGCCGAGGATCTGCGCACCGGCCGCACGCCGTTCGTGCTGGCCACTGTCGTGCGGGTGCAGAAGCCGACCAGCGCGCGGCCGGGTGACCGCGCGCTGGTGCTGCCGGACGGCACGATCGAGGGCTTCGTCGGGGGTAGCTGCGCGGAGTCGACCGTGCTCGCCCAGGGCCTGCGGCTGCTGGCCGCCGGGGAGTCCGGGCTGCTGCGCATCACCGCGTCGCCGGCCGCCCCTCGGGCCGATGCCGCCGGTTCCGCCGGCTCCGCCGATGACGGGGTCATCTCGGTGGACAACCCGTGCCTGTCCGGCGGCTCACTGGAGATCTTCCTCGAGGCGATGATCCCGCCGCCGCTGGTGTTGGTCGTCGGCGACGCCCCGGTGGCACAAGCCCTGTTGCGGGTCGGTGCCGCGCTGGACTACGACGTACGGCCCTGCGATGACCACGAGATTCCCGAGGGCACCGCCGCGGTGCTGGTGGCCTCGCACGGAAAGCACGAGGAGCGGGCGCTGCGGGCCGCGCTGCGCGCCGGTGTCCCCTATGTCGCATTGGTGGCCAGCCGGCGGCGGGGCGCGGTGGTGCTGGCCGCGCTTGGCCTACCGGACGAGCTCACCGAGCGGGTGTCGGTACCGGCCGGTCTGGACATCGGTGCCCGGTCCGCGCCGGAGATCGCGCTGTCGATCTACGCCGAGCTGATGGCGCGGCGCGCGGACCGGGTCACGGCCCAGCCGCCGGCCGCCGAGCACGGGGCGTGCTGTGCCGGGTGAGCAACCGGCTCCGCTCACCGACGTCGACGCGTTGCGCCGCGGGCTCGAACAGGCCGGGTACCTGGCCGACGAGTCGCTGAGCACCGCGCTGTTCCTAGCGGTTGCGCTGAGCCAGCCGATCCTGCTGGAGGGCGAGCCGGGGGTGGGCAAGACGCAGGCGGCGAGCAGCCTGGCCGCCGTACTGGACACCCCGCTGATCCGGCTGCAGTGCTATGAGGGCCTGACCGCCGCCGAGGCACTCTACGAGTGGAACTACCCGCGCCAGCTGCTGGCCATCCGGCTGGCCGAGACCCGGGGCGCGCACCCCAGCGAGGCCGACCTTTTCAGCGAGGACTACCTGCTGAGCCGGCCGCTGCTGGCCGCGATAAGCCATCCCGGCCCTCGCCCGGCGGTGCTGCTGATCGACGAGGTGGACCGAGCGGACGATGAGTTCGAGGCGTTCCTGTTCGAGCTGCTCGCGGAGTCGTCGGTGACGATTCCCGAGCTGGGCACCCGGCGGGCGGTGCTGCCCCCGGTCGCGGTGCTGACCTCCAACCGCACCCGCGACCTGCATGACGCGCTGAAGCGCCGCTGCCTGTACCACTGGATCGGCTACCCGGACGCGCCGAGGGTCGCCGAGATCATCCGTCGGCGGGTCCCCGGGGTGGCCGACTGGCTGGCCACCCAGGTCGCCGAATCGGTTCGCCGGCTGCGTGGTCTGGACCTGGTGAAACCGCCGGGGGTCGCCGAGGCGATCAGCTGGGCCGCCGCCCTGCGGGTGCTGGGGGTGGCGTCGCTGGCGGAGCCCGTTGTGCAGCGCAGCCTCGGCGCGGTGCTGAAGTACGACGAGGACATCCAGCTGGCCAACGCCACCGGCCTTGCGGAGCTGCTGCGTGGCTCCGGCTGAGCCAGATCTTGCTGTGCTGGTGGCGCGGTTCGCCGCGCTGCTGCACGAGGCCGGGCTGCCGGTCGGGCCGGACCGGGCGCAGCGGCTGGCCGGCGCGGTGCTCGCCGTCCGGCCGGTCACCACCCGCCAGCTGTACTGGTGCGCGCTGGCCACGCTGACCACCGACCCTTCGCAGCGGGAGATCCTGGACCCGGTGTTCCAGGCCGTGTTCGAGGGGGTGCTCGACCCGGCCGAGCAGCGTGGCGAGGAGCCATCCGTCTCCTCTCCACCGCCGCCGAACGGCAAGCCGCATCGGGCTCAACAGGCCGCTTCCGAACCCGCCGCCGGGGCACTGTCCAGTGCCTCCGAGAGCTCGCGGCCGGAAAGCGACCCTCGGGACCTGCTGTCGCCTGCCATCGCTAGCGCGGCCGAGCGGCTCGGCGGCCGCGACTTCGCCGACCTGTCCCCCGCCGAGCTGGCCGAGCTGGCGGCGGCCATGCGACTGTTCCGGCTGGCCACCCCGCCACGCCGGACCCGGCGAACCCGGCGTTGCGGGCATGGCCGCCTGGTGGACCTGCGGGACACGCTGCGGGCCGCGCGGCGCACTGGCGGCGACCCGACCCGGCTGTCCCGGCGCCGCCGGCGGACCCGGCCCCGGCGGTTGGTCGTGCTGTGTGACATCTCCGGTTCGATGGAGCCTTACGCCAGGGCGCTGCTGCAGTTGCTCTACTGCGCCACCGGCAGCACCGGGGCGGAGGTGTTCACCTTCGCTACCCGGTTGACCCGGCTCACCGCCGCGCTGGTCCGGTCCCAGCCGTCGGTGGCGCTGGCCGAGGCGAGCCGGCGGGCGCCGGACTGGTCCGGCGGCACCCGGATCGGGGCGTCGGTCAAGGAGTTCCTGGACTGCCACGGCCACCGCGGCATGGCGCGCGGCGCCGTCATTCTGATCGTCTCCGACGGTTGGGAGACCGGGGACCCGGTGCTGTTGGGCGAGCAGATGGCCCGGCTGCGACGCCTCGCCCACCGGATCGTCTGGGCCAACCCCCGCACCCAGCACGAGTCCTACCGCCCCTTGGTCGGCGGCATGGCTGCGGCGTGGCCCTACTGTGACGCCGTAGTAAGCGCCCACCGCCTCAATGCGGTGCACGCACTACTGGAAGCCCTGTGTGGGGCTACTGCGGCAGCCGGATCGGGTTCACGATGTCGGCGGTGATGGTGAGCAGGCTGATCGCGCCGAATACCAGGATCACCACGTAGGTGAGCGGCAGCAGCCGGGTGTAGTCCACCGGCGGCATCGCCACCTTGCCCATCCGGCGGCGCACCGTGTCCCGCACCCTCTCGTAAAGGTTGACCGCAACGTGCCCGCCGTCCAGCGGCAACAACGGCACCAGGTTGAACACCCCGACGAAGAAGTTCAACGTGGCGAGCAGGAAGGTGAAGAACGCCCATGCGCCATGCTCGACGGCGTCACCACCGATCACACTGGCGCCCACCACACTGATCGGCCCATTGATGTCCCTGGGAGCGCCGCCGATTGCCCTGAGCACGTTCGGCACCTTCTCCGGAAACATCTTCAACCCCAGCCATGTCCTGTCGAACATGTAGCCGGTGAACTTGATCGTTGCTGGTACAGCGGTCAATGGCCCGTACTCGATGTAGCTCAGCTGGCTCACACCGATCGCTCCGACGTTTCCCAGGTGATTCTGCTTGTTGCCCGGGACGAACCCCTGGAGCAACGGGCGCGATACGGTAGCGACGTCCACCTGGAGCGTGAGCTGTTTGTCGTCGCGCTCGACCACGATCGGTGTGGGGCCCGCGTGAGCCCTGATCGTCGTCACCACCTGGTCCCAATCGGTGGCGGGAGTGCCGGCGACGGAGATGATCTGGTCACCGGTGCGCAGACCGGCGGCTTTGGCCGGTGACGGGTCGCCGGGTCCGCAGGGGTTCGGCTGACCGGTGGCCGGGTCGGCCGCCGGCGCGGCACACGAGATATCCCCGACGACAATGCCGATCGGCGGCAGACCCGAGCCCACCGCAACCAGGTAGAGCAATAGGGTGCCGATGATGAAGTGCACGATCGAGCCGGCGGAGAGCACGATGACTCGCTGCCAGGTCTTCTTCTTGTAGAAGGCGCGCGGCTCCTCGTCCGGGGCGACCGGGTCCAGCGCGGTCATGCCGGCGATGTCGCAGAAGCCACCGGCCGGGATCCACTTCATGCCGTACTCGGTCTCGCCCCGGCGGAACGAGAAAATCTTCGGGCCGAAGCCGATGTAGTAGCGGCGCACCTTCATGCCGAACGCCTTGGCCGTCCACATGTGGCCGGCCTCGTGCAGCGCGATCGAAATCCCGATGCCGAGCGCGAACAGCACCACACCAAACGTGAAGCTCACCCAACAGATCCTCTCGCCGCCGCGGCACCAACCAGTTCGCCGGCGCGGGCTCGGGCCCACTCCTCCGCCGCCAACACGTCCTCAACGGTAACCGGGTCGGTGTGGGTTCCCCGTGCGGCGTCGAGCACTTCGTCGAGGATGTCGGTGATGCCGGTGAACCGGAGCTTGCCGGCCACGAAGGCGGCGACCGCCTCCTCGTTGGCCGCGTTGAAGATCGCCGGCAGGCAGCCGCCGGCCTGCCCGGCGGCCCTGGCCAGCGCCACCCCCCGGAATGCGTGCTCGTCCAGCGGCTCGAACGTCCAGCTGGTCGGCTCGGCGAAGGTGCAGGCCGGCGCGGCGTCGGCGAGCCGGGCCGGCCAGCCCAGCGCGAGTGCGATGGGCAGCCGCATGTCCGGCGGGCTGGCCTGGGCGATCGTCGCGCCGTCGAAGAAGGTGACCATCGAGTGGATCACCGACTGGGGGTGCACCACCACGTCGATCCGCTCGTACGGCACGTCGAACAGCAGGTGCGCCTCGATCAGCTCCAGGCCCTTGTTGACCAGCGTCGCGGAGTTGATGGTCACCACCGGGCCCATCTCCCAGGTCGGGTGCTTGAGCGCGTCCTCGAGGCCGACATGCGCCAGCTCCTCGCGCCGGCGGCCCCGGAACGGCCCGCCAGACGCGGTGAGCACCAGCTTGGCCACCTCGTCGGCCCGGCCGCCGCGCAGGCACTGCGCCAGCGCGGAGTGCTCGGAGTCCACCGGCACGATCTGCCCCGGCGCCGCTGCCCTTGTCACCAGCGGTCCGCCGGCGACCAGCGACTCCTTGTTCGCCAGCGCGAGGCTGGCGCCGGTGGCCAGGGCGGCCAGGGTGGGGCGCAGGCCGCGGGAGCCGGTGATGCCGTTGAGCACCACGTCGGACGGGGCCGCTTCGATGAGCCGCAGCACCGCGTCCGGCCCGCCGAACACCTCGGCGGGCGAGCCGGCCGAACGCAGCTCGCCGCGCAGCTCTTGCGCGGCGGCCTGGTCAGCGACCGCGACCGAAGGTACGTCGAAGTCCACCACCTGGCGGCACAGCGCGGGCACGTCCGAGCCGCCGGCAGCGAGCCCGGTCACCCGGAACTGGTCGGAGCGGGCTCGGATCACGTCCAACGCCTGGGTCCCGATCGAGCCGGTGGAACCCAGTATCAGCACTGTGCGAGTAGTCATCAGCTCACATTGTCCCGGACAGCTCGGCGCGCCGAGGATATGACACCATAATCACCTCGGGGTGACGAGCAGTGGGAGGCGTGGTGGCAGGCAGCGGGCAGGATGTGGCCAAGCGGGAGAAGAACGCTCCGGCGACGGTGGATCCGCGGGACGAGCCGTCGGCTGCCTGGGGCTGGCACGGCGGCTTCCCCAAGGGCTCGCTTATTGCCGGCTGGGTCTCGGCGATCATCGTCCTGCTCATGCTGATCGGTAACCACCAGGGCCGGGTCGAGGACCTCTGGCTGGTGGCCATCGGGCTGGGCATGATTTTCCTGCTGATCCGGCACACCATGCGTGCCCGGCGGTCCTGGCGGCGCTGAGCGACCGCGTACCGCGATGTCCACGCCGGTCGAACTGGAGGTCGGCGACCGCACCGTCCGGATCTCCAACCCGGACCGGGTGTACTTCCCGGCCCGAGGCGAGACCAAGCTGGACCTGGCCCGCTACTACCTCGCGGTGAGCGACGGTGTGGTTCGGGCGCTGCGCGAGCGACCCTGCATGCTGCACCGCTTCCCGTCCGGGGTCACCGGCGAGAAGGTGCACCAGAAGCGGCTGCCCCGGGGCGCGCCCGACTGGGTACAGACCGTCCGGGTTCCGTTCCCCCGGTACAACCGACACGCCTACGAGCTGTGCGTGACGCACCCGGCGGACGTGGTGTGGGCGGTGCAGATGTCCACCGTCGAGTTCCACCCCTGGAACTCACGGCGCGCGGACGTGGAGAAGCCCGACGAGTGGCGCATCGACCTGGACCCGATGCCGCAGGCCACCTTCGGTCAGATCCGCCAGGTCGCCGAGGTCGCCCGTGAGGTGCTCGGCGAGCTGGGCGCCACCGGCTGGCCGAAGACCTCCGGCGGCAAGGGTCTGCACATCTACGTCCGCATCGAACCCCGCTGGGGTTTCACCGACGTGCGCCGCGCCGCGCACGCGTTCGCCCGCGAGGTCGAGCGCCGGGCCGGTGAGCTGGTCGACCTGACCTGGTGGCGCAAGGACCGCGACCCGGCGTCGGTGTTCGTCGACTACAACCAGAACGCGCGCGACCACACCGTCGCGTGCGCCTACTCGGTGCGCGGGGTGCCCGAGGCCCTGGTATCCGCCCCGATCACCTGGGACGAGATTCCCGACGCCGAGCCGGCCGACTTCAGCATCGCCACCATGCCGGCCCGCTTCGCCGAGCTCGGCGACCTGCATGCCGGTATCGACGACGCGGTGTACCCGCTCGACGAGCTGCTCGAGTGGGCCGACCGCGACGAGCGCCACGGCAGCGAAGCCCCACCCGAGGACGCATAGCCTTCCGGCGCCGCGCAGGATGCCGGTCCGGGTCAGGCGGTGAGGTTGCGGGCCATTTGGCGCAGCGTGTCGATGGTGGTCCGGTAGTGCTCCGGCTCGATGCCGTGGGTGAGCCGTTCGCGCTGGGCGCGGGCAGCGCGCGCCAACCGTTCGCGCGCCGCCGCGCCGTCCGGGGTCAACGAGAGTCGGCCCTGGCTCACCCGCACCCAGTCCCGGTTGACCAGCGCGGTCAGCGCGGCACGCACCTGGACCGCGCCGTCGACACGCAGCCGGGCGAACGCCTGCTCCACCTCGGCACCGGTCGCCGCGCCGCCGGCCACCGCGTTGAGCACCTGCCAGTGCGGCCGGCCGATGCCCTCCCGCTCGAGGGACCGGTCGAAAGCCACCTCGAGCAGGCCGTCCACATGCTTGAGCCACCAGGTGATCGGCCGCTGGGGCTGGTGGTCGGCGCACTCCACAGTGATCAGCATGCACCTCCAACAGCTGAGGCGGCTACATTGCCGGGCGATCGACCCACCCCCTCCATGCGGCGTCCGTAGCGGTGTCAGGCGAGCACCAGTGTGGGCGCGGGCCCCTCTAGGAAGCGGTCCTGGCATTCCCACAAGGCGGACGACGGCCTCGTACACCGATCCGCTGGCGATTACGGGATCCTCAGCGGGCCAGTCGGACAGATCGAAGCAAAGAAGATACTGCCGAGGCCCGCCGTGGACCGTGAAGCAAAAAACCAACAGCCTGAGCGGCCACGAAGGTGATACCGGACCGTTGCAGAGGATGAGCGCGGACCGGCGCCGTCGCGCCCGCCGGCCAGTAAGGACATGCCCTCGGGGTTTCATCCCGGTTGTTCATCGCCGCGGGATCGGCGGAGAAGTCCGTCGATGACCATTCCGACTCGATGAGCGTGGAAAATTCGGACGCCTCATGCTGATTCATCCACCGGTGACCTGTTCAAGGCTGGCATCAACACTGTCCGGCCACCTATCCACAACTGAATGACTGAGCACCCCCGGTCTTGTTCCGTGTCTACACTGGACAGGGGAAGGGAATGGGCTTCACTCGCACCGGGTTCTGTTCCGCTCCAGGCACGGGCACGGCCATAGACCGCGTGCCACTTCCGAAGCCACCGAACGTCAATGGCACCGCATCCAGCTTCGTCACCTTCTGCGCGGCGAACGGTACCCAGTGACCAGCCAGAGGCAACGGGCCTCCGGGAAGCTGCGGCCCTGCATACGATCGACGGGCATCCCACCGGCATCCCAGCAAGGGCACATCCGTGGCTTGCCGCAGGTCGCGGCGTGGCTGCCGCAGCGGAGCCTCTGTTCAGCATTACGGCCTCGGCCGGTCGTGCTGCTTCGGACAGGAGCCCTGTATCTGGGCATGTTGCGAGCTTGCTCAGCGGGCACACGGTTCCGCCTGAAGCGACATCCTTGCTGGCGTCGGCGATCACCGGAACACTGGCGCGGTGCAGCTGCCCCTGATGCCTCCGATCAAGCCCATGCTGGCCAAGCCGGTTGCCGGCATCCCCTCCGGCCAGCACTACGAGCCGAAATGGGACGGCTTCCGGTCGATCATCTTCCGGGACGGCGAGGAGGTGGAGATCGGCAGCCGCAACGAGCGGCCGATGACCCGCTACTTCCCCGAGGTCGTCGCGGCGGTCAAGGCGAACTTCCCGGACCGGGCGGTGATCGACGGTGAGATCGTGATCGCCAACCTGGAGGCCAACCACCTGGACTTCGAGGCGCTGCAGCAGCGCATCCACCCGGCCGAGAGCAGGGTGCGGCTGCTTTCGGTCGAGACCCCGGCCAGTTTCATCGCGTTCGACCTGCTCGCGCTGGGCGACCGCGACCTCACCGAAGAGACGCTGGCCGACCGGCGGGCCGCGCTGGAGGACGCGCTGGCCGCCGCGGCGCCGCCGGTGTACCTCACCCCGGCCACCCAGGACCAGGCGCTCGCGGCCCAGTGGTTCGACCAGTTCGAGGGTGCCGGGCTGGACGGGCTCATCGCCAAGCCGCTCTCGCTGACCTACCAGCCGGACAAGCGGGTCATGTCGAAGATCAAGCACGAGCGCACCGCGGACTGTGTGCTTGCCGGCTACCGGGTGCACAAGTCCGGCCCGGACGCCATCGGGTCGCTGCTGCTGGGCCTCTACGACGAGCACGCCGTGCTGGTCTCGGTCGGGGTGGTCGGCGCGTTCCCGATGGCCCGGCGCCGCGAACTGTTCACCGAGCTGCAGCCGCTGGTCAGCACGTTCGACGACCATCCGTGGGCCTGGGCGCGCCAGGAAGAGGGCAACCGCACGCCACGCAAGAGCGAGACGAGCCGGTGGAACGCCGGCAAGGACCTTTCGTTCACCCCGTTGCGCCCCGAGCGGGTGGTCGAGGTGCGATACGACTACATGGAGGGCGTGCGGTTCCGGCACACCACCCAGTTCGTCCGCTGGCGCCCGGACCGTGCCCCGGCCTCGTGCACCTACGGCCAGCTGGAGCGCCCGGTGCGCTTCGACCTGGACCGGGTACTGAGGCCCTCATGACCCGTGACCGCACCAGGTGGTTGCTCGCCGCGACCGTGCTGGGTGCGGTGCTTGCGCTGGTGCTGGTCACCGGGTGGCTACTGACCGACCCCGGTTCGTCGAGGGCCGACGCGCTCAAGACCGGTGGACTGGCCGGCGGGTCGATCCTCGCGATCTACGGGTTGTGGATCAACGACAGACGCCGGCGGACCGAAGAGGCCCGCCACGAGGTGGAGCGCGGCCGGGCCGCGCAGGACCGGGAGAAGGTGTCCGACGAACGGTTCGCCAAGGCCGTCGAGCTACTCGGCCACCAGGCCGACCAGGTCCGGGTCGGCGCGATGCACGCACTGGCCGCGCTCGCCCGTAGCCGTCCCGGCTACACCCAGACCGTGCTGGACGTGCTGTGCGCCTACCTGCGCCGACCGTTCACCCACCCCGACTACCAGGTGCATCCGGACGATCCGCACCGGGTGGACATCGAGCCCGACGAGACATGGCCGCCGGAGCGGCTGGCCGAGGTCGACCGGGAACGACAGGTTCGGCTGACCGCTCAGCGGCTGATCGCCGGCCTGCTGCCGGCGACGAAGGCCGAGGACGCGACGTCCACGACACCGCCGCTCTACGATCTCGATCTCACCTCGGCCAGCCTGGAGTACCTCAACCTGGCCGAGCGGCACATCGGGGCGCTCACCGCTCGACGCGCCCGGTTCTACGGGATCACCCGGTTTGCCGGCATCCGAACTGATCAGAGGGCACTGTTCTCCAGCGCGGTCTTCCACGGTCGCACCGACCTGTACTCCGCCGCGTTCGACGGTGGGCTGTCGCTGCTCAACGCGCGGTTCGGCGGCCAGTGGCGGATGGCGTACGCCACCGCCCGGGACTTCGTCGACCTGCGCACGCCTGCTCCGGGCGAGCAAGTCGGCGAGCTGGCCATCATCGGGCCGGCCAAGGTCAAGCTCGACGAGGACACCGGCTGGCAGGTCAAGCTCCTCGGCGCACACGCCGGCATCGGCGTAACACACCCAAGCACGGCGTTGCGGCGATCACCTTCCCGATATCCCCAGGTCAGTACCTGATCAGTCGCCTGATTTCGGCGTAACCGCGCGCAACGAAAGGCGTTACCCGGTGGCAATAGCGCGTCCTTAGCGTCCAGCTCGGCTCGATCGAGCTCAGGCCGGAAGGGACGCCTCATGGGATTGGCCGACAATCCTCGACTCGAGGACTACTCGCTGCGCTACACGCCCAGCGAGTTCCGCACCTGGTCACCGTGGATGATCTTCCTCAGCTGCCTGGCCGGGCTGTCCGCCATGGCGGGGTACGCGTTGGACGCCACCTTCGTCAACGGGTTCGGCTTCCACAACTCGGTGGTCGGCTTCGCGGTCGCCGGCGTGGTGTCCCTGCCGTTGACGGTGGTCATCGCGTTCGCCATCGCGCGCAGGCACATCGATGTCGACCTGCTGACCAGGGGCAGCGGGTTCGGCTACCTCTGGTCCACCCTCACCTCGCTGGTGTACGCGACTTACACGCTGATCTTCCTCGCCTTCGAGGGCGCCATCATGGCGCAGGCGGTGACCGCGCTGACCGGCTTGGACGTGCACCTCAGCTACCTGGTGGTCTCCGTGGTGATGATCCCGCTGACGCTCTACGGGATGACCTTCAGCGCGAAGTTCCAAGCCTGGACCTGGCCACTGTGGGTGGTGCACTGGCCGGTGTCCTGGTGCTGCTGTCCCAAATCAAGATCAATATCATGAACACCTACCCCGGGTCGCTTTCCTGGTCGAACTTCTTCTCCCGGTTGCTGCACCGCCACCCCGGGCGGGCGGTATGGGTGCTCTTCCAGACCGGGCTCGCCCTGGTGCTCATGGAGCTGGACATCTTCGACCACATCGTCACCGCGTTGGCGATCTACGCCAACGTCGGTATCGCCTGGATCGGCGCGATGGTGGCCGACCTGGTGATCAACCGTCGGCTGCTCGGGATCGCCCCGGAGCACGTGGAGTTCCGCCGGGCGCACCTGTACAACATCAACCCGGTCGGCTTCGGCTCCATGCTGGTCGCCTCGGGCGTCTCGATTGCCGCCTACTTCGGGCTTGTTCGGCGTAGTGCTCGCCGCGCTGGCACCGTTCGTGTCACTGCTGCTCGCGGTGGTACTGCCCCCGGTGGTCGCGTTGGCCACCGGGGGCCGGTGGTACCTGGCCCGGGTCAGCGAGTTCCCCGAGGGCGCAACCAGCCTGGCCTGCGGGGTGTGCGGCGGCGAGTACGCCGTCATCGACATGGCCACCTGCCCGTTCCACACCGCCGCGATCTGCTCGCTGTGCTGCTCCACCGACGGTGCGTGCAAGGACCGTTGCAAACCCAGCGCGTGGCGCCCGACCAGCGGCTCCGTCACCTCGATCGGCATGCCCGAGCCGCCACCGAGCCGTAACCCGGTCCCGGCATCGCTTCCGATGTCGAACGTCGCGTCCATCCCACGCCCGGAGGCCTCCTGATGAGCAAGGCAGCTTTGATCGTTGTCGACATGCAGAACGGCTTCTGCCATCCGGACGGTTCGCTGCCCCGGCTGGGCCTCGGTCTCGCGGACTGCGACCGCGCGGTGCGCCAGAGCAGGCTGGCCGTCGAGCAGACCCGTGCCGCCGGACTGCCGGTGATCTTCACAAGGCACGTGTACCGGCCCGGCCGCGCCGATGAAGGGCTGAACCTTGCCAACCTGCCCGGTCCGGACCTCGCCACCGTCGGTGGGCTCGCCGCCGGCAGCTGGGACGGCGGGGTGGTCGACGAGCTCGAATGGACCCGCGAGGACCTGACCGTGGACAAGGTCCGGGTCGACGCCTTCCTGTGGACGTCCATGGACCCGCTGTTGCAGGGTCTCGGGGTGGACCAGCTGCTGGTCTGTGGCGTGGTCACCAACATCTGCGTGGAGTCGACCGTGCGCGCGGCGTTCATGCGCGACTACCGGGTGACGCTGCTGGGCGATGCCTGCGCGGCGCAGACGCCGAGGTTGCACGAGTACGGCCTTGCTGTGATGGGTGAGACGGGGCTGGCAAATGTGGTGTCCCTCGCGGAGGGCTACCAGGTCAGCGAGCCCGAGGTCGAGCCGACGATCGCCGCGGCATGAACGCGACCAGTACCGCGACGGTGATCTCGGCGTCACATCGAGGCAACAACGGCTACTTACCGTCACCCAGCGTGGCGATCTCGATCCGACAGCGGGAACCGATGCCAGAACGCGGGCTCCCCGGCCGGCCATCGCCCCGGGACCACGAGGTCCGCCGGTTGCACGACCTGATCCGCGCGGCGGTGCTCGGCGGCGGCTATTCGGGTGGCCAGCTGCCCAGCGAGACCGAGCTGATGGCCAGCCACAGCGCCACCCGGGCCACCGTGCGCACGGCGCTGACCATGCTGCGCGCCGAGCGGCTGATCGAACGGACCCAGGGCGTGGGCACCCATGCCGTGGTGGCACCCCGCCGGACCCAGCTCGAGGAAGCACTGGGAGTGCTGCGTACTCCCGACAGCCACCTGTTCGACCCCGCGACCAGGCCGATGGTGCTGGATCGCAGCACCATACCGGCGCCGCCGACGCTGGCCGACTGGCTGCGGGTGCCGCCCGGCACGCCGTGCCTGCGTCTGGAGTACCTCGCCTGCTTCGACGAGGAGCCGATCTCCGTCGCCACCAACTACGTGCTGTACCCGGAGGCGGAGCAGCTGCTGCGCACCCCGTTCCGGACCGACTGGTACACCCTGCTGCAGGACGCCGGGGTGGTGCTCGGCGAGTCCGAGTTCGTGCTGGACAGCGTCTTGGCCGACCCGACGTCGGCGGCGCTGCTTGGCATCGGCGAGGGCACCCCGCTGCTGGCCATGGACCAGACCATCCGGGACCGGGCCGGTCGGGTGTTCAACGTGGCATTCATCCGACTGCGCACCAACCGGTTCCGGTTCGTGTCGCGCGCCAGTGCCCCCACCTGAGCCACCCACTCACGACACCCGCGAACGCACCGAGGAGACCCGATGACCGCTGTGCCCCGTACCCTCACCGAAGCCGCCTCGGCGCTGCGTTCCGGCGCGGTCACCAGCCGCGAGCTCACCGAACAGTCGATCGCCAGCGCCGACCGGTCGGATCCCGAGCTGGGCGTGTACCTGCACCGGTTCGACGACTACGCGCTGGCCACCTCGGACGCGGCGGATGCCGAGCTCGCGGCCGGGGTGGACCGGGGGCCGTTGCACGGCATCCCGTTCGGCGTGAAGGACATCCTGGCCATGGCCGAGGGACCGACCACCGCGCAGAGCACCGTGCTGGACCCGGGGTGGGGCGCCGGCAAGGACGCACCGGTGGTCGCCCGGCTCAAGCAGGCCGGCGCGGTGATCACCGGCAAGACCTCCACCATGGAGTTCGCCTGCGGCATGCCGGACGAGAGCAAGCACTTCCCGGTGCCGCGCAACCCGTGGGACCCGAGCACCTGGCCGGGCGGGTCCAGCTCGGGCACCGGCGGCGGGGTGGCCTCGGGCATGTTCCTCGCCGGGTTGGGCACCGACACCGGGGGCAGCATCCGGATCCCGGCCGCGTTCTGCGGGATCACCGGCCTGATGCCCACCTTCGGCCGGGTGCCCAAGTCCGGCTGCGTACCGCTGGGCTACAGCTTGGACCACATCGGTCCGATGGCCCGCAGCGCGCAGGACTGCGCCGCGGTGCTCGAAGTCATCGCCGGCCCGCACGCCAGCGACCCGAACTGCGTCGACGCGCCGTTCCCCGCGCCCAGCTGGCCCGATGACCTGGCGGGGTTGCGCGTCGGGGTGGTACGGGACCACCACTTCCCTGCCGGCGGCGACCCGGCGCTGCCCGGCGCGTTCGACGCGACGGTCGCGCTGCTCACCGAGGCCGGGGCGAGCCTCACCCCGGTGGCGCTGCCCTACTGGCACGAGATGATCACCGCCGACCTGCTCACCATGGGCTGCGAGGCGTTGGCCTACCACCGCACCGACGCGCAGACCCGGTGGACCGACTACTATCCCGCGACCAGGGCGATGCTCGCCCAGGGTGCGCTGGTGTCGGGCGCGGACTACGTGCAGGCCCAGCGGATGCGGCGAGTCGCACAGGACGCATTGCGCCGGATGTTCGAGAACATCGACGTGATCGTGTGCCCGACGAGCTCGATAGCGGCACCGCCGCTGGATCAGTACCTCAGCGGCGAGACCGATGTGATAGCGACGCTGTTCGAGCACCTGCACACCCCGTACTGGGACACCGTGGGGAACCCGGTGCTCGCGCTGCCGATGGGTTTCAACGCCGACGGCATGCCGCTGTCCGTGCAGCTGGCGGGCCGGCCGTTCGAGGAGGCCGGTCTGCTGCGGGTCGGCCAACTGCTGCAGACCCGCACCGACTGGCACCTGCGGATGCCCGAGCTCGGCAAGGCAGCCGAGTCCACCGAGCTGGCCGCCTGACCCGCTGCCCGCAACCCACGAAGGAGGACACCCATGGACGAGCCAACCACCCCAGCACCGGTGGCCGAGCTGCGCATGCTGCTGGACGCGGCCGGGCTGCCGGCATCCGACGCCGAGGTCGCCGCGCTGGCCCGGCAGTACCCCGCCATGCGGGCCGGCGTCGACGCGCTCTACGCGCCGGCCGCCGTCCGCTACGTCGACCCCGCCCTTGGCTTCACCGCCGGGGCCACCATCGTCGACTGGTCCTGAGCCGAGGGGGGTTCAGGAACTGTCCTGGCGGGCCAGCACGAGGTCGAGAGTGACCTGCGTCCAACGGCCGTGCCTGGGTGAGCCGTCCGGCGCGGTGCCGCCGGTGTGCTCGGTGAACCGGCCGATCAGGCTGTCCTTGACACCGAAGACCGCGTCGCTGCGCAGGTAGGGGTCACCGTCGACGAACACGTGGGTGATCAGCGGACGGTAGCCGGGCGCGGCCACCTTGAAGTGCAGGTGCGCCGGGCGCATCGGCTCACGTCCTGCGGCGGTGAGCAGCTCGCCGACCGGGCCGTCGTGCGGGATCGGATACGCGGTGGGCAACACCGACCAGAACCGGTACCCGCCGTCCCCGCCGGTGCGCTGCCAGCCTCGGCCCTGGGTCCGGTCACCCTCGTACTGGATGTCGTAGCGGCCGTCCTCGTCGGCCTGCCAGGCGTCGACTCGCACCCCGGCCAACGGCGCACCGTCCACCGCGCGGACCTGCCCCGAGACGTAGCAGGGCGTGCCCTTGGCGCCCTGGGCAAGGTCGCCGCCCAGCGGGATCTCCGGTGCGCCGTCGACGAAGAACGGTCCGAATACGGTGGACTCGGTGGCTCCCGCGCTGGCCGGCATGTTGATGCCGATGGTCAGCATGGACAGTCCGAGCACGTCGGAGAGCAGGATGAACTCCTGGCGGCGCTCGTCGGTCAGGTGCCCGACGCGGGTGAGGAACGCGATCGCGGCGTCCCACTCCCCCTGGGTGAGCCGAACCTCGCGGGCGAACCCGTGCAGGTGCCGAACCAGGCTCTGCATCAGCTCCCGGTACCGATCCGACCCGGCCCCGCCGAAGCTGGCCACCACCTCGTCCGTGACAGCCTGCTCCCTGGCCGCCCGCTCGCTGTCCACCACGACCTCGTCCCCCAGGCTAAAGCTCGTGAGTGAAAAGTAACGCTATGACGTTACTTTTCACTCACGAGGTGTTGTCGCGGACGGCAGCGTAGCCGGCTCGGATCGAGGAGGTGACCTCGGCGGCGCCGTCCGGGAGGTCTTGGCTGGACTCCTCCGGGCGGGGCCAGCTCGGCGCGGTGCCGGTGAGCGCCCAGGCGGCCTGGCGGGCGGCGCCGAGCGCGACGTACTCGGCCGGTGCCAGCACGGTGACCGGCGCGCCGAGCACCCACGGCGCCAGCGCCTGCACCGCCGCCGACCTGCTGCCACCGCCGAGCAGCAACAACCGGCGCACCGGCACGCCCTGCGCGACGAGACCGTCCAGCCCGTCCGCGAGGCCGCACAGCATGCCCTCGACCACTGCTCTGGCCAGGTTCTCGCGGGTGGCGTTCGCCCCGGTCAGGCCGGCGACGAGACCCTTCGCGCCGGGGCGGTTGGGGGTCCGCTCCCCCTCCAGGTACGGCAGCAGCACCAGCCCACCGGCACCGGGCTCGGCGGCCAGCGCGAGGCGGTCCAGCTCCGCGAAGTCGACGCCGAGCAGGTCCGCGCCGGCCTGCAGTACCCGGGCCGCGTTCAGCGTGCACACCAACGGCAGGAAGCCACCAGAGGCGTCGGCGAAGCCGGCCACCACACCGGACGGGTCCTCGGTCGGCCGGTCGTAGGCGGCGAACACCGTGCCGCTGGTGCCGATCGAGACGATCACGTCGCCGGCCTCGGCGCCGGCGCCGAGCGCGGCACCCATGTTGTCCCCGGTGCCGGCCCCGAGCACGGCACCGGCGACCAGTTCGGACGCCACGGCGGCCGGCTCCCCCGGCGCGCACACCCGGGGGACGTCCAGGTCCCTGCCGAACGCCAACCGCAACAGGTCGGTGCGGTACTCACCGGTGGCGGCCGAGAAGTAGCCGGTGCCCGAGGCGTCACCCCGGTCGGTCACCGCCTCGTTCGGGCGGCCGGCCAGCAACCAGGTCAGCCAGTCGTGCGGCAGCAGCACCCGGTGCGCCCTGGCGGCGTTGTCCGGTTCGGCGCGGGCAGTCCAGCGCAGCTTTGTGGCGGTGATCGCGGCCACCGGCACGGTACCCACCTCGGCGGCCCACTCGGCCGGGCCGCCCAGCTCCTCGATCAGGTCGTTCGCGGCGTCCGCCGAGCGGGTGTCGTTCCACAGCAGCGCGTCGCGCACCGGCTCGCCCCGCTCGTCGAGCAGCACCATGCCGTGCTGCTGGCCGGCTACCGAGATCGCCTGCACCTCGTCCAGGACGCCGCCTTCAGCGGCCTCGCCCAGCGCGGACCACCAGAGCCAGGGGTCCACCTCGGTACCCGGCGGGTGCGCCGCCCGCCCTTCCCGCACCACCCGGCCGGACTCCACGTCCAACACGACGATCTTGGTTGCCTGGGTGGAGGAGTCCACTCCTGCCACCAGCCGCGGCTTCGTCATCAGCGCAGTATGTCCAGCTATCTCGGCGGAGCGAAACCGTTGGTTGCGCATCCGCAGGACTCGCGGTGCACGAAGGTCGGCGGCAGTCGCAGCGTGCTGGCCGGCGCCGAGGGCTCGGCCATCCGGCGCAGCAACAGCTCGACCGCGCGGCGGCCCATCTCGACGAACGGCTGGGCGACCGCGGTCAGCCCCGGGCTGAACAGGCTGGCCCACGGGAAGTCGTCGAAACTGGCCAGCGCCATCCCGCCAGGCACCGACACACCTGCCTCGCGCAGCGCGGTCATCGTGCCGATGGTCATCGAGTTGTTGCCCGCGATGATCGCGGTGGGCCGCTGGGCCAGCTCCAGCAGTCGGTGCACGGCCTGGCGCGAGGCCTCGGTCTCGGAGTAGCCCTGCACCATGAGGTCGGGTTCGTCGGGCAGACCGGCCCGCCGCAGGCCGAGCCGATAACCCTCGAGCCGCTCCAGTGTGGTCGCCAATCCGGGGTGGCCGGCAACCAGTGCGATCCGCCGGTGCCCGCGCTCCGCGAGATGCGCAACCAGGTCGGCTACCGGCGCCACGTTCTCCGAGCCGACCTGGTCCAGCGGGGCGTCGATCAGTCGGTCCACCAGCACCGTCGGCACCTGGTGCGCCGCCAGGAACCGCAACGCCTCCTCCGGCCGCGCGGAGGGCGCCAGGATCAGCCCGTCCACCCGCCGGTGCTGCAGCCTGCGCACCACGGTCAGCTCGTAGTCCGGTTCCTCTCGCGGATCGGCCAGCAGCAGCGTGTAGCCGGCCGTCGCGGCGGAGTCCTCGACCGAGCGCAGCAGGTCGCCGAAGTAGGGGTTGGAGATCGCGGAGAGCGCAAGCCCGATCGTTGTGGTCCGCGCGGTGGCCAGCGACCTGGCCACCGTGTTCGGCGTGTAGTTGGCCCGGCGTACGGCCGCCAGCACCAGGTCCCGGGTGCGCGGGCGGACCGGGCGGGTGCCGTTGAGCACGTGCGAGACGGTGGCCACCGACACCCCGGCGAGGCGAGCCACGTCCGCCATGGTCGCGATGAGCCACCTCCGGTCCGCCGCCGACACTAGGCATCCCTAACCCGTGTCGTGTGTCAGAAACGTTACCGCGCAAGCGGTTGCGAAAGCGCTTACGTGCCACTTAAGGTACGTCAACCTGTGATGTAGCACACGGATAGTTGCTTGGTAAATAGATCATTGTCGATCAACAGGGAGAGCCTCGTGGCCCCACCTCGTGAGCGCGCAGCTCGAAGCGCCCCCTCCGGCGTGCCACGCTGGCGGCGGATGCTGCTGGCCGCCGCCGTGCTCCCGCTATTGGCGGTGACCGGCTGCGCCGGCGCGGGCGCGCTAGGTGGCGGCGGCGCGGGAGCTACCACAGTCACCGTGGCGATCGTGTCGAACTCCCAGATGAAGGACGCCATCTCGCTGGTGCCCGAGTTCGAGCGGACCCACCCGGGCATCAGGATGCGGTTCGTGACGCTGTCGGAGAACCAGGCACGCGCCAAGATCACCGCGTCGGTGGCCACCGGCGGCAACGAGTTCGACGTGGTGATGATCAGCAACTACGAGACGCCGCAGTGGGCCGCGAACGGCTGGCTGGTCAACCTACAGCCTTACGCAGACCGGACGCCCGGCTACGACGCGGCGGACTTCCTGCCGCAGGTGCGGGACGCGCTGTCCTATCAGGGGCAGCTCTACTCGGTGCCGTTCTACGGCGAGTCGTCCTTCCTGGCCTACCGCAAGGACCTGTTCCAACAAGCCGGGCTGACCATGCCGGCCCACCCGACCTGGACCCAGGTCCGGGACTTCGCCGCCAAGCTGGACAACAAGAAGACCGGCATGTCCGGCATCTGCCTGCGCGGCCTGCCCGGCTGGGGCGAGGTACTGGCCCCGCTGGACACCGTGATCAACACGTTCGGCGGCAGCTGGTTCAACAACAACTGGGACGCCCAGCTCGACTCGCCGGCCACCCGCCAAGCGGTGCAGTTCTACGTCGACCTGGTGCGCGACTACGGCGAGCCCGGTCCGGCGGTGTCCAGCTTCGGTGAGTGCGCCACGCTGATGGGCCAGGGCAACGTGGCCATGTGGTACGACGCCACCTCGGTCGTCACCGCGCTGGAGGACCCGAGCCAGAGCAAGGTGGTCGGCAAGGTCGGCTACGCACCCGCGCCGGTGGAGAAGACCGCACACTCCGGTTGGCTCTACACCTGGTCGCTTGCCACCCCGAAGACCACGCCGCACCCCGATGCCGCCTGGCAGTTCATGTCCTGGATGACCTCCAAGGAGTACATGCACCTGGTCGGCAGCAAGGTCGGCTGGTCTCACGTCCCGCCGGGGTCGCGCACGTCCACCTACCAGATTCCGGAGTACCGACAGGCCGCGGCGCCGTACCTGCAGCCCACGCTGGATGCGATCAACAACGCCGACGAGAAGAACCCGACCGCGATGCCGGTGCCCTATACCGGCATCCAGTTCGTGGCCATCCCGGAGTTCCAGGACATGGGCACCCGGGTGAGCCAACAGATCAGCGCGGCCATCGCCGGGCAGACCAGCGTGCCGGACGCGCTCAAGGAGTCGCAGAAGTACGCCCAGACCGTCGGTGACACGTACAAGAAGGGCGCGTCGAGATGACCACCACGATGGAGGCGGCGACCACCCCGAAGCGGAAGGCCGCGCGCCCGGAGCACGGGCCGGGATCCAAGTCCGACGGCTGGGCTCGGCGGATCCCGCTGCTCCCGGCGCTGGTCTTCACGTTCATCGTCACCCAGCTGCCGTTCGTGGTGACGATCTACTACTCGCTGCAGTCCTGGAACCTGGTGCGGCCGGGATCGCGGCACTTCGTCGGGCTGGACAACTACGGCGAGGTGTTCACCGACAGCCAGTTCCGCCAGGTCACCCTGCAGACGATCATGCTGACGGTGGGCGCGGTGCTGGTCGCGGTGGCGCTCGGGCTGCTGCTGGCGCTGATGCTCAACCGGTCGTTCCCCGGCCGGGGTGTGGTGCGCACGCTGCTGATCACGCCGTTCCTGATCACGCCGGTGGCCGCCGCGCTGCTGTGGAAGACCACGCTGCTGGACCCGACATACGGCCTGGTGAACTTCGTGCTGGCGCCGTTCGGAGCCGGGCGGACCGACTGGATTTCGTCGTTCCCGCTGCTCGCGGTGATGATGTCGATCGTCTGGCAGTGGACGCCGTTCATGATGCTGCTGATACTGGCCGGGCTGCAGAGCCAGCCGGACGACGTGCTGGAGGCGGCAGGGGTGGACGGAGCGTCCAACTTCGCCATCTTCCGCGAGATCACCCTGCCACACCTGCGGCGGTTCATCGAGCTGGGCATCGTGCTCGGCACCATCTACCTGATCAACACGTTCGACTCGATCTACATGATGACCCAGGGTGGGCCGGGCATCGCCAGCGCGAACCTGCCCTTCTACATCTATCAGCGAGCCTTCCTCGGCTTCGACATCGGCCAGTCGGCGGCGATGGGCGTGGTGGTGGCCATCCTGACCACGATCGTGTCGACGTTCGCGCTGCGGCTGATCTTCCGGACCTTCAGTGGAAATGAGGCGGGAGCCTGATGAGCACCTCGACCACGACCCCCTCGGTGCCCTCCGCCCCGGCGGCGACGCGCGAGCCCACCCCGAGCAAGCGCTCCGCAGGCAACGTGATCATGGCGGTCGTGTCCTGGGTGGTCGGCATCGCGTTCTTCTTCCCGGTGCTGTGGATGGTGCTGACGGCGTTCAAGCAGGAGAACGACGCCTACACCAACCCGCCGAAGCTGTTCTTCACGCCGACCCTGCAGCAGTTCTCCGAGGTGCTGGCCTCCGGCGCCGGCCCGGCCCTGCTGAACTCGCTGTTCGCCACCGTGGTGTCCACCGTCCTGGTGCTGTTGCTGGCTGTCCCCGCCGCGTTCGCGGTGTCGCTGCGACCGGTCGGCAAGACCCGCGACGTGCTGTTCTTCTTCATCAGCACCAAGATGCTGCCGGTCGTCGCGGCCATCGTGCCGATCTACGTGGTGGTCAACGAGATCCACATGGTGGACAACATCTGGACGCTCGTGGTGCTCTACACCGCGATGAACCTGCCGATCGCGGTGTGGATGATGCGCTCGTTCTTCCTGGAGGTACCGGCCGCGCTGCTGGAGGCGGCCAGCATCGACGGGGCCTCGATCGGGCGCACCATGCGTGAGGTGGTGCTGCCGCTGGTCTCCCCCGGTATCGCGGCGACCGCGCTGATCTGCGTGATCTTCGCCTGGAACGAGTTCTTCATCGCGGTGAACCTGACCGCCGCCCAGGCCGGCACCGTCCCGGTCTTCCTGGTCGGCTTCATCACCAGCGAGGGCCTCTACTTCGCCAAGCTGTGCGCGGCGGCCACCCTGGCCGCGCTGCCGGTGGTGATCGCCGGTTGGGTCGCGCAGAACAAGCTGGTGCAGGGCCTGTCCTTCGGAGCCGTCAAGTGAGCCGTCACGTCACACGAGAGTTGAGGTGCAACCGTGGCTGAGGTCGTCTACGACCGCGCGTCGCGCATCTACACGCCGGGCGCAAAGCCCGCGGTCAACCAGCTGAACCTTGAAGTCGACGACGGCGAGTTCGTGGTGTTCGTCGGCCCTTCCGGTAGCGGGAAGTCCACCGCGCTGCGAATGCTCGCCGGGCTCGAGGACATCAACGACGGCCAGATCCGCATCGGCGGCAAGAACATGGTCGGCGTGCCGTCCCGGGACCGGGACATTGCGATGGTGTTCCAGAACTATGCGCTGTACCCGAACAAGACAGTCGGCGAGAACATCGACTTCCCGCTGAAGATGCGCGGCATGTCCAAGGAGGAGCGACAGCAGAAGGTCCGGGAGGCCGGCGAGGTGCTCGGGCTGACCGAGTTCCTGGACCGCAAGCCGCGCGCGCTGTCCGGCGGGCAGCGCCAGCGGGTGGCGATGGGCCGGGCCATCGTGCGGGAGCCGCAGGTCTTCCTGATGGACGAGCCGCTGTCCAACCTGGACGCCAAGATGCGCGTCGGCACCAGGGCCGAGATCGCCGCACTGCAGCAGCGCCTCGGCGTCACCACCATCTACGTCACCCACGACCAGGTCGAGGCGATGACGATGGGCAACCGGGTGGCGGTGCTCAAGCTGGGCGAGCTGCAGCAGTTCGCCAGCCCGGCCGAGCTCTACGACCACCCGGTCAACGCCTTCGTCGCGGGCTTCATCGGCTCGCCGGCGATGAACCTGTTCACCGTGCCGATCACCGAGCAGGGCGCGCAGCTGGGTGGCGAGGTGGTGGCGCTGACGGCCGCGCACCGCACAGCGATCAGCAACGCCGGCGTGAAGTCGGTGACGCTGGGCATCCGCCCGGAGCAGTGGTCCACCACCGGCTCCGGCACCGGGGGGATCCCTGCCGAGATCACCGTGGTGGAGGAGCTGGGCAGCGACGCATTCGTCTACGGCCACCTGCTGTCCGACCGGGACCAGTCGATCGTGGTGCGCACCGCCGGCCGCACCGGCGCCCGCATCGGCGACAAGATCACCCTGCACCCGATCAGCGACGACCTGCACCTCTTCCACCCCGACACCGGCGAACGCCTCTAGTCGTGCGCCCCCACACGCCGCGCATCCCGCGTGCACGCCGCGCATGGTGCGCTGTTTGTGCATCTGGTTACCTAATTGTGACGTGTCGCACGGTACCGCATTACACGAGCCTAAACCCGCTGGTAGACGGTGTGCCGGTGGTGCGCGCGATGTGTCCACGGACGGGAACCCCGCCCCGGGGTCGGGGTTGTGGTGGCGTTGGTGTCAGTCGTGGAGGGTATATCACCGCGTCGTCGGGGAAACCCTGTGATCGCAGCCACGCGACCCACCTGCCGTCACCGGCCGGGGTGGTCGACGCGGCGGGATCGGGAACGGCGGCCGTGCTCTCGGTCCCGTTCTCGGTGCCGGTAGTGCGCGGTCGTTCGTTGCCCGGGGTCTGTGCGCTGGGTCGGGTGCTGGTTGCGCGGGGTGGCCGGAGTCGACGCCGGAAGGTGTGCCGCGGGTCAAACTCCTCGGTAGGCTCGAACGAGCAGGGTGGTCGGGTCAATGTGGCGTCGCATGGCGTTGAGGACTGTGCGCGCGGCGTCGTTTCTGGCCTCGACTGTCCCGTGGGCGAATGCCGAGCTGTAACGGCGCCGGTCGCCTAGCGCCGCGCCGAGGGCCTCGCAGAGCTGGGCGCGGCCGGCGTCCTCGCCCTGCTCCCGGGTCACCCGCTACTGCTGAGTAATGCCACAGCCACAGCCGTATCTGATTGAGGCGCTACAGTCCCTGGGTCGACGGCGCTCGCCGGGGACTCGAACCCGGACCCGCGGGTGAAGAGAAGGGATAGCGGTGACCGATTTCGGGGAGGAATTCGGGTCACGGGTTCTGAACGACGAGGCGGTGGATGCGTTGCTCGCTGAGCTGGCCACGGGGGCCGGTGAGCTCATGCGTGAGCACACCGCCGCCGAGAAGGCCGTGGACGGCTGCTCGAACGAGAGCGAGCGGCTCCTCGAGCAATCGGTGACAGCACGGCGCGAGTGGCCGAGCCCGCGCGGGGTCGTCACGTCGCTGCGAATGGATCTGGCCATAGACGCAGAGCGTGAGCTTCACCGCACGATCCGGGAGTTTGCGGCGTGGTGGGCTGACGTGGCTGGCTACGTGGTCCTGGCCACAGCGACCGGCACGCCGATTGATCGTGCCCGGGTGGGGGTGGCCGCGCCGTGTGAGGAGTGCGAGGGCGTCGAGGCGGTATTCGAGGAGCCTGGGCAGGTCAGTGAGCTGGTCGGGCTAGCGGGTTGGATGGCGGGCGCGGTGTTCGACAGCGACGCCAGGCAGCGCGATCTGCTTGCTACCGTCAAAGATCTGGCCGCTCGTAACGGCCTGGTTATGCGACGATCCGCTAAGGGCGAGTTGATCGTCTCCGAGGACAGCGACGACCTGGGCGCGGAGCCTTGTCGTCGGCGGCTCTGGGGCGTGGTGTGGGCCGATCACCGTCTCCCCGAGTTGCCCGATGTGGAGCAACTGGAGAACGCGCTCATCACCTGCGGGACGCCGCGGCCGGTGGTTGAGGACATTCGTGCCGCCGCGCTCGCCGTGGCTGAGGTGCTGGCCGCGTCGGTGCGGCTGGGCGAGTTACCCACTCTCGCCGAGCAATGCCGAGAGCATGCGCCCCTGGAGATCAACCTCACCGACGCGGAGCTCGAGGCACTCCACGATCGGTGCGACCAGGCCACAGACCGACTAGCCAGCTACGCGGAGACCGTGACCCGACACCTGGGCACGATCCGGTCCGCCCGCCGCGGCGTTACCACATGACGTGGTCATTATCCCCCCGACGGGCGGCGGGCAACCGATGACGCGGGCCGCGGGCCAGTGTCGTCGCAGGTTCGAATCCTGGGCAGGGCATGACACAGACCTGCGCGGCTTGCGGGGCACCAGGTAGGCCAGCCAGTTTGGTCGGCTGTGTAGGTTCGCTGGCACGCTGAGGCCTCACTG
>DASYBQ010000264.1:0-15080 GCA_036500625.1 Pseudonocardia sp. | reverse complement strand
CCTCGTTCCAGCCCGCGCCGACCGCGAGGACCACCCGGCCACCGGACAGCACGTCGAGGCTGGCGACCTGCTTGGCGGTGTGGATGACGTCCCGCTGTACCAGCAGCAGGACGGCGGTCCCCAGCAACAGACGCCGGGTCGAGCCTCAGTACCCCAGAGATCGACGACTGACGCCGGTGTGCTCGGACAACTCCCCGATGTGCACCGCTACCTCACCCATGCCCAGGACCGTAGGTACTGACACCAGTGTCAGTGTCAAGCCGTTGGCACCCGGCGAGTGTTCGATACTGGCGCCCGCCCGGGGACGTGACACTGTTCTCGGGCATGAACAACACACAGAAAACGTCCGGTTCGATCAGCATCGCGGCCACCGCGGACAAGGTCTACCGCATGGTCAGCGACCTGACCCGGATGGGTGAGTGGAGCCCGGAGGCCACCGAGGGCAAGTGGATCGGCGGCGCGACCGGGCCGGCCGAGGGGGCCCGGTTCAAGGGCACCAACAAGCACGGCAGGAAGAAGTGGAGCACCACGGTCACGGTGCTCGAGGCGAGCGCGCCGGACCGGTTCAGCTTCGCCAACAAGCTCGGCTCGAAGACGCTTGCGGTCTGGAGCTACCAGATCCGGTCCACCGGCCGCACCAGTTGCACGGTCACCGAGACCTGGACCGACCACCGGGGCCCGATCATCGACATCCTCGGCAAGGCGATCACCGGCGTGCAGGACCGCGCCGGTCACACGAAGTCGATGATCAATACGACGCTGGAGAAGCTCAGGGCAACCGCGGAGTTCGGACACTAGCTAGTGTCGCCTCGTGGACGGGATTGGCACCGCGGCGGGCGTGCTGCTCGCCGGTGGGCGCTCGTCGCGGATGGGGCAGTCGAAGGCCGCGCTGGAGTGGCACGGTTCGACGCTGCTGTACCGCACGGCCGCCGTGCTGTCCCGCACCGTCAGCGGCCCGGTCGTGGTGGTGAGTGCCCCCGGCCAGCGGTTGCCGCCGCTGCCGGCCGGGGTGGCGGTGGTGGCGGACCCGGTCGAGGGGCTCGGCCCGTTGCAGGGCATCGCGGCCGGCTTGGCTGCGGTCGCGGACCGGGCGCCGATGGCGTTCGTGTGCAGCACCGACACGCCGTTCCTGCACCCGGCCTTCATCCGGCTGGTGCTGCGCGGGCTGGCCGACCCCGGGGTGGACGTGGTGGCGCCGGTGGCCCTCGGCTTCCGGCAGCCGCTGGCGGCCGGGTACCGCACGGCGTTGGCCGGGTTGGTCGCCGCGCTGGTAGCGCTGGGCAAGCTCCGTCCGGGGATGCTGTTGGAGCGCTGCGTGGTGGACTCGCCGGACGATGCACAGCTGCTGCGGGACCCCGCGCTGGCCCGGCTCGACCCCGAGCTGGACTCGGTGCTGAACGTGAACACCCCGCAGGACTACGCGGCCGCCCGCGACCGGCCACCGCCGGAGATCGTCGTGCACCGTCTCGCCGCGCTTGCCGACGGTGACCGGCGCGGCCCGCGCACCGTCCGGGCGGCCACCCTTGGCCAGGCCGCCGCGACCGTCGACCTGACGCTGGAGCGCCCCGTACTGGCCGTACTGAACGACTCTCAGGTCACGTGTGACCCGCAACTCCCACTGGTAACGGGGGACACCGTCACATTCCGATCCGCTGAGTGAGGGACAAGCATTAGGACGGTAGGGCAGGCGCGGTGAGCCGAGAGATTTCCGCCCGCAGATCGGCCTCCCGCTGGAAGTCTCCCGCCAACCGCGCTACGCCCATGGCCCGCTGTAAGCAGCGGACCCGCCATACGGCATCGGCGAGATTGCTCGAGGCCAGGTAGTACTCGATGGCGCGTTCGTAGGACTCGAGCTCCCGGAAGGTGTTCGCGGCCCAGTGGTACAAGTCGCCCGCCTCCGAGGGCTTCCCCGCCAGGCAGTAGATGTCAGCCGCGCTGACATACAGCCACGCCGCCTTGAACCTCCTTCTCGACGACGGGCGACCCCAATGCATGTCCGCCCGTACCTTGCAGCGCTTCGCCCGAGCACACAGCCGATCCTGGCACTTGACCGAGTACTTCGAGCTCGCTTTGATCTGCTCGCTGGGCAGGCTGGCGCCGAAGTCCTCCATGATACGTTTGATGATATTCTCGTGATGCGACTCCCGAATGCTCTGCGGATCATTCGGGCGGAATCCCGGTACGAATTTCAGTATGCCCTCGAGGGGTAGCACCCCGCCGAATGCCAAACTCGCCAGGATGGTCAGCACCACGACCATGGCGAGCACCACGTAGCCGAAGAAGCCGGGCGAGGTGTAGGCGATCCCTACAACGCCGAGTACCGTCCCGACCAGGGCAACCGCGCTGTAGAAAAGGTTGCGGACGTACGAACTACCCATCGCGGTCCCTCGCAGGGCTAGATCCTCGGCCGGAGCGGCGTCGTTAGCGTGAGCCACCGCAACTGTCGTGGCAACCCCCACCACCAACTGAGCCAGACCGAACGGCTCGGGCGGGCTGCACGGTCATGCCGGTGCGAGCCACTCGGCCGGCGGCGGCAAGGCGGATGGGCCTGGGTGGTGGCGATCAGTTGTTGGTGTTGCGGAAGCGTTGGCTGAGCGTGGGGGACGCCGGCATGACGCGAGGCAGGGGCGGTTCGGTGTATCAGTCGGGCTTGTATCTGTGGAGTAGGGCTTGGCCACGGCCCGCTTCTGCTTCCGGCTTGCTCGTAGATGTAGCGGTAGAGGGCCATCAGGGTGGGATGCACCTGCGCACCGGGGAGGACGAGCAGATCCGCGCCGTGCAGTTCTTCGGAGCCGAAGGCGTCGCCGACCACTGTTCGACTACGGCCCGGGGATCCATCGACGGCAGTACGAGTCCCGACCCTTGTGGTCCTTGAACGGCGAAACGCCGGCCCCTGCGTGCGGGTGCCGGCGTTGGGCCTGCTCACGCGCGGAGGATGCGGGATTTGAACCCGCGAGGGCTTTAACACCCAACACGATTTCCAATCGTGCGCCATAGGCCACTAGGCGAATCCTCCGCCGAGGAGTGTAGCGCCCCGCTCCGGCGCCCCACCCGGTGCCGCGGCCCAGCGCGGGTGGTTACACTGTGCGGCGGACCCCGCGTGGCGTCCATCCTGTGAACTCCCCCAGGGCCGGAAGGCAGCAAGGGTCAACGGGCTCTGGCGGGTGCGCGGGGTCCCTTCCGCTCGCGGCGTTCTGTGTCCGCGGAACGCGCGGACCTAGGGCGGGCTTCAGCTTGTTGGGGGGCTGAGCCCCCCAAACCTCCACGGTGCGAGCTTCTTGCGACCCAGCTTGGTGACCTTTGTGTGTGACCAGCGCCCGGTTTGTGTGTGACCAGCGCCCGGTTTGTGTGTGAGCAGCGCGGTTTGTGGGCGACTGGCGCCTGGTTGTGGGTGACCGGCGCGGGGGTTGATGTCGGGCCGCGGCTGGAGGTGTGGGGGCGGTCGGGGCTGTGGGCGGCGCCTAGTAGCCTCGCGGTGTGGGCCTGGCGCTGTACCGCAAGTACCGTCCGGCGACCTTTGCCGACGTGGTTGGCCAAGAGCATGTCACCGAGCCGCTGCGCATCGCGTTGTCCGCCGGCCGGGTGAACCATGCCTACCTGTTCTCCGGTCCGCGCGGCTGCGGCAAGACGTCCAGCGCGCGCATCCTGGCCCGCTCGCTGAACTGCGAGCTCGGGCCGACGCCGGACCCGTGCGGGGTGTGCCCCTCCTGCGTCGGGCTGGCCCCGGAGGGGCCGGGCAGCATCGACGTGATCGAGCTGGACGCCGCCTCGCACGGTGGCGTGGACGATGCCCGCGAGCTGCGCGACCGCGCCTTCTACGCACCCGCCGAGTCGCGCTACCGGGTGTTCATCGTCGACGAGGCGCACATGGTCACCACGCAGGGCTTCAATGCCCTGCTCAAGATCGTCGAAGAGCCGCCGGAGCACCTCGTCTTCGTGTTTGCCACCACCGAGCCGGACAAGGTGCTGGCCACCATCCGCTCCCGTACCCACCACTACCCCTTCCGGCTGATCCCGCCCGGCACCATGCGCGGTCTGCTGGAGCGGATCTGCGCCTCGGAGCACGTCACTGTCGCGCCGGCGGTGTTGCCGCTGGTCATCCGGGCCGGCGGCGGGTCGGCCCGGGACACCCAGTCGGTGCTGGACCAGCTGGTGGCCGGCGCCGGGCCGGAGGGGGTGACCTACGAGCGGGCCGTCGCGCTGCTCGGCGTCACCGACGTCGGGCTGATCGACGACACCGTGGATGCGCTCGCCGCCGGCGACGGCGCCGCCGTGTTCGAGGCGGTGGACCGGCTGGTGGAGGCCGGGCACGACCCGCGCCGGTTCGCCGCCGACCTGCTGGACCGGCTGCGTGACCTGATCCTGATCGACGCGGTGCCGGACGCGGCGGCCCGAGGCCTTGTCGACGCGCCGGGTGACGAGCTGGAACGGATGGCCGGCCAGGCGCAACGGCTCGGCGCGGCCACCCTGAGCCGGTACGCCGAGATCGTGCACACCGGGCTGACCGAGATGCGCGGCGCCACCGCCCCCCGGCTGCTGTTGGAGCTGCTGTGCGCGCGGATGCTGCTGCCGGCAGCCTCGACCGGGGACACCGCACTGCTGCAGCGTCTGGAGCGGATGGAACGGCGGGCGGACATCGCCGCCGAGCCGCGCCCGGCGTCTGGCACGGCGGATTCCTCGGCCGACGGCTCGCCTGGTTCGTCTGGTTCCGGGGCCGAGGGTTCCGGGGGTGCTGGCTCGGGCGTGCCCCGGACCGGCGCGGACTCCTCGGGCTCGGGCGCTTCGGCCGGTCCGGGCGCTTCGGCCGGTTCCACGGGCGAGGCTGCCCCAGTCGGTGCGGGCGCGGGCAGCGGCGGTGCGCGGACGTTCCGGCGTCCGTCCCGGGCGGCCGCCGGACAGACCGACCCGGCACACCCCACCTCTGCACCGGCACCGTCAGCCGGGCAGCCGGCTGCCTCGGCCGGTGGCGAACCCGATCCGGCTCGCGGCGGTTCCTCGGAACCGCATCGGTCGGTCTCCGACCAGCGCCACCTCGGCACGGACCGACCGCCGGCTCGCCCCGCCGCCGAGTCGGTCGAGGCCACCGCACCGCCCGCTGCGCCGGACCGGTCCGGCGGCCCGAGAAGCTCCGACACGCCCGAGGGTGCCCGCCCGGGTGGCGGCGCGGACATCGACGCGGCCGCGGTGCGCCGGTCCTGGCCGGGCATCCTGGAACGGGCCAAGCAGGGCAGCAGGAGCACCGGCGCGCTGCTGATGAACGCGACCGTGCGGGCCGTCGACGGCGACACCCTGGTGCTGGCCATCGCGGCCGCGCCGCTGGCAAGGCGGTTGTCCGAACAGCGCAACACCGACGTCATCTCCGCCGCGCTCCGCGAGGAGCTCGGCGTGGCCTGGCGGGTGCGCTGCGAGCACGACGGCGACGGTCCCCCGGCCGGAGCCACCGGTCCGGGCCCGTCGGTGGCCGGCGGCGCGGCCCGGCGCCCGACCGCCGCGCCCGGAAACCGAGGACGACGCGAGCCCTCGCCGAACGATCCGCCGCCGAACGATCCGCCGCCGCCCGAACCGCCGTCGGACGAGGAGGAGATGATGGCCGAGGCGGACGCCGAGGTGGCCGAGCCGGCCGGCCGGCGCGACCCCGAAGAGGTGGCCATCGAGCTGCTGGCGTCCCAACTCGGCGCCCGCGCGGTCAGCGACCCCCGCCGCTGATGGCGCTGGCGCGCCTCACGGGGGAGCGGTCAGCCGTCGGCGCCGGCCGAGCTGGTGCTCGACGCGCTGGGGGCCTTGGTCTTGGTGGTCGACTTCGGCGTGCTCGACTTGCTCGAGGACTTGCTGGACGAGCGCGTCGAGGATTCGCTGCTGTGTTTCTTCGTCGACGGCGTCGAGTTCGGTATCCCGGCGGCCAGCGCGTGCAGCTCCTCCGGCGGGTTGTGCGCCAGCCAGTCGAGGATGCCGAGGGTGATGGCGTTGGCGTAGCGCTGTTGGGCGGCCGAGTTGTCGACGAAGTCCGCCTCGTCGGGGTTGCGCATGTTGAGGCACTCGACGAGCGCGGCCGGTCGCTTGGCCAGGTTCAGGCCGGCCAGGTCGTCCCGGCCGATCAACCCCTGCTTGCCCGCGTAGGTGGACTGGGTGAAGCCCTGCCCGGTCAGCGCGTTGCGCAGCGAGGTGGCCAGCGCGATCGACGGGGTGCCCTGCGTGGCGTTCAGCGCGGGCTTGGAGTAGATGACGTGGAAGCCGTGCCCGGCCGGGGCGGCGCCGTCGGCGTGGATCGACACCACCGCGTCGGCGTTGATCTTTGCCGCCTCTTCGCCCCTCACGTCAACACAGGGACCCCACCCGGTGTCGTCCTGCCTGGTCAGGAACACTTCGACACCGTTGGTGGAGAGCAGCTGGCGGACCCGCAGAGCCACGTCCCAGGTGAACTTGTACTCCGGGAAGCCGTCGTCGGTCGAGGTGCCGGTGGTGTTGCACGGCTTGGTGCCGCCCCGGCCGTCCGGCACCGGGCGGTTGATGTCGGCGGTGTGTTGCGCGTTGCCGCCGTTGTGTCCCGGGTCGAGCAGAATGGTGCGCTTGGGCTGGGGCGGCGCGGGGGGCGGTGCGTCGGCCGCGCTCGGATCGGACACCGAAGCGGCCGGCGTCGGCTGCACCGGTTCCGCACCGCCGCAGCCCGCGAGCAGCGCCGCCAATAGCACAGCGAGCGGCGCGGACACGGCACGACGCGCGGAACTCACGTTCTCAACGATCGCATGGCCGGCTGACCGGCTCGGCGAGGGGTCGCGCCGCCGCCGACCGCCGCTGACGCCGGAGGATAGGCTGGGGTCGGGGACGGCGCGACAGCCGGACACGAGGAGAGGTACCCATGGGCCAGCCCGACATGCACATGATCCTCCAGCAGGCCCAGAAAATGCAGCGCCAGCTGGCCGCGGCGCAGGAGCAACTGGCAAACACCGAGGTCACCGGCCAGGCCGGCGGCGGACTGGTCCAGGTCACCCGCACCGCGTCCGGTGAGCTGCGCGGTATCACCATCGACCCGAAGGTGGTCGACCCGGACGACGTCGAGACGCTGCAGGACCTGGTCCTCGGTGCGCTCGCCGACGCGGAACGGGCTGCCAAGGAGCTGCAGCACCAGAAGCTCGGTGGGGTGGCCGGTGGGCTGGGTGAGCTGACCGGCGGTCTCGGGCTGCCCGGTTTCGAGTAGCACGGCGTGTTCGAGGGGCCGGTCCAGGACCTGATCGACGAGCTCGGCCGGCTGCCCGGCATCGGTCCGAAGAGCGCGCAACGGATCGCGTTCCACCTGTTGGCCACTGAGCCGGCGGACATCGGGCGGCTGCAGGACGCGCTGCAGAAGGTGCGCGACGGCGTCCGGTTCTGCGAGGTGTGCGGCAACGTCGCTGAGACCGAACGCTGCCGGTACTGCCGCGACGCGCGCCGGGACGCCACGCTGCTGTGCGTGGTGGAGGAGCCGAAGGACGTGCTCGCGGTGGAACGCACCCGCGAGTTCCGCGGCCGCTACCACGTGCTCGGCGGTGCGCTGGACCCGCTCGGCGGCATCGGCCCTGACCAGTTGCGCATCCGGCAGCTGGTGGCCCGCATCGGCGGCACCGGTCCCGCCGGCGACGAGGCGGAGATCGCCGAGATCATCATCGCCACCGACCCGAACACCGAGGGCGAGGCCACCGCGACGTACCTGCTGCGGCTGCTGCGTGACTTCCCCGGGCTTACGGTGTCCCGCTTGGCGTCCGGGCTGCCGATGGGCGGCGACCTGGAGTTCGCCGACGAGCTGACCCTCGGCCGCGCCCTCTCCGGTCGCCGCACCATGTAATTAGCCGACCGCACACATCCAGCCGACCGCACACACCCAGTAGGCGCGGCACACATGTTCGGGCCTGTGTGCGGCGACCAACCGCTGTGTGTCGTCAAACCGCTGTGTGTCGTCGGGTCGGCCTGCATCGCCGTCGGCACCTCGTCCAGCAGCAGCCAGGAGGCCAGCGCCGTGGTGACTACTTCGAGCAGGCCGACCAGGGAAGCTCGGGTGGCGCCGATCCGGGCGGATGCCGCGATGCCGGTGAGGTAGGCCAGCACGGTCGGGACCAGCACCAAGAACGCCGCCGCGAACGACCAGCCGACGTTCACCCCGGCCAGCAGCACCGCCGGCACCCCGGTGGAGACCACCACCGGCAGCACCCCGAGCACGCCGAGCAACACCACCACGGCGGTGCCTACCACCATGCCCACACCGGCCAGCACCAGCGGCGGAGTCGCCGAGCCGGCCCGGTCCGCGACCAGGAAGTAGGCCGACTGGCACACCGCGGCGGACAGCCCCCACGCCACGCCCTGCCAGGCCAACCCGCCGCCGGTCCACACCTGCACCACCAGGGTCAGCCCGGTCAGCGCGACGGCACCGCCGAGTACGGTGCGCCGGCTCGGTGGCATCCGCCGCACCAGCCACACCCAGGCGATCACCAGGATCGGCCCGTTGTACTCCAGCAGCAGCGCCACCGGCACCGGCAGGTAGCGCACCGCGTTGAAGAACGAGCCCTGCGCGCCGGCCCTCGCGAGCGTGCCGTAGAGCAGCAGCGCCAGTCCGTCCCGCCGGATCGCCGCCAGCACTCCCGGCCGCAGCACCGCGAGCAGCGCCGACAGTACGACCGCCGCGCCGCCGAGGCGCACCAGCAGCGTGCCGTTGGACGACCAGCCCGCGTCGATCAGCGCCTTGCCGAACGGCCCGGACAGCCCGAACGTGACCGCCGAGACCACCCCGAGCGCCAGCCCCGCCGCGCCAGCCCCCCGCACCCGCACCCCCTGTTCGCCCTCACCCGACGTTAACGCCCGCCACCCGCACCGTCGATGTGATAACGGTCAGCCGGCCGACGGGTGCGGGACGAGCTGCTCGGTTGTCGCGCAATATGACGCGCGTACGGGTTAGTCGATTTACCTGAGGGAGCATTAGGGTCGCCCGATCGTGTTCGTGCGCGGGATCCGCGTGGTTCGGTGAGGGGTTGGCATCTGATGTCGGGTCTGAAACGTCGTATGTGGGTCCCGCTGATCGTCGGGCTGCTGCTCGTTCCGTTGGCCGCCTGCGCCCAGTCGCAGCGCTCCGAGGGCGGTGCCGCGAACGACACGCTGGTCTTCGGCGCGGCCGGCGCGCCCAAGATGTTCGACCCGATCTTCGTCGACGAGGGGGAGAGCTTCCGCCCGATCCGGCAGATGTACGAGACGCTGGTGGCTTATAAGGACGGCACCAGCGACCTCGCCCCGGGTCTTGCCACCTCGTGGACGCCGTCCGACGGCGGCGAGACCTGGACCTTCGCGTTGCGCCAGGGCGTGAAGTTCCAGGACGGCACACCGATGGACGCGGCGGCGGTGTGCGCCAACTTCGACCGCTGGTTCCACATGCCCGGCGCCGCCGCACAGTCCCAGATGATCTACTACGGTGACATCTTCGAGGGGTTCGCGAAGAACGAGGGTGACACCACCGGCCAGCCGCTCTACCAGAACTGCCAGGCCACGGACCCAAACACCGCGGTACTGCACCTGAACCGCAACAAGGGCGCCTTCCCCGCCGCGTTCGGGGTGACCTCGTTCTCCATCTCCAGCCCGGCCGCGATGAAGCAGTACCACGCCGACCAGGTCACCCAGAGCGGCGACTCGTTCAGCTACCCCTCCTACGCCAACGAGCACCCGACCGGCACCGGGCCGTACCGCTTCGGCGGCTACGACAAAGCCAACAACACGGTCACCCTGCTGCGCAACGACGACTACTGGGGCGAGAAGGCGAAAACCGCCCGACTGATCTTCAAGATCATCCCGGACGAGAACGCCCGCAAGCAGGAGCTGCGCGCCGGCACCATCGACGGCTACGACTACCCGTCCCCTGCCGACCTGACCAGCCTGCGCCAGGACGGCGACCAGGTACTCGCGCGCAAGCCGTTCAACCTGCTCTACCTGGGCATCAACCAGAAGAACAACCCCGCGCTGCGCGACCTGCGGGTCCGCCAGGCGCTGGCCTACGGCATCAACAGGGAAGCACTGGTGCGCAACAAGCTGCCCGAGGGCGCCGTGGTGCCCACCCAGTTCATCCCGGACACGGTCGCCGGCTACGCACCGGACGCGCAGACCTACCCCTACGACCCGGCGAAGGCGAAAGCCCTGCTCGCCGAGGCCGGCGCCAGCAACCTCACGCTGAACTTCTACTACCCGACCGAGGTCACCCGGCCCTACATGCCGAACCCGACGGACATCTTCTCGGTGGTCGCCGAGGACCTGCGGCAGATCGGCGTGACGGTCAACCCGGTGCCCGAGCCGTGGAACGGCGGCTACAAGGACGACGTGCAGAAGGCCGGCAAGCAGGACCTGCACCTGCTCGGCTGGACCGGTGACTACAACGACGCGGGCAACTTCATCGGCACCTTCTTCGGCCGGCCCAAGCCGGAGTTCGGCTTCGACGCCCCGCCGCTGTTCGACGAGATGGCCAAGGCGGACGCCACCCTCGACCCGGCAGTCAAGGCCGCCGCCTACCAGCAGGTGAACCGGGACATCATGGCGAAGTACCTGCCCGGCGTGCCGCTGGGCAGCGCCCCGTCCTACCTCGTGGTCCGGCCGAACGTGCACGGCCTGGTCCCCAGCCCGCTCACCCTCGAGCACTACGCCCCGGTCACCAAGAGCTAAGGGCCGTGAGTGCTGCGGGCGGCTATAGCCGCCCGCAACACTCACGGCTCGGCGGAGGCAGGTATGGCGCGTTTCGTGGTGCGGCGGCTGCTGCAGGTGGTTCCCACCCTGCTGTTGCTGTCCGTGCTGGTGTTCGCCTGGTTGCGGTCGCTGCCCGGTGGGCCGGCGGGTGCGTTGCTGGGGGACAAGGCGACGCCGGAGAAGATCGCCGCGCTGAACCATGTGCTCGGCCTCGACCAGCCGATCTGGCTGCAGTACCTGCGGTTCCTCGGCCGGGCGGCCACCGGTGACTTCGGCAGCTCGCTGATCAGCGGCGACTCCGTGCTCGCCGAGATCGGCCGGGCGCTGCCGGCGACCATCGAGCTGTCGGTCGCCGCGATCGTGATCGCGGTGGGGTTGGGTGTGCCGCTGGGCTCCCTGGCGGCGAGTCGGCACGGGCGGTTCACCGACAGTGCCACCGTGATGGGCACCCTGGTCGGGGTGGCGGTGCCGGTGTTCTTCCTCGGCTACCTGCTCAAGGCGGTGTTCGCGGTGTGGCTGGGCTGGCTGCCGCCGTCCGGGCGGCTCTCGGTCGGGTTGGATGCCACCCGCGTGACCGGGTTCGCCGTGCTGGACGGGCTGCTGACCAGGGAGTTCGATGCCAGCCTCGATGCGCTCGCGCACCTGGTGCTGCCGGCGGTGGCGCTGGCCACCATCCCGCTGGCGGTGATCGTGCGGATCACCAGGGCGTCCGTGCTGGACGTGCTCGGCTCCGACTTCGTGCGCACCGCGCGGGCCAAGGGCCTTGCGCCGGGCACGGTCAGCGGCCGTCACGTGCTGCGCAACGCGCTGCTGCCGGTGTCCACCACGATCGGCCTGCAGACCGGGTTGCTGCTGGCCGGCGCGGTGCTCACCGAGAAGGTGTTCGTCTGGGGCGGCATCGGCACCCTGCTCGCCGAGGGCATCAGCCGGCACGACTACCCCCGGCTGCAGGCGCTGCTGCTGCTCGGCGCGGTGGTGTACGTGCTGATCAACCTGCTGGTGGACGTGTCCTATGCGGTCATCGACCCACGGGTGCGGCTGCCATGAGGACACTGGCGGGCAGGCGGAGCCGGATCGACGCGCTGGCACAGGCGCCGGGCGGGCCCGCCGATGGCCGCGGCAGGTTCGCCGAGGCGGTGGCCCGGCTGAGGCGCAGCCCGGTGGCACTGGCCGGGATGACCATCATCGCGGTGTTCGTGCTGGTCGCGGTGTTCGCGCCCTGGCTGGCGCCACACGGGGCGGCGCAGGATTTCGACGAGCTGCGCGCCGCCCTGCGACCGGACGCCATCCCGGGGTCCCGTCCCGGGTTCCCGCTCGGCAGCGACCAGAACGGGCGCGACGAGCTGTCCCGGATGATCCTGGCGTCCCGGCAGACCCTGTTCGTCGGGGTGTTCGCCACGCTGATCGGGCTGGGGGTCGGCATGGTGATCGGCACGCTGGCCGGCGCGTTCGGCGGCTGGGTGGACACCGTGCTGATGCGGCTGACCGACGTGCTGCTGGCGGTGCCCAGCCTGCTGCTGGCCATCTCGATCGCCGCGCTGGCCGCGCACGCCAGCCAGACCACGGTGATCATCGCGGTGGCGGTCGTCAGCGTGCCGGTGTTCGCCAGGCTGCTGCGCGGCGCGCTGCTCGCCCAGCGCTCCAGCGACTACGTGCTCGCGGTGACCGCGCTGGGGGTGCGGCGGCGGCAGGTGGTGCTGCGGCACATGCTGCCCAACGCGCTCGGCCCGGTGATCGTGCAGGCCACCCTGGTGCTGGCCAGCTCGATCCTGGACGCCGCCGCGCTGTCCTACCTCGGGCTCGGCGACGCCGATCCGGGCCGCGCCGAGTGGGGTTTGATGTTGGCCAACGCACAGGACGTCCTGGACGTCCGCCCCGAGCTCGCGTTCTACCCGGCCGCGGCGATCATCGTGGTGGCGCTGGGTTTCACCCTGTTCGGTGAGTCGCTGCGCGAGGCCCTCGACCCGAAGGGCCGGCGATGACCGCGCTGCTGTCGGTGCGGGATCTGCGGGTGGTGTTCGGCGTATCACGCCGGAGCGCCGGGACGGTCGCGGTGGACGGGGTGAGCTTCCACGTGGCGCCCGGCCAGGTCGTCGGGCTGGTCGGCGAGTCCGGCTGCGGCAAGTCGGTGACCTCCCTGGCTGTGATGGGCCTGCTGCCCCGCCGCGGCGTGCGGGTGTCGGGCAGCGCGGTATTCGACGGGGACGACCTGCTGACATTGCCCGAGGCGGCGATGCGGGACCGGCGCGGGCGAGATCTGAGCATGGTCTTCCAGGACCCGCTGTCCGCGCTGAACCCGGTGGTGCCGATCGGCATACAGGTCACCGAGGTGCTGCGCCGCCACCGAGGGCTGACCTCCGGGCAGGCGCGCGGCGAGGCGGAGACGCTGCTGCGCCGGGTGGGCATCCCCGACCCGGGCCGGCGGCTGCGGGAGTACCCGCACCAGCTCTCCGGCGGGATGCGGCAGCGCGCGCTGATCGCCATCGCGCTGGCCTGCCGGCCCCGGCTGCTGATTGCCGACGAACCGACCACCGCGCTGGACGTGACCATCCAGGCACAGATTCTGGCGCTGCTGGCCGAGTTGGTCCGCGACACCGGCACCGCGCTGGTGATGATCACCCACGACCTGGGTGTGGTCGCCGGGCTGTGCGACGAGGTCAACGTGCTCTACGGCGGCCGGGTGGTGGAGCGGGCCGGCCGGCATGCGCTGTTCGCCACGCCGAGGCACCCCTACACGCACGGGCTGATCGGCTCGATCCCCCGGCTGGACGCCGAGCCGGGTGCCGCGCTCACCCCGATCCGGGGGTCGGTGGCGGACAACCTGGCCTGGGACTCGGCGTGTGCCTTCGCGCCGCGCTGCCCCCGGGTGCTTGCGGACTGCCGAGCGCTCACCCCGCCGGTCACCGGTGAGCCGGCCGGGTTGCTGCGCTGTCACAACCCGATGCCGGCGGAGGTGGCCCGGTGACGGACCTCGTGGTGGTCGACGACCTTGCGGTGCACTTCCCGATCAAGCGCGGGGTGCTGGTGGACCGGGTGGTCGGCCAGGTGTACGCGGTGGACGGCGTCTCACTGCGGATCTCGCGCGGCGAGACCTACGGGCTGGTGGGCGAGTCAGGCTGCGGCAAGTCCACCCTCGGCCGGGCGCTGCTGCGGCTGACCGAGCCGACGGCGGGCCGGGTGGTGTTCGACGGCGCCGACCTGTCCGGGCTGACCGGCGAGCCGCTGCGGCTGCTGCGGCGGCGGATGCAGATGGTGTTCCAGGACCCGCTGTCCAGCTTGGACCCGCGCCAGTCGGTGCGCTCCATGCTGGTGGAGGGCATCCAGGTGCACGGGCTGGCCTCCGACGACACCGATTCTCGGCTCGTCGAGCTGCTGGCGGCGGTCGGGCTGCCGCGCACCGCGCTGCGCCGCTACCCGCACGAGTTCTCCGGCGGGCAGCGCCAGCGCCTCGGCATCGCCCGCGCGCTGAGCGTGCGGCCGGACCTGATCGTGGCCGACGAGCCGGTGTCCGCGCTGGACGTGTCGGTGCGCGCGCAGGTGATCAACCTGCTGGACGAGCTGCAGCAGGCGCTCGGCCTGACGTACCTGGTCATCGCGCACGACCTGGCCGTGGTGCGGCACATGGCGGACCGGGTCGGGGTGATGTACCTGGGCGGGCTCGTCGAACAGGCCTCCGCCGCCGCACTGTATGACCGGCCACTGCACCCCTACACCCGCGCGCTGCTGTCCGCCGTGCCGGTGCCCGACCCGGAGGTGGAGGACCGCCGCGAGCACCTCCTGCTCACCGGCGACCTGCCCTCACCCGCCGCGCCGCCGCCCGGCTGCCGCTTCCACACCCGCTGCCCGTGGCGCCAACCTACCCGCTGCGCCGACGAACGCCCTCTCTTGCGCACGGTCCCCGGCGCCGCCGCCGACCACCAGGTCGCCTGCCACTACGCCGAACCCATCCGCTCCGGCGAACTCCACCCGCACCAGGTCCCCATCGAAGACGTCACTCCCGTCGCCGACGTTTCGGCGTCGCCGCCACCCGCACCCCCCGCCACCATCACCGAAGCCCTCAGCTGACCCCGAACCCGTCCCGCGAGTCGGGCCTCCCAGCACACCGAGTCGGGCGTGTGAGCACACCGAGGCCGGAGCAGGCGGTGCGAGGGAGCATCCCGGGGCCGGGCGTCGCGGCGTCGGCCGAAGAGTCCGGCGAGCAGGTCCCACACCTCGACAAGGCGGCGCGGCCGGGCGGGGCCGCCGATCAGCGGGTGTGGTCCGAGGCGGCGCGGGCGCCGGTGCTTCCCGGCGCAGGCACATGCGTAGCTCATCACGAGCCGTGTCCGGTGGCTGGTGCTTCGTCCCAGTCCACGGCCCTGACGGATCGGGCAGGCAGACGGCAGCCGCGTGAA
>DASYBQ010000263.1:0-9971 GCA_036500625.1 Pseudonocardia sp. | reverse complement strand
CGCCGAGACCACGCGGTCCGGCGTGAAGCCGAGGGCCACCGACAACGGACTACGGTCTGCCCCCGTGACCGAACCCATCGTTGGGCGCGATCCCGGCTCTGCTTACGACGCCGTTGCGACCCGCTATGCCGAGCTGTTCAGCAATGCGCTGGAGAAGTCCCCGCTGGACCGCGCGCTGCTGGCCGCGTTCGCCGAGCTCGTCCGGACCCACAGCACCGGACCGGTCGCCGACATCGGATGCGGTCCTGGCTACGCGACAGCGCACTTGCACGCGCTGGGTGTGACCACCTTCGGTCTCGACGTATCACCCGCGATGATTGCCCTGGCCCGCCAGGCCTACCCGGATTTGCGGTTCGACCAGGGAACGATGAGCGCTCTCGACATCGCCGACGGAGTGCTCGGCGGCGTCCTCGCTCGCTTCTGCACCATCCACATACCGCCGCTGCAGCTCCCGGCCGTGCTCACCGAGTTTCATCGAGTGCTGGCCCCAGGCGGCCACCTGCTGCTCGGTTTCCTGGCAGGTGACGATCCGCTGCCCCAGGAACGCGACCACAAAGTCCTGCCTGCCTACCTCTGGTCACCCGAAAGCCTGGCGGAACTGCTGCACCACGCAGGGCTCGTCGAGGTTGCCCGGATGCTGCGCAAGCCACACGGCGACGAGCGGTTCCACGAGGCCCACCTGCTTGTCCGTAAGCCGCGCCAGCCCTGAAGCCGGCAACGCCTCTCCAGCGGCAAAGAACGCCCTCGGACCGGGCGCCAGGCCCGGATCGTCTGCGGGCGCCGCCGGAGCCCGCTTGTGCTCACCCTGGCAGCGGCCTCTTTGCGTCGATGCCCTGGTCGCGGGCCGCGTCGCCGCCGGGAAGGCCGTCCCGCACCGCCAGGAAGCTGCCCGGCGCTGGCCTGCCTCGGTGCGGATTCGGTCGATGTCGGGGGGAAGCGCTGGTGGCTGCTGCTCCGGATCACTCCACCCTTCGCCCACGCGGCCCCGATTCGGCGTCAATCATCAACTGTGACGCCGAACCAACGCCCGCTGACCAGCTAACACACCTGCCGGGGGGAGATTCGGTGGCACGGGGCGAGCGGATTGACGGCGGGTGTGGGCGGGTAGGTCCTATCGGGAGTTGACCTCTACCGATGGTGAGAGCCGCCGCGGTGCGGGAACATGAGGTGATCAGGCATGTCCGAGGGGAGATCAGATTGAGGATGCGGCTGGCATGAATCTGGCACAGAACCTGGTGGCGACCGCCACCGACCGACCCGACGCACCGGCCCTGCGGGTCGGCAACGACTCGCTGAGCTACCGGGCCTTCCTGGACCGGGCGCAGGCCAGCGCCGGTCTGCTGCGTGCCAAGGGGGTGCAACCGGGCGACCGGGTCGGGCTGATCCTGCCGAACGTGCCGGCGTTCCCGGTGCTGTTCTACGGCGCGCTGCTGGCCGGCGCGGCCGTGGTGCCGATGAACCCGCTGCTCACCGACCGGGAGATCGGCTTCTACCTTTCCGACGCCGACGTCAGGCTGGCGTTCGCCTTCGACCAGCTGCCCGACGGTGGCGCGGCCGCGGCGAAGGCCGGCAAGGCCAACGACACCGAGGTGCTGGTGGTCGGCGCGACGGGGCCGTCCGAGGAGCAGCTCGACGAGGCCGGCGCTGGCGAGCACATCGAGACCGACCCGCACGAGCGCGCCGACGACGACCTCGCGGTGCTGCTCTACACCTCCGGCACCACCGGCAAGCCCAAGGGCGCCGAGCTGACCCACCACAACCTCACGTCCAACGCGGAGGTCACCGCGTCGTTCATGCTGGGCGAGGGCGGCGACGACGTGGTGATGGGCTGTCTGCCGCTGTTCCACGTGTTCGGGCTGACCTGCGGGCTGAACGCCTCGGTGCTCACCGGCGCCTGCCTGGCGCTGCTGCCCCGGTTCGACCCGGTGAAGGCGCTGCAGCTGATCCAGGCGCAGAAAGTGACCGTGTTCCAGGGTGTGCCGACCATGTACGCCGGGCTGCTGCACACCGACCGAGCGGAGTCCTACGACACTTCCAGCTTGCGGCTGTGTGCCTCCGGGGGGTCGGCGATGCCCGGTGAGGTGCTGCGCGCGTTCGAGGACAAGTTCGACACGATGATCCTGGAGGGCTACGGACTGTCCGAGACCTCCCCGGTGGTGTCGTTCAACATGCCGGACCGGGAACGCAAGGTCGGCTCCATCGGCATCGTCGTCGAGGGCGTGGCGGTGCGCATCCTCAACGACGACTGGGAGGAGCTGCCCACCGGCGAGGTCGGCGAGCTGGCGGTCAAGGGCGACGGGGTGATGCGCGGCTACTGGCGGCGCGAGGAGGCCACCGAGGAGGTCATGCAGGACGGCTGGTTCCGCACCGGCGACCTGGGCCGCTACGACGACGACGGCTACCTCTACATCGTGGACCGCAAGAAGCAGCTGATCATCCGGGGCGGCTACAACGTCTACCCCCGTGAGGTGGAGGAGGTGCTGCACGAGCACGACGCGGTCGCCGAGGTGGCCGTGGTAGGCCTCAAGCACCCCAGCCTCGGCGAGGAGGTCGGCGCCGCCGTGGCGCTGGCCCCCGGCAAGGACGCCGACCCGGACGAGCTGCGGCGCTTCGCCAAGGAACGGCTCGCCGCCTACAAGTACCCCCGGCACATCTGGATCGTGGACGAGCTGCCCAAGGGTCCGACCGGCAAAATTCAGCACCGGGACGTCGTCCCTCCGGACGAGGTCACCGAGAAGATGGAGTCATGAGTACACCGACCACCCAGACCACCGACGGCGCCGCCGAGGCCGAGCTGGCCGGCGCCCCGCTGGACCTGCTGCTCACCGACGCTGCCCGGGGCAACTGGCGGCGGCTGCTGCCCGGCACGAACGGCGCGGTGGCGCTGGTGCGCGGGCTGGCCAACCGGCCGGCGAAGGTGGCCGGCCGGGCCAGAGGGCTGGCCGGTGAGCTGGGCCGGATCGCGCTGGGCCGCTCCCGGGTTGAGCCGGAGCCCAAGGACCGCCGGTTCACCGACCCGGCCTGGGCGGACAACCCGCTGCTGCGCCGCGCGCTGCAGACCTACCTGACCACCACTCGCACCGCCGAGGCGCTGATCTCCGACGCCCGGCTCGGCGAGCAGGACCGGCTGCGGGTGCAGACGGCGGTGTCCAACGTGGCCGACGCGCTGGCGCCGAGCAACAACCCGCTGCTCAACCCGAAGGCGCTCAAGGCGGTGGTGGACACCGGCGGGGCGAACTTCGTGCGCGGCGCGCGCCGGCTGGCCCGCGACCTCTCCGAGCCGCCGAGGGTGCCGACCATGGTGGAGCCGGACGCCTTCACCGTCGGCGAGACGATCGCCGCCACCCCTGGCACCGTGGTGGCCCGCACCGAGCAGTTCGAGCTGATCCAGTACACCCCGAGCACCGACCAGGTCCACGAGGTGCCGCTGCTGATCGTGCCGCCGACGATCAACAAGTTCTACGTGGTGGACATCGCGCCGGGCCGCAGCCTGGTCGAGTACCTGCTCGGCGAGGGTCACCAGGTGTACACCATCTCCTGGCGCAACCCGGACGTCCGGCACGCCCGCTGGGGCTTCGACACCTACGGCGGGGCGATCGTCAGCGCTGTCGACACCGTGCGCGAGGTGGCGGATGTGCCGGGTGTTGCGCTGCTGTCGCTGTGCGCCGGCGGGGTGCTGTCCTCGATGGTGCTGGGGCACCTTGCCGCGGTCGGCGAGTCGGAGAAGGTGGTCGCGGCGGCGTTCTCGGTGTCCGTGCTGGACCAGCGCAAGGCCGGGGTGACCGGCGCGCTGCTCACTCCGGCGGCGGCGGACGCGGCGGTGCGGGCGTCGGCGGCCCGTGGCTTCCTGGACGGCCGGGCGCTGGCCGAGGTGTTCGCCTGGCTGCGGCCCAACGACCTGGTGTGGAACTACTGGGTGCAGTCCTACCTGCTCGGCCAGGCACCCAAGCCGTTCGACGTGCTGTACTGGAACGCCGACAGCACCCGGCTGGCCGCCCGGCTGCACCGCGACTTCGTGCACCTCGCGCAGCGCAACGGGCTGACCGAGCCGGACGGGGTGGTGATGCTCGGTTCAACGGTCAACCTGTCGCAGGTCACCGCGGACACCTACGTCACCGCCGGCATCTCCGACCACCTGTGCCCGTGGCAGAACTGCTACGCCAGTACCCAGCTGTTCGGCGGCACGAGCCGGTTCGTGCTGTCCACCAGCGGGCACATCGCCTCGATAGTCAACCCAGTGAACCCGGGGAACAAGAAGGCGCATTTCCGCACGTCCGAACACACCCCGCCGGACCCGGCTGACTGGCTGGCCGGGGCGCGGACCGTGGAAGGCTCCTGGTGGCCGGACTTCAGCGGCTGGCTGCACGCCCGCACCGGCGACCTCCTCGCCGCGCCGAAGACCCCGGGCAGTGACGACCACCCGCCGATCGAGGCCGCCCCCGGGTCCTACGTCTTCGTCCGATGACGAGGCCGGGCGGGCCCGAGGCCACGCTGCGGGTGCGCGGCCGGCGCATCGCCTACCAGTACCGGCCGGGTGAGCCGGGCCGGGTGCCGCTGGTGCTGTGCAACGGCATCGGCTCCAGCATGGAGCTTTTCGATCCGCTGGTCGCCGCGTTGGACCCGGGGCGCCCGGTGCTGCGCTTCGACGTGCCGGGCATCGGCGGCTCGGCCCGTCCGGTGCTGCCCTACACCTATCACCAACTGGCCCTCGCGATGCGCGGGCTGCTGGAACGGCTCGGACACGGCGGCCGGGGTGCCAAGGCCGATGTGCTTGGCATCTCCTGGGGCGGCGGCCTTGCCCAACAGTTCGCCTTCCAGTACCCGCGCTACTGTCGGCGCGCGGTGCTGGTGGCCACCTCGACCGGGGTCGCCATGGTGCCGGCCACCCCGGGGGTGCTCGGCCGGATGCTGACACCTCGGCGACACCGGGACCCCGAATATGCCCGGAGCATCGCCGGGGACATCTATGGTGGCAGTGCCCGCCGCGATCCGGCGGGCACCGTCAAGGTGCTGCACAGCTCGATGCGGGCCACGCCGGTGCGGGGCTACCTGTACCAGATGGCCGCTATCGGCTGTTGGACCAGCCTGCCGTGGCTGCCGATGATCCGGCAACCCACCTTGGTGCTGGCCGGTGATGATGATCCCATCATCCCGTCGATCAACGGCTCGATCATGTCACGCCTGCTGCCGCGAGGGGAGCTGCACAGGTACCCCGGTGGGCACCTCGCGGTGCTGACCGAGCCGGAGCTGCTCGCTCCGGTCATTGACGAGTTCCTGGATCGGGGCACCTTGGCTTAGGTACTGATCTCGCTCGGGGGGAAGGGGGACAGATGGCTGTGATGGTGAGCCGAACTGATGATCCGAAGGACCATACAGAAGATCCGCGGCTGGCGGAGCTCGTGGAGCACGTCGCCGAACGGTTGCCCGCGCTGATCGATGCGCACGTGGCGTACCTGCTCAGGGAGATCGAGGTCTACCGGGGGGACGTGATCTCCCGGGACGACCTGCGCCGCTCGGTGGACCACAACATGCGGTACCTGGTGTCCGCGCTGCGGAAGCCCGCCGAGGCCACCGATTTCACCGCGCCAAGGGAGACCGGCCGGCGCCGGGCGCATCAGGGCGTGCCGTTGCCGGAGGTGCTGCGCGCCTACCGGACCGCGCTGACCACGCTGTGGTCGGTGCTGACCGAACGGGCCCAGGAGATCCGGGACCCCCGGATGGTCGACACGCTGGTCTCGCTGGCCGGGCAGCTCTGGCAGCGGGGTGACGAGTACGCCGCCCAGCTGACCGAGTCCTACCGGGCCACCACCACCGAGATGACGGTGGCCCAGCACCAGCGGCGCTCCGCGCTGGCCGAGGCGCTGTTCACCGGGGAACCTGGGCCGGAGTCCGCGCCGTGGGAGGTGTCGCGGCTGCTCGGCCTGCCGCCGGACGGTGAGCTTGCCGTGGTCGTGGCGGAGAACCCCTCCACCGCGGCGGAGGGGCTGCCCCGGGTCGAGGCGCTGCTGGCCGAGCGGGGGCTGGTCTCGGCGTGGCGGCTGAGCTCGGCGCTGCAGATGGGCGTGGTCTCGCTGCGCGGGTCGCAGTGGGACGAGCTGTTGGACACGCTGCGCGGCACCGCCCGGTCCCGGGTCGGGGTGAGCCCGGTGTACAGCTCGCTGCGCGACACCCCCCGGGCGCTGCACCTGGCCCGGGTGGCATTGGCCGGCGGGGGTGCCGGCCAGGCCGAGGTCACCGTGTTCGACCCCAGCCCGCTGGCCGCGCTGGTCGCCCACGACATGTCCGAGGGCAAGCGGATCGTGCGGCGGGTGTTCGGCGCGGTGTTCGAGCTGCCGTCGGAGGACCGGGTGGTGCTGCTGGACACGCTGCGCGCCTGGTTCGAGCGGGCCGGCAGCGCGGAGCAGGCGGCCGAGCAGCTGTACTGCCACCCGAACACGGTGCGCTACCGCCTGCGCCGCCTGCAGGAGCTCACCGGCCGGTCGCTGTCCGAGCCGTACGAGGTAGCCGACCTGGCCGCCGCCCTGCAAGCGCTCCGCTTCGACCGCGAGTCGGGCCGCACGGCTCACTGAGTCGCGCATGCCGTCCCGAGGCCAGCGGCCACGAGGGGTTCCGGCTCGGCGGTTTGGGTAACGTCTGGGGCATGGCGGAGATCATGACGCTGACCGAGGCGGTCGCGGGGCTGGTGCAGGATGGCGACTCGGTCGCGCTGGAAGGTTTCACCCACCTGATCCCGTTCGCCGCGGGGCACGAGATCATCCGCCAGGGCCGGACGGATCTCACGTTGATCCGGATGACCCCGGACCTGATCTACGACCGGATGATCGGTGCGGGTTGCGCGTCGAAGCTGGTGTTCTCCTGGGGCGGCAACCCCGGCGTCGGCTCGCTGCACCGGATGCGGGACGCGCACGGCCACGATTGGCCGGTGCCGCTGACCCTCGAGGAACACAGCCACGCCGGCATGGTGAACCGCTACACCGCCGGCGCGGCCGGGCTGCCGTTCGGCGTGCTGCGCGGCTACGCCGGCACCGACCTGCCCGAGCACACCGACACCGTCCGCACGGTGAACTGTCCGTTCACCGGCGAGCAGCTGGCCGCGGTCAAGGCACTGAACCCGGATGTGGCGATCGTGCACGCGCAGCGCGCGGACCGGGCCGGCAACGTGCAGCTGTGGGGCATCACCGGGGTGCAGAAGGAGGCGGTGCTCGCGGCGCGGCGTTCGCTGGTCACCGTCGAGGAGGTGGTGGACACGTTGGCGCCGGTGCCCGGCGCGGTGCTGCTGCCCTCGTTCGCGGTGACCGCGGTCGCGGTCGCGCCGGGTGGGGCGAAGCCGTCCTACGCGCACGGTTACTACGACCGGGACAACGCCGCCTACCAGGCGTGGGACCTGGTGAGTCGGGATCGGGAGAGGTTCTCCGCGTGGTTGAAGGAGTTGGTGGCGCCGTGACCGGGGCAGCAGCAAGCAGTCGGCGCGCGGTGAACGTGCCGGTCCAGGCGAAGTCAGCGGCCGAGCCGACCACGGCGGCAAGGGACGCGGCCGTTGGGCAGGCCGGGGTGCCGGCCGGGCCGGCGGCGGTGCCGACCGAGCATGCCGCCGAGCCCGAGCCCGGGTACACCGCCGACGAGATGATGTCGGTGGCCGCCGCCAGGGCGCTGCGCGACGGCGCGGTGTGTTTCGTCGGCATCGGGTTGCCGTCCACGGCGGCGAACCTGGCGTGGCGGCTGCACGCGCCGAACCTGGTGCTGATCTACGAGTCCGGCACGCTGGACACCCGGCCCGAGCGGCTGCCGCTGTCCATCGGCGACGGGATCCTCGCCGACTCGGCGTTGACCGTGGTCAGCGTGCCCGAGGTGTTCAACTACTGGCTGCAGCCGGGTCGGATCGACGTCGGTTTCCTTTCCGGCGCGCAGCTTGACCGCCTTGGCAACATCAACACCACCGTGATCGGCGACTACGACGAACCGGCGGTGCGGCTGCCCGGTTCCGGCGGTGCCCCGGAGATCGCCGCGTGCTGCGCCGAGGTGCTGATCGTGATGCGGCACCGGCTGCGCGCGTTCGTGTCCACCGTGGACTTCGTGACCTCGGTCGGCTACGGCACCGGCCCTGGTGACCGGGAGCGGCTCGGGATGCGCGGCAAGGGGCCCACCCGGGTGATCACCGACCTCGCCGTCCTCGAGCCGGACCCGGAGACCGACGAGCTGGTGCTGACCGGTCTGCACCCGGGCATCACCCTCGAACAGGTCCAGGCGGAAACCGGCTGGGAGCTGCAGCTCGGTGCCGAAGAGCCGACCCGCACGCCGGCTCCGACGGAGCGGGAGCTGGGCGTGCTGCGGTCGTTGCGTACCGTTGGCGCATGATGGGTGAGCGCAGTCCGGTCGGGCTGCATTTCGTGGAGAACGGGCCAACCGAGGGAAAACCGCTGGTCATGAGCGGTTCCCTGGGTAGCACGCTGGACATGTGGCAGCCGCAGCGCTCGGCGTTCCCCGGCCGGCGAGTGATCCGGATCGATCACCGAGGGCACGGCGGGTCGCCGGTGCCGGCCGGCCCGTACACGGTGGCCGAGTTGGCCGGTGACGTCGTCGCGCTGCTGGACAAGCTGGGCTGCGACCAGGTCGACTTCATCGGCCTCTCGCTGGGCGGCATGATCGGCATGTACCTGGCCTCGGAGACGCCGCAGCGGATCGGCCGGCTGGCGCTGCTGTCCACCTCCTCGGGGTTCCCGGACAAGGAGCCCTGGCTGGCCCGGATCGACGCGGTGGCAGTCGGCGGCACCGAGGCGGTCGCGGACGCGGTGGTGCGCAACTGGCTCACCCCCGACTACGCCGCCGAGCACCCGGACGCGGTGGCCTGGTTCACCGACATGCTGCGCGGCACCCCGCCCGCCGGCTACCTGGCCTGCTGCCAGGCGCTGCGCGACTGGGACCACGCCTACCGGCTGTCCGCGATCACCGCGCCCACCCTGGCGATCTGGGGCACCGAGGACCCGGCCACCCCGGAGCAGCCGCACGGCGCCACCATCGCCGAGGCCATCCCTGGCATCCGGTTCGAACGGGTGGCGGCCGCGCACCTGCTGTCGGTGGAACGCGCCGACGAGGTGAACGCGCTGCTCACCGAACACTTTGCGGCCGACTGACGACTACGGTGGCTGGCGTGCCCGACGAGCTGGACCCCGAATCGCGGCGCCGTCCCGACCGGGGCACCCGCCCCGACCGGGCACCGGAGCCCGACCGGCTGTCCGACGCCGGCCGTGGTCCGGTCGGTGGTTCGCCGGCCGGTTCGGGTCGGATATCGGACGTCGACCGGGAGCGCGCGGCGGCGCTGCTCGGCACCGCGATGGAACAGGGCCGGATCACCCCGGTCGAGTTCACCGACCGGTGCGCGGCGGCGTGGGCCGCGCGTACCCGCGCCGAGCTGCTGGCGCCGCTGGCCGACCTGCCCGGCGGTCCGCCGCCCGGACTCGAACCGCTGGTGCTGGATGTGCCGTTCGGCCAGGTGCAGCGGACCGGTGAGTGGGTGGTCCCCGAGGTGGTGCGGGTGGTCGGCATTGGCCAGCGCACCCTGCTCGACTTCACCGGGGCGGTGATCAGCCATCCGGTGGTGACCATCGAGATCAGCGCGTCGATGAGCTCGACGCGGATCTACCCGCCGGCCGATGTGGAGCTGGACAGCGACGGGCTGGAGCTGGTCGCCGGCTCGATACGGCACCGAAGGGCGACACCGCGGCGCCCGCCGCCCGGGTGGGGCGGCCTGCCAGGGCCGGGTGGCCGCGCCGCGCCCGGCCGGGACGACAGCGCCGGGCGGCGCGGCCTGCGCCGGTTGCTGCCGGGCGGCGGTCGGGAGCCGGAGCCGGAGCCGGTGATCCCGGTCCGGTTCGTGCTGCGCGGCCGGGCCACGCTCTGCTCGGTCACCCTCTGGCACCCCCGCCCCACCCGCCGCCGCTGAAGTGCCGTGAGTGTTGCGGGCGGCTATAGCC
>DASYBQ010000262.1:0-17061 GCA_036500625.1 Pseudonocardia sp. | reverse complement strand
TGGGCGCTGAACCTGGCAGCGGCCGGCTGGCTGCGCCGCCGCGGCCGCCAGCGCACACCCACCCAGAACCCACTCGACTGACGAACCGGCCAACACACGCCAGTAAACAGCCCTCGCGGATCGCGGGTGTGTGCCAGCATCCGTTCCTATGACCAGCACGTTCGCACACCCGCGCCGCCGAGAGGCGCCGCAGTGAGCAGGCGCACCAAGTTCATCGTCAACCTATGTTCATTTACAACCTCTGATTGCCCGCGAGCCCAGAGCGTCCCAGGCCGCCGACGGAAGCGCAGCGCTGACATCAGGTCAGGTGCAGCGTTCGATGATGAGTTCGCGGACGCGTTTGGCGTCGGCCTTGCCTCGGGTGGCCTTCATCACCGCGCCGACGATGGCGCCGGCGGCGGCGACCTTGCCACCCCGGATCTTGTCCGCCACGTCGGGCTGTTGTGCCAGCGCGGCGTCCACAGCGGCGATCAGCGCGGAGTCGTCCGAGACGATCTTCAGGCCGCGGGCGCCCACCACCTCGTCCGGCGAGCCTTCCCCGGCGAGCACCCCGTCCACCGCCTGGCGGGCCAGCTTGTTGTTCAGCTCCCCCGCGCCGACCAGCTCGATCACTCTGGCCAGCTGGGCCGGCGTGATCGCCAGCTCGTCCAGTGCCACGCCCTGCACATTGGCCTGCTGGGACAGGTACGACACCCACCACGAGCGTGCCTCGCCCGACGACGCACCGGCCGCCACGGTGGCCGCGACCAGGTCCAGCGCACCGGCATTGGTCAGGTCGCGCATCTCCTCATCGGACAGCGACCACTCGGCCTGCACCCGCCTGCGGCGCTGCGCGGGCATCTCCGGCAGGCTCGCCCGCACCGACTCGACCCACTCCGCCGACGGCCGCACCGGCACCAGGTCTGGTTCGGGGAAGTAGCGGTAGTCCTCGGAGGTCTCCTTGCGTCGGCCGGCCCGGGTGGTGCCGCCGGACTCGTCGAAGTGCCGGGTCTCCTGCACCACCGACCCGCCGGCCAGCAACACCCCCGCCTGCCTTGTCATCTCGTAGCGCACCGCGCGTTCCACCGAACGCAGCGAGTTGACGTTCTTCGTCTCGCTGCGGGTGCCGAGCGCCCCCGAGTCGCGCGGCGACAGCGACAGGTTCACGTCGCAGCGCATCGAGCCCTGGTCCATCCGCACGTCGGAAACGCCCAGCGCGCGCAGCAGGTCACGCAGCGTGCTCACGTAAGCGCGGGCCACCTCGGGAGCCCGCTCCCGGGTGCCCGGCACCATCTTCGTGACGATCTCGATGAGCGGCACGCCGGCCCGGTTGTAGTCCAGCAGCGAGTAGTCCGCGCCGTGGATCCGACCGGTCGCACCGCCGACGTGCAGCGACTTGCCGGTGTCCTCCTCCATGTGCGCGCGCTCGATCTCCACCCGCACCGCCGACCCGTCGTCCAGCTCGACGTCCAGCCAACCGTTGACCGCGATCGGCTCGTCGTACTGCGAGGTCTGGAAGTTCTTCGGCATGTCCGGGTAGAAGTAGTTCTTCCTGGCGAACCGGCAGTACGGCACGATCTCGCAGTTCAGCGCCAGCCCGATCAGCATCGCCGAACGGACGGCGGCCTCGTTGACCACCGGCAGCGAGCCGGGCAGACCGAGGCAGGTCGGGCAGACCTGGGTGTTCGGCTCGGCGCCGAACGTCGTCGGGCAGCCGCAGAACATCTTGGTGTTGGTGTCCAGCTCGACGTGCACCTCGAGCCCGAGCATCGGGTCGAAGCGCTGCACCACCTCGTCGTAGTCGACCAGCTCGGTGCTCACCCCGGCGCTCATACGGTTGCCTCCAGACCGTTCACCCGCTGGATCAACGGGCCACCCTCGTCGGCGTCGCGGGACGCCTCGAACGCGGCCGCTACCCGGTACATCACCGCCTCGCCCAACGCCGGCGCCATGATCTGCAGCCCGACCGGAAGGCCGTCCGACTCGGCCAGCCCGGCCGGCAGCGACATCGCGGTGTTGCCGGCCATGTTGGTCGGGATCGTGCACAGGTCGTTGAGATACATCGCCAGCGGGTCGTCCACCTTCTCGCCGATCTCGAACGCGGTGGTCGGCGCGGTCGGCGAGACCAGCACGTCGGCCTGGCCGAACGCGGCGGTGAAGTCCCGCTTGATCAGGGTGCGGACCTTCTGCGCCTGCCCGTAGTAGGCGTCGTAGTAGCCGGAGCTGAGCGCGTAGGTACCCAGCATGATCCGGCGCTTCACCTCGGGGCCGAAACCGGCCTCCCTGGTCGCGGCCATGACCTCTTCCGCCGACGCCCCGGGCGCGGCCACCCGCAGCCCGTAGCGCATCGCGTCGAACCGGGCCAGGTTCGAGGACACCTCGCTGGGCAGGATAAGGTAGTAGGCGGCGAGCGCGTACTCGAAGTGCGGGCAACTGACCTCGACCAGTTCGGCGCCGAGCGACTCCAACCGGCGCAGCGCGGCGGCGTAGCTGCTCTGCACATCGGCCTGGTAGCCCTCGCCGCTCAGCTCGCGCACCACGCCGACCCGCAGCCCGGTCAGGTCACCGTCGGCGCCACGGCGAGCCGCCTCGACCACCGCCGGTACCGGTGCATCGATCGAGGTGGAGTCCAGCGGGTCGTGCCCGGCGATCACCTCGTGCAGCAGGGCGGCGTCCAGCACGGTGCGCGTGCACGGCCCCGCCTGGTCCAGCGAGGACGCACAGGCCACCAGCCCGTAGCGGGACACCCCGCCATAGGTCGGCTTGACGCCCACCGTGCCGGTGACCGCGGCCGGCTGGCGGATCGAGCCGCCGGTGTCGGTGCCGATGGCCAGCGGCGCCTCGAAAGCGGCCAGCGCGGCCGCCGAGCCGCCGCCGGAGCCGCCCGGGATGCGCGCGGTGTTCCACGGGTTGCGCGTCGGGCCGTACGCGGAGTGCTCGGTGGAGGAGCCCATCGCGAACTCGTCCATGTTGGTCTTGCCCAGGATCACCACCCCGGCCCGGCGCAGCCTGGCCGTCACAGTGGCGTCGTAGGGCGGGCGCCAGCCATCGAGGATTTTCGAGCCACAGGTCGTCGGCATGTCGGCGGTGGTGAACACATCCTTGAGCGCCAGCGGCACACCGGCCAACGGCGACACCGGCGGTTCACCAGCGGCCAGCGCCGCGTCCACCTCGGCGGCGGCGGCCAGCGCTGACGCCGCGCCGACATGCAGGAACGCGTGCACCACCGGGTCGGTCTCAGCGATGCGGTCCAGGTGTGCCCGTGTCACCTCGACCGAGGACACCTCCCGTGCGTGCACCTTCTGGGCCAGCTCCTCGGCGGTGAGCCTGATCAGTGGACTGGTCATGCTTCCTCCCCGAGGATCCTCGGCACCTGGAAGCGGCCCTGCTCGCTGGCCGGGGCGCCCGCCAGCGCCTGCTCCTGGGTCAGCCCGGGGCGCAGCTCATCGGCGCGGAACACGTTGGTCAGCGGGACGGCATGCGAGGTCGGCTCGATGTCGTCCGCCGCGACCTCGCCGACCGAAGCCACCGAGCTGAGAATGACGCCGAGCTGCTGGGCGAACGTGTCGAGCTCGTCGTCGGTCACGGCGAGCCGGGCCAGCCGGGCGAGGTGGGCAACCTCGTCTCGGGAGATGGCAGGCATGTCCCTCCTGGTCACGAATGGTTGCGCCGGGGCACCGGCCACGCCGTTCACCACGATCGCGCAGGCCCCACAAGAACGAGCCACCAGTCTAATGAACCCCCGCGCGGCCCCGGGACCAGGTATCAGCAAGCCTCCGAACGAGCTCCGGCGAAGGCCGGCGTGATGAATGTCCGCAACAACCCAACCAACGCAAAGAGGCTCCCTGGGCGACTACAAGCCCGCTTCGGGCGACGGAGGAGCCCACGGATCCCGACGGCGGCCCGCCAGGCCCGCCCGAGGGATACGTCAGCGCGAGACTGGCCCAAAACCAGCCACAAAGAGCCGTCCGGCCGCAAGCCTGACACACTTTCTCGGGTTTGCCCTCGTGCGCATCAGCGCGCGGTCTCGAGGAGGCGGTTGGCGCGTGTCGTTCCTGATCCGGGTTCAGGTACCGGACCGGCCAGGCATGCTCGGCGCGATGGCCACCGCGCTGGGCCACGCCGGCGTGGACATTCTGGGGCTGGACGTGGTCGAGCGGGCCGGCGACGTCGCGGTGGACGACCTGACCGTCGAGATGCCCATCGGTCGCCCGCCGGACGTGCTGATCACCGCGGTGGAGTCGATCCCCGGGGTGCGTGTCGAGTCGGTCCGCCCGCACTCGGGGAAGCTGGACACGCACCGCGAGCTGGAGCTCATCGAACAGATCAGCGCCGACCCGAAGCACGGCCTGCAGATCTTCGCCGAGGGGATCCCGCGTATTTTCCGGGCCGGCTGGGCGTTCGTGGTGATCCAGGAAGGCAGCAGGGCCTACCGGCTCGCGGAGAGCCAGGCGTCGCCGGAGACCCGCGCGGGCACCTTGCCGTGGCTGCCGCTTACCAAGCCGATCGTGCTCGACCAGTCGGTGCACTGGGCGCCGGAACCGTGGTTCGAGCTGGACACCGAGCTGGCCGCCTCGCCGTTCTCCGGGCCGGACAAGGCACTGATCGTCGGGCGGCCCGGTGGACCCGCGTTCCGCTCCTCCGAGCTGGCCCGGCTCGCCCACCTCGGCGGGATCGTCACCACGATCCTCGGCGAGTAACCCGACAAGCCCGTCCTCGGCGGCGCGCGGTCGGCCCTCGTGCCCGGTCAGCTCGTCGTGCCCGGCCAGCCTTTCAGCGCCAGCGCGCTCTTGACCAGGTCTTCGTTGCCGGTGGCCAGCCACTTGTCCGGGCGCACCAGCACGTCTTCGAACCCGATCCGGGTGTCGATGTTCTTCATCTTCAGCGCGTACTCGAGCACCGGCCAGGCGCCGTCCTCCTCGCCGTGCAGCAGCACTGAGATCCCGGGGTGCCGAGGGCCCAGCGCGCGCAGGATCCGGACCGCCTCGGCCACCGCGGTCGCCGGACCGCTCACCGTCGGCTCGGCCACGATCCGCAACGTACCCGGCGGGATGCCGACCTTGCGCAGTGTGACCGCGTCGGCGGTGGTCCACACCCCGAGCTCGAGCCGGATGCCCAACGAGTGGGCCGCCGCGCACACCTTGCGCCACTCCTGATCGTGCACGTTCACCGAGATCACGTCCGGTTTGCCGGAGCCGAGCTTGCCCCAGGCCATGACCGCGGCGATGCGCTCCTTCGGGTCCGGCATGACCCAGCGCGCCGCAGGCACGCTGACTTCCATACCGGGTACCTCGGTGTGGATGGCGGCCACCGCGTCACCGACGTGCAGCGGCTCGAGAGTCTCGAGGCCGTTGCCGTCCCTCGGGTGCACGTGCACCGAGGTGATGCCGTAGCGCGACACCGCACGCGCGTCCCTGGCAAGGTAGTAGGGCGTGACAGGCAAGGCTGGGTGCGCGTCCGGCGGCCGCGCGCCGTTCAAACAACCCTGCAGCACTCAACCACCTCCTGACCCCGCCTTAGATTAAGCCACGAACGTCCCTAATGGGTTCTCCCTATCAGTGGCCTTCGTTAGTCCGAACGGGAGAGCCCCCGCGCGACGTCAGGCCCTTGATCCAATAACACGGTGAACCCGTCTTCGTCCAACACGGGCACTCCGAGCTCGACCGCCTTGTCGTGCTTATTCCCTGGGGAGTCACCCACCACGACGAACGCGGTCTTCTTGGACACCGCGCTGGCGGCCCGGCCACCACGCGCTGTGATCGCTTCCTTCGCCTCGTCCCGGGAGTAGCGTTCCAGGCTGCCGGTGACCACGATAGAGAGGCCCTCCAGGCTGCGCGGCACCGACTCGTCGCGTTCCTCGGCCATCCGCACGCCGGCGGCCCGCCATTTCGCCACCACCTGACGATGCCAGTCGACCTCGAACCAGTCCCGCAGCGCCGCCGCGATCGTCGGCCCCACCCCATCCACGTCGGCCAGCGCGGCACCGTCTTCGGCGCTGGCCGCCTCCTCGATCGCCCGCATCGAGCCGAACTCCCTGGCCAGCGCCTGCGCGGCGGTCGGCCCGACGTGCCGGATGGACAGCCCGACCAGCACCCGCCACAGCGGGCGCTCCTTGGCCGAGGCCAGGTTGGCCAACAGCTTGCGCGCGTTGGCGGACAGCTCGCCGGCCTTCGTAAGGAACAGCGCGACCTGCTGCAGGTCGTCCTCGGTGACGGCGAACACATCGCCTTCGTCGACCAGCACCCCGGAGGTCAGCAGCGCGGTGGCCGCCTCGTAGCCCAGCACCTCGATGTCGAACGCGCCCCGGCCCGCCACGTGGAACAGCCGCTCACGCAGTTGGGCGGGACAGGAGCGCGCGTTCGGGCAGCGCAGGTCGACATCGCCCTCTTTCTGGTGGGCCAGCAGCGTGGCGCACTCCGGGCAGTGCGTCGGCATGGTGAACTCGCGCTCCTCGCCGGTGCGCACGTCCACCACCGGGCCGAGCACCTCGGGGATCACGTCGCCGGCCTTGCGGATGACCACCCGGTCGCCGATGAGCACGCCCTTGCGGCGCACCTCGTCGGCGTTGTGCAGCGTGGCGAGGGAGACCGTCGACCCGGCCACCTTGACCGGCTCCATGAACGCGAACGGGGTGACCCGACCGGTGCGGCCCACGTTGACCCGGATGTCGAGCAGTGTGGTGGTGGCCTCCTCCGGCGGGTACTTGTAGGCGATAGCCCACCTGGGTGCTCGGGAGGTGGAGCCCAGCCTGCGCTGCAGCGCGACCTCGTCGACCTTGACCACGATGCCGTCGATCTCGTGGGAGATGTCGTGGCGGTGCTCTCCCCAGTAAGCGACGTGCTCGACGATCTCCTCGGCACCACGGCGCACCACGGTGTGCTCGGAGACCGGCAGGCCCCAGTCGCGTAGCGCCCGATAGGCGTCCGACTGGCGCACCGGGTTGAACCCTTCACGCTTGCCGAAGCCGTGGCAGATCAGCCGCAGCGAGCGGCTGGCGGTGACCCGGGGGTCCTTCTGGCGCAGCGACCCGGCGGCTGTGTTGCGCGGGTTGGCGAAGGGCGGCTTGCCCGCCTCCACCAGTGTGGCGTTCAGCGCCGCGAAGTCCTCCAGCCGGAAGTACACCTCACCGCGCACCTCCACCAACGCCGGCACCGGGAACTCCTCGCTGCCGCGCAGCCGCTGCGGCACCTCGTGCAGGGTGCGCAGGTTGAGCGTGATGTCTTCCCCGGTACGGCCGTCGCCCCTGGTCAGGGCGCGGGTCAGCGAGCCGTTCTCGTAGAGCAGGTTGACCGCGAGCCCGTCGATCTTCAGCTCGCACAGGTAGTGCAGCTCGTGGCCGACCTCCTTCTCCACCCGCTCCACCCAGGTGCGCAGCTCGTCGGCGGAGAAGGCGTTGTCCAGGCTGAGCATGCGCTCGAGGTGATCGTGCGCGGTGAACTCGGTGGCGAACCGGGCGACCACCCGCTGGGTCGGTGACTCCGGTGTGACCAGCTCGGGATGCTGCTGCTCCAGCTCGACCAGCTCACCCCACAGCTCGTCGAACTGCCCGTCGGAGATGATCGGCGAGCTGAGCACGTAGTAGCGGAACTGGTGGTCTGCGATCTCGGTGGCCAACCGGGCGTGCCGCTCGCGGAGCTCACCGGGCACGTGCCCGGTCTCGGTGTTCTCAGAGGCTTCGGCGGCGTTCACAGGGCAAGCCTAGCTATCGCCCCCGACGGTTTCGCCGAACCACGCGCCGGAGCACGCTCAGCGCGCCGGGCTGGGTGGCCCGGTCGGCACGACGTATCCGCTCGGCGGCGCCGAGGCGCCCGCCGGCACGATCTCCTTGCCGAGCGGGAGCAGCGAGACCGGGATCAGCTTGAGGTTGGCCCAGGCCAGCGGGATGCCGATGATGGTGATCGCCAGCCCGATGGCGGTGATGAGGTGCCCGAGGGCGAGCCACCACCCGGCGACCACCAGCCAGATCACGTTGCCGACAGCCGACCCGGCCCCGTTGCCCCCAGGCCGATCCACCAGAGTGCGGCCGAAGGGCCACAGTGCGAAGTTCGCGATCCGGAACGAGGCGATCCCGAACGGGATGGTCACGATCAGTGCGCAGCAGATGATCCCGGCGAGCACATACCCGACCGCCATCCAGAAACCACACAGGACAAGCCAGATGACGTTCAACAGCGTGCGCATGGCATCCATGGTGCCAGGGCGCGCCCGGTCCGCGCCGCGATAATTCGGGCCGGTGTCCTGCTCACCTGGCAGCGGGTCAGCCCAGCAGTTCGTCGACGGCGGCGAGCAGGGTGCGCACCGAGCGCTCCCTCGCGGCGTGGCCCATCATGCCGATCCGCCAGGCCCGGCCGGCGAACTCACCGAGGCCGGCGCCGACCTCGATACCGAAGCGCTCCAGCAGCGCCCGGCGCAGCGGCGCCTCCTCCAGCCCTTCGGGTAGCCGCGTGGCGGTGAGCTGCGGCAACCGGTTGTTCGCGTCCGCGATCAGCCCCCAGCCACGGTCGGTCAGTTCCTGCTGCAACAGACCGCCGATCCCGGCGTGCCGCGCCCAGGTCCGCTCCTTGCCCTCCGCCAGCAGCACCCCGAGCCCGGCGTGCAGCGAGGAGGCCATGGTCGAGGAGGCGGTGTGGTGGTAGCGCGGCGCGGGCGCCAGGTAGTACTCCCACAGCAGCCCTAGGTCCAGGTAGAACGAGCGGACCGGCACGGTGCGGGACCGCATCACCTCGACCGCGCGGGCCGACAGCGTCACCGGCGCCAACCCCGGCGGGGCGCCGAGACACTTCTGGCTGGCCGAGTAGCAGGCGTCGATCTTCCAGTCGTCCACCCGCAGCTCGGTGCCGCCCAGTGCTGTCACCGCGTCCACCAGCAGCAACGTGTCGGTCTCGGCAAGCGCGGCCAGTGGCGCGATGTCGTTGCGCACACCGGTTGAGGTCTCGGCGGCCACCACGGCGAGCAGCCGGGCATCGGGGTTGGTCCGCTGGGCGGCCAGCAGGTCGGCCGGGTCCAACGCCCTGCCCCACGGTGCCGCCACCCGGACCACCTCGGCCCCGCCCCGGGCGGCGACCTCGCACAGCCGCTCACCGAAGTAGCCGTTCACCCCGACGACCGCCTTCTCCCCCGGCTGCAGCAGGCTCGCCAGGCAGGCCTCCATGCCGGCCGAGCCGGTGCCGCTGACCGGCAGGGTCAGCTCGTTGGCGGTGTCGAACACCGCGCGCAGCCGATCGGATATCTCCGCGACCAGCGCGAGGTACTCCGGGTCCAGATGGCCGATCACCGGCCTGCCGAGCGCCTGCACCGCCTCCGGGTAAGGATTGGACGGTCCGGGGCCCAACAGCAGTCGATCCACATACGCGGTCACAGGTGCGCAGCCTACGACGGAAGGCGGCGAGGAGTTCAGCGGTCCGGAGGTGCTGGCCAGATTCCGCCGCGCGGCTCGACGTCGAGGGGAGTTCCCGATCACCGTAACCCAACCGCCATCCGGAACTGTGGCGCCGCACCCGCCGCGGTCGGGTGCGCTGGGGCCACGCCTGGTAGACACCCGCTGTGAACACCCCTTACTGGACTCCCGGTACCGCTACCGGCATCGGCTCGCTACCCGGCACCGACCCGTTGGAAGCTGCCCGCACTGTCGCCGGGGAGCTTCCCGATCTGCCGCACCTGCCGGAGCTGCCGGCCAGGGGGGTCGGCGCCGATCTCATCGGGCGTACCGCCGGGCTGCTGGTCGACCTGGCCACCGAGTTCGTGCCCTCCGGCTATCGGGTCACTCCCCGCCCGGGCGGGGAACACCGCCGCGCCGTCGACCTGCTGCGCACCGACCTGGACGCGCTGGAGGAGGCACTGGACGCCACCAGGCCGGCATGGGTGAAGCTGCAGGCGGCCGGACCGTGGACGCTGGCCGCCGAGGTCGAGCTGCACAACGGCCACCGGGTGCTGACCGACCTCGGCGCGCGCCGGGAGTTCGCCGCCAGCCTCGCCGAGGGCCTGGCCGGGCATGCCGGCGAGGTCGCGGCCCGTACCGGTGCACGGGTCGTCGTGCAGCTGGACGAACCGAGCCTGCCCTCGGTGCTGGCCGGCGCGCTGTCCACCCCGTCCGGGTTCGGCACCGTCGCCTCGGTACCGGAGGCGGACGCCGAGCAGCTGCTGCGTGTGGTCATCGACGCGCTGCCCCAGCCGGTCATCGTGCACTGCTGCGCACCGAAGGCCCCGATCGCGCTGCTGCGAAGAGCCGGTGCCGGCGCACTGGCGTTGGACGTGGGACTGATCGGCACCCACCGTGCCGCGTTGGACGCCATCGGCGAGAGCTGGGACGCCGAGGTGCCGATCCTGCTCGGCCTGGTGCCTTCGGTGCGCCCGGACCGGGAGCCTTCGCTGCGCGAGCTGGCCCGCCCGGCACTGTGGCTGGCCGACCACGTCGGCTTCGCCCGAGAGCGGCTGGCCACCCTGGTTGTGCCCACCCCGACCTGCGGCCTTGCCGGCGCGAGCCCGGAGTGGGCCCAACGTGCCATGGCAAAGGCCCGCGACCTCGGCAAGGCGTTCGTCGAGCCGCCGGAGAGCTGGTCCGACACCGACTGACCCGGGTCAGCGGATAGTGGCGCTGCCCAACACGATGTCTCCGCCGGGGTCCGGCCGGTAAAGCGCCACCGCCTGGCCGGGGGCAACGCCGCGCAGCGGCGCCCGCAGCTGTACCCGCAGCAGGTCACCGCCCACTTCGGCGACAGCGTCCGCGAGCCCGCCGTGCGCCCGCACCTGGGCGACGCACTCCACCGGTCCCACCGGGGAATGACCAGCCCACACCGGCCGCTCCCCGACCAGCTCGTGTACGTCGAGTGCTTCGGCCGGCCCGATCTTTACCGTTCCGTTGACCGGCTCGATGCCCAGCACGTACCGGGGGCGGCCATCCGGAGCCGGCCGGTCCACGCCGAGCCCCCGGCGCTGTCCGACGGTGAAGCCGTGCACTCCGGCATGCTCGCCGAGCACCTCACCGGTCACCGCGTCGACTACCGGGCCCGGGCGCCGCCCGAGCCGCTCGGTCAGCCAGCCGGCGGTGTCCCCGGTCGGGATGAAGCAGATGTCGTGGCTGTCCGGCTTCGCGGCCACCGCCAGCCCGCGCTCGGCCGCCTCGGCCCGGATGGCGCTCTTCGGCGTGTCACCGACCGGGAACAGCGCGTGCGACAGCTGTCGCTGGGAGAGCACCGCGAGCACGTAGGACTGGTCCTTGCCGGCGTCAACCGCGCGGCGCAGCACCCCGTCGTGCAGCTGGGCGTAGTGGCCGGTGCACACCGCGTCGAAACCCAGCGCGAGCGCCTTGTCCAGCAGAGCGGCGAACTTGACCTTCTCGTTGCAGCGCAGACAGGGGTTCGGGGTCCGGCCCGCCGCGTAGTCGGCCACGAACTGGTCCACCACCTCCTCGGCGAACCGCCCGGCGAAGTCCCACACGTAGAACGGGACGCCCAGCACGTCCGCGGCCCGGCGCGCGTCGCCCGCGTCCTCTTTCGAGCAGCAGCCCCGGGAGCCGCTGCGCAGCGCGTCGGGTGTCTCGGCCAACGCGAGGTGCACCCCGACCACGTCGTGCCCGGCGTCGACCGCCCGCGCGGCAGCAACCGCCGAGTCGACTCCCCCGCTCATCGCGGCGAGTACCCGCACGTCAGCTCACCGCCCGCCGGCCGCGACGGTCTGCCGGCGACCGGCGTGCCCGGCGCGGCGGGCCCGTTCCACCACCGGCCCGATCGCCGCGACAGCCGCGTCCACGTCGGCGCGGGTGGAGGTGTGGCCGAGGGAGAAGCGCAGCGACCCCCTGGCCGAGGCCTCGTCGACCCCCATCGCGAGCAACACATGGCTCGGCCGGGCTACTCCGGCGGTGCACGCCGAGCCGGTCGAGCACTCGATGCCGTGCGCGTCCATCAGCATGATCAGGCTGTCGCCCTCGCAGCCGGGGAAACTGAGGTGGGCGTTGCCGGGCAGCCGTCCCGGTCCGCCGGCGATCACGCCCTGGCCGGGTTCGCCGTTGAGCACCGCGTCCGGCAGCACCTCGACGACCCGGCGGACCAACTCGTCGCGCAGCGCGGCGAGCTCGACGCCGCGTACCGGCGCCTCGGCAACCGCCTGCTCGACGGCGACCGCGAGGCCGACCACCGCCGGCACGTTGAGGGTGCCGGAGCGCACGTCACGCTCCTGGCCGCCACCGTGCATCAGCGGCGTGCAGGCCACCTGGCGGCCGAGCAGCAACGCGCCCTGGCCGTAGGGGCCACCCAGCTTGTGGCCGGTCAGGGTGAGCGCGTCCGCGCCGCAGGCCGTGAAGTCGATCGGCAGCACGCCGACCGCCTGCACCGCATCTGTGTGCAGCGGCACGCCGAACTCGTGCGCGACCGAGGACAGCTCGGTGATCGGGTTGACCGTGCCGACCTCGTTGTTGGCCCACATCACGCTGACCAGCGCGACCTGCTCGGGCGAGCGGGCCAGCGCGGCGCGCAGCGTCTCAGGGCGGACCCGGCCAACCTCGTCGACAGCCAGCAGTTCCAGCTCCGCGCCTTCGTGGTCGGCCAGCCACTCGGCGGCGTCCAACACGGCGTGGTGCTCGGCCGAGGAAACCAGCAGTCGGTTACGGGCCGGGTCGCCGTCGCGGCGGGACCAGAACATGCCCTTGACGGCAAGGTTGTCGCCCTCGGTACCGCCGGTGGTGAACACCACCTCCGAGGGCCGCGCGCCGACCGAGACGGCGATCCGTTCGCGGGACTCCTCGACGTCACGGCGAGCGGTGCGCCCGGAGGTGTGCAGTGAGGAGGCGTTGCCCGTGCGGGACAACGCCGCACTCATCGCGGCGACCGCCTCCCGGTTCATCGGGGTGGTGGCGGCGTGGTCCAGATATGTCATGGCACCAATCAGGTTAACCGCCCGGGCGGTACCTGGCGCGGCCGCCGTCACACGACCGGCAGAGCCACTCCAGCGTCCCGCCCGGCTCGACGGCCGTGCGCGGCGATAACCGCCATCCCCATGCGGCCGAGGTAGCCGGGGCCACAGCGGCTCCTAGGCGGCCGTCGGGAGCTGGTCGTTTCGGGCCACTGGGCGGGGTGCGCGAGGTGGCACGGCGGTAGCCACGCTCACCCCGGTGGCGGCGCACACCGCACGCCGCGCGGCGTGGGCCAACTCCCTGCGGTCGGTGTCCGTGCTGGGCAGCAGCGGCAGCACCTCGATCTCGAACACCAACCCGGGCAGCCGCAGCACCCGGAGTATCGAGTCGAGCAGCGTGTCGGCCCCGACGAACGCACCCATGCTGGTGGGTGTGCCGTCCAGCAGCCGCATCCGCTGGGCCACCGGGCGCACCGCGACGCCCGCGTCCACCGCGGCCTGGAACCCGGCCCGGCGGAACTCGCCCATCGCGGCCCCGCACCAGGTGGTGCCCTCCGGGAACAGCCCGACGGCCGCACCGTCGCGCAGCGCCCGCGCCGTGTCCGCTACCAGCGACGGCAGACAGCGCAGCCTCGCGCGGTCCACGAACAGAGTGCCGGCGCGGGCTGCCACCGCGCCGAGCACCGGCCAGCTTCGCACCTCCTGCTTGGCCACCATCCGGACCGGCTGCACAGCGCCCAGCACCATGATGTCCAGCCAGGACAGGTGGTTGGCGACTACGAGCACGCCACCGGTACCCGGCCCGGCGTCGAACCGCTCCGCCCCGGTGTGCACCATCCGCACCCCGATCGCACGCAGCACGGTGCGGAATATCCGCCGCAGTGCCCGGGTCCGCCGGGGTGCGCCGAACAGCGGCAACACCACGGCCGACAGCGCGAAGGCCGCCACGAGGATGCCCAAGGCAGCCATCCGCGCCGCCACCCTCACGGTGCTCACCCGGGGCAGCGTCCCGGCGTCGGGCAGGCAGCAGGGTGTGCACGGCGACGTGGGCTCCCAGCTGCTGCCACCCTGTGCGACGGCCGGTGCCGGCAACGGGTGCCCGACGCCGATCCCACTGTCGGCAGTCCCGGCACCGGCAATCTCGATGCCGATGGCCCCGGCACCAGCCGTGTCGGTGTAGGGGAACTCGATCTCGGTATCGGGCTCAACGCCATTGGCCCCGGTGCCGGTGAATCGGATGCCGGCAGCGATTCCGCGCCCGGCGCCGAGCCCTGTGGCGGTGCTGGTGCCGGTTCCCTCGACCGTCGCGGTCATGCCCGCGTTACTTTCCGAGGGGCCTCGCTCCCGGTGCTCGCCGGGCGCTGCGACGCTCCCTCAGCGCCCAGGAAGAACCGAAGGTAGCGCTGGTCGAGTCGATCAAGGGACAGCAGTACCAAGAAATCCGCGACACCGAAGTCCGGGTCGTGTGCCGGCGGGCCGCACACCCACGCCCCCAGCCGGAGGTAGCCGCGCAGCAGCGGCGGGATGAGCGTGCGCTCCGGGCGCACCGCGGCGTCCGCGTCCCACTGGTGGTGGGGCGTGACCCGCAGGTCGGTTGGCGACAGGTGCTTGGCCTTGGCCCGCTCCCATACTCCTCGGGCCAACATGCCTCCGTCGGCCAGTGACACGCTCGCGCAACCGGTCAGGTAGGTGTTGCCGGTCAGCAGCAGGTAGCGGGCAATCCCGGCCCACACCAGGCTGACCACGGCACCGCCCCGGTGGTCCGGATGTACGCAGGAACGACCCGCCTCCACCAGCGAGGACCGCAGTCCGGCGAACGCGGTGAGGTCGAACTCGGTCTCGGAGTAGTAACCACCGGCTTCCCGAGCACGCTCCGGGGGAAGCATTCGGTAGGTACCGACGATTTCACCGGTCTGGTCGGCGCGGACCACCAGGTGGTCGCAGAACTCGTCGAACCGGTCGATGTCACGACCGGTGTGCGGGTCGCTCAGCGTGGCGCCCAGTTCCTCGGCGAAGACCTGGTATCGCAGCCGCTGCGCCGAGGCGACGTCATCGTCGTTCCTGGTCAGCAGCAGTGAATAGTGGGATCTCAGACCGGTTTGCTCGGTCGGTGGTGTGCTCACCAACAGCCGGGATGCAGTCATACCCGAGGTCTACGCGCCGGATGGAACAGCTGGGCTCACCGACGGCGGCGCTCCGATGGCAAACGGGTTAACCCTGACAGTCGGGGGGCCTCCGGCCCCCGGCAACCCCCGAGATCCCGCGTGGTCACCTGAGACAAGAGCAGGGGGTCGGCGGGTGTGCCGGCCCCCTGCTGATGGGTGGGTGGTGTGGTGCACGTGCGGGACGACACCGCCGCCTGGAGCGGCTGTGACGTCTCAGCCCTTGCGCTTCTTCACCTCGTCGGTGAGCTGCGGGGCCACCTTGAACAGGTCGCCGACCACGCCGAAGTCGGTGATCTCGAAGATCGGCGCCTCCGGGTCCTTGTTGACCGCGATGACCGTCTTCGAGGTCTGCATGCCGGCCCGGTGCTGGATCGCGCCGGAGATGCCGAGCGCGACGTACAGCTGCGGCGACACGGTCTTGCCGGTCTGCCCGACCTGGAACTGGTTCGGGTAGTAGCCGGAGTCCACCGCCGCACGGGACGCGCCGACCGCCGCGCCGAGCGAGTCGGCGAGCGCTTCGACGACCTCGAAGTTGTCCGCCGAGCCCACGCCCCGCCCACCGGAGACCACGATCGAAGCTTCGGTCAGCTCCGGGCGGTCGCCACCGACGATCGGCTCCCGACTGGTCACCGTCGCGTGCCGACCCTCGAGCGCCGGTACCTCGATGTTCTCCTCCTCGCCCGCACCGTCCGCCTGCTCGGCGTCGACGGCACCAGGACGCACGGTGATCACCGGGTGCTCGGTGTTGGCCTTGGCGGTCACCGAGAACGCGCCACCGAAGATCGAGTGCACGGCGGAGCCGTCGCTGTGCACAGCCACCACATCGGTGAGCAGCGCCGAGTCGGTGCGCACCGCCAGCCGTCCTGCGATCTCCTTGCCGTCCGCGCTGGCCGAGAGCAGCACCGCCGCCGGGGCCTTCTCCTCCACCAGCGACTTGAGCACCGCGACCTCGACGCCGCCGAGATACTTCTCTACCTCGTCCGACTCGGCCACGTAAATCTTCGCGGCACCGTAGGACTTCAGTCCGTCGGCCAGCTTGGCCGCGGTACCGGACGCGCCGGTCACCACGGCCGATGGCTCGCCGAGCGCACGCGCCGCGGTGAGCAGCTCGTATGTCACCTTTTTGATCTCGCCGTCCGCATGGTCGACGAGGACCAGAACCTCACTCATGTCCGTTCTCCTCCTTCGGCTACGCGGATTAGACGATCTTCTGACTGATCAGGTACTGGGCGATCTTGGAACCGCCGTCGCCCTCGTCCTCGACCTTCTCGCCTGCGGACTTCGGCGGCTTCGGCGCGGAGTCGGTCACCGTGGTGTACGCGTTGGCCAGCCCGACCGAGCTCGGGTCGATGCCCGCGTCCGCGAGGGTGACGGTCTCCACCGGCTTCTTCTTCGCGGCCATGATGCCCTTGAACGACGGGTAGCGCGGGTCGTTGAGCTTCTCACCGACGCTGACCAGCGCGGGCAGCTCCGCGGTCAGTTTGGTGACACCGTCGTCGGTGGCCCGGGTCACGCTCACCGTGCCGTCGCTGTACGCCAGCTCCTGGGCGTGCGTGAGCACCGGGAGCCCCAGCACATCGGCAATCATGGCCGGCACCGCTCCGGTGCGCCCGTCACTCGCCTCGTTACCGGTAATGACCAGGTCGTAGCCTTCCACCGTGCCGATGGCCTTGGCCAGCGCCTTGGCGGTCTGCACCGCGTCGGAACCGTGCAGCGCCTCATCGGACAGGTGCACCGCCTTGTCCGCGCCCATCGACAACGCCTTGCGGATGGCATCCGTGGCCCTGTCGGGACCCATGCACACCACCGTGACCTCACCGCCGTCGGCTTCCTTGAGCTGCAGCGCCGCTTCCACCGAACGCTCGTTGATCTCGTCGATCACGGCCTCGGTGGATGCCCGGTCGAGTGTATGGTCAGAATCGGCGAGGGTGCGCTCGGAATAGGTATCCGGCACCTGCTTGACCAGCACGACAATGTTCATCGGTCCCCTTCGACCTCCTGCCTGTCGAGTCGACCCCAGTGGGTCGACACTCCTGCGAACGCAGGGTTCGCTCCCAGCGGTGAACTGACC
>DASYBQ010000261.1:0-6732 GCA_036500625.1 Pseudonocardia sp. | reverse complement strand
TGGCCCGCGCCACCGCCCTGCGGGCCGGGGACGTCGACCTCGCCCAGGGGATCCCGGACACCGCGCTGCCCGCGCTGCCCGAGCTGACCGGCGTGCCCACCTTCTAGCTCATCACTCCGATGGAACGTGGACTTTCGTACGATCAACCGGGTGAAGCCTCTCGGGCCCTGCCCTACTCCCTGACTGTCCTACTACAGAGCGTGCACCAGTTCAGCGCGCTGCACACCGGCCTGGCGTTCCTGGTTCCCTCGATTGCCTCGCGACCAGCACACAGCTCGGCGAGCGCATGACCACCCGCTTTGGCGTCCGCAACACGCTGCTCAGCGGATTTCTTGCCGGCGCCATCGGCACCCCGATCCTCGCCTACGGCTTCGACGTCGATCGCGGCTACCTCGTGCTGCCGCCCGGGCTGATCGTCTCCGGCGTGGCAAAGGGCATCACCTGGACCGCGATGTGGATCGCCGCGGCGGCAGGGGTCGAAGCACGACAACACGGCGTCGCGTCCGCCATGGCGTCCAGCACGCTCAACATCGGCAACGCCATCGGCCTCGCTGTCTTGGTCGCCATCTCGAACGCCGGTCTGCCCACCGGAAAGGGCATCGCGGCGCGGGAGGCCATCGCGCGCGGAGGCTGGCTCGCCGTGCTGCTCACCGCCACCGGCATGCTCCTCGGCCTGCTGATCACCCTCGCGCTGCGCGCCGAATCACTGGCCCTGCCCCCGCCGAGGCGCACCCGCAATGCAGCGACTTCGTGACCTGGCTACCGAGCCGGGTGCGCAGGCGCCCGACTCGCCCAAGGATTGGCTGGGGTCAGCCGGCGGTGACGCCCTTGCCGAGGACCACCACGCCGCCGGAGCTGACCGTGTAGCGGCCCCCGTCCAGGGCCAGGTCCACGCCGACCTGCGCGCCGTCCGGCACCGTCACGTTCTTGTCCAGGATGGCTCGGCGCACCACCGCGCCCTTGCCGATCCGCACCCCCGGCAGCAGCACCGAGTCGGACACCTCTGCGCCGGACTCCACCAACACCCCGGTGCTCACCACCGACCGGTGCACCGCGCCGCCGGAGATGATGGTGCCCGCGCCGACGATGGAGTTCACCGCCATGCCGGTCTCCACGAACTTGGCCGGCGGCAGCGGTGGCACCGCCGTGCGGATCGGCCAGCGCTGGTTGTACAGGTTGAAGATCGGGTGCACCGAGACCAGATCCTGGTGCGCGTCGTAGTAGGCGTCCACGGTGCCGACGTCGCGCCAGTAACCCGCGTCGCGGTCGGTGGCGCCGGGCACCACGTTGTCCGCGAAGTCGTAGACCGAGGCCTCCCCCTCGCGGACCAGCCGGGGGATGATGTCGCCGCCCATATCGTGGTCGGAGTCGCTGTCCTGGGCGTCCGCGCGCAGCGCGTCCAGCAGCACGTCGGTGGAGAACAGGTAGTTGCCCATCGAGGCGAAGGTCACCTCGGGGTCGTCCGGGGTACCCGGCGGGTCGGACGGCTTCTCAAGGAAGTCGGTGATCTGGCCGTCCGCGTTCGACGAGATGCAGCCGAAGCCCTTGGCCTCCGCCCTCGGCACCCGGATGCCGGCCACCGTCACCCCGGCCCCGCTCACGATGTGCTGGCCGATCATCTGCGCCGGGTCCATCCGGTAGACGTGATCGGCCCCGAACACCGCGATGTAGTCCGGCCGCTCGTCGTAGACCAGGTTCAGGCTCTGGAATATCGCGTCGGCCGAACCGGTGTACCAGCGACGGCCGAGCCGCTGCTGCGCCGGCACCGAGGTGATGTACTGGCCGAGCACACTGGACAGCCGCCAGGTGGTGGAGATGTGCCGGTCCAGCGAGTGCGACTTGTACTGGGTGAGCACACAGATCCGGTGCACACCGGCGTTGACCAGGTTGGACAGCACGAAGTCGATCAGACGGTAGTTTCCGCCGAACGGCACAGCCGGTTTGGCCCGGTCGGCCGTGAGCGGCCAGAGCCGCTTGCCCTCGCCACCGGCCAGCACGATGCCGAGCACGCTGCCCGGCATGCCTACCGGGTAGCGCACCGAACTCATCAGTGACGCTCCGAGCTGACCGGTAACGAGCCCATCCACGCCCCAATCCGCCGGCTGCGGGCGCCTCGGCACCCAAACAGCCGCCGGGGACCTGAGCAGCACACTCTGACCGCGTACATGTCAACCTTGAGACTAGTGTCCTGTGGGCCCGGGTTCCAGCACCGCGCCCGGGCCGAGGTAACGAGGCCGCGCTCAGTCTCGGGTGTATCCCAGCGCGAGCTCGACCAGGGTGCGTGCCGCGAACCCGGTCGCGCCGATGGCAACCTCGTCATAGGGCTGTTCACAGCGTGCCGGGCCGGCGATGTCCAGATGCGCCCACGGCACCTGCCCGGTGAACTCCCGCAGGAACACCGCCGCGCCGATACCGCCGGGGCCGGGTGGCGCCTGCCGGACGTCGGCTATCGGCGAGGAGATCTCCTGCGCCACGTGGTCCAGCAGCGGCATCCGCCACAGCCGCTCGCCGGCGCGCGCCGCGGCCGCCATTACCGCGTCGGCCAGCTCGTCGTCGCTGGCCAGCAGGCCGCCGGTGCGCAGCCCCAGCGCGACCTTCATCGCGCCGGTCAGTGTCGCGACGTCCACGATCAGGTCCGGCGACAGCTCCCGCACCGCATAGCCGATCGCGTCGGCCAGCACCATCCGGCCCTCCGCGTCGGTGTTGACCACCTCGGTGGTGCGCCCGTCGTAGTGCCGCACCACGTCACCTGGCCGGTACGCCGAGCCGGACACATGGTTCTCAGCCGCCGGCACCAACCCGGTGACCCGCATCGGCACACCCAGCCGGGCGATCGCCAGCATCGCGCCGATCACCGCGGCGCCGCCGGCCATGTCGGTGCGCATGAGGTGCATGCCCTCGGCCGGCTTGATGGAGATGCCACCGGTGTCGAAGGTGATGCCCTTGCCGACCAGCACCAGATGCCGGGCATCCCGGGGCGCTCCGCCGACCGGGGACCAGTCCAGCCGCACCATCGCCGGGGCCCGCGCGGAGCCGCCGCCGACGGCAAGCACCCCGCCGAAACCCTCCTCGGCCAGCCGCGCCGAGGACCAGATAGTCGCGGTCAGTCCAGGTATCTCCTCGACAAGCCGAGCCGCCGTCTCCACCAGCCAGACCGGTGTCTTCACATCGGAGGGAGCCGAGGCCAGGTCTCTCGCGAGCGCGGTCGCCGAGGCGAGCGCGGTGGCCACCTCGACCGTGTCCCGCAGCCGCGCCAGCTCCGGCTCGGGCGCAACCAGCAGCGCCCGGCCGGGGCGGGGGCCGGGCCGGGCGGTCACCCGGAACTGGTGCGAGCCGAGCAGCAGTCCGGTGACCAAAGCGGCCCGGCTCGACTCGGCCAGCTCCGTCACCACCAGCGCGACGGCGGGGGGCGGGTGCCGGTCAGCAGGCTCGACGCGGCCACTGCCCCGCCCGGGCCGGAGGCGCAACGCGGTGGCGAGCGCGGCGCCGGCACGCCGCCAGTCCGCCTCGCCACCCTCGCCCGTGCCGAGCAACCAGCGGCCGTCCGGCAGCGCGTGCACCTCGCCGGATGCGCCGGTTGCGCCGAGCCTGGCAATCAGCTCGCCGTCCACAGCACGGTCCTCGGAGCCGCGCTGCTCGCCCGCCTCGTCGACGAGCACCACGTGCATGGCTCCGGAGTCTTCTGGGCCCGCGCCAGCACCGGCGACCACGGTGAGCAGCGGAGTGGGGATGTCGGGCAGCACTCCAGCCGACACGGCTGCCTCGCCGGGGATATCCAGCGGTTCGTTCACCCTCCGGTGCCGGCGGCGGGCCGGCGGATCGCCCGAGGTACCGGACAGCGGCGCCGGCCCACCGGCGCCTGGGGCGGTTGGTGAATGACCCTCATACGAATAGTGCACTCAGCCCGCGGCCGCTTTCAGCGCATCACCAAGATCACTTGCTTCCTCGGCCGACATCTCTACGACGAGACGGCCACCACCCTCGAGTGGTACGCGCATCACGATGCCCCGACCCTCCTTGGTCACTTCGAGAGGACCGTCACCGGTCCGGGGCTTCATGGCCGCCATGTCGAGCTCCCTCCATCCACGATCAGCGATGTTTATTCTCCCCCATCGCCCAGAAAGAGGTGCAACCGAGGCGATCATCCGAGAGGCCGACCCGGTTCGGGGGCGCGACCGGTGCCCCCGGCGAGGCAACCCTCGAGGTGGTCGTCCACCAGCCCAGCGGCCTGCATCAACGCGTAGCAGGTGGTCGGGCCGACGAAGCTGAAGCCGTGTTTCTTCAACGCCTTGGCCATCGCGGTGGACTCCTGGGTGACCGCTGGGACGTCGTCGAAGGTCCTTGGCCGGCTTCGGGTGGCCGGGTCCGGCGCGAACGACCAGAGCAGCTCGTCCAGCGGCTGGTCCAGCTCGAGCACCGCGCGGGCGTTGCGCCGGGTCGCCTCGATCTTCGCCCGATTGCGCACGATGCCCGGGTCGGCGAGCAGCCTTGCGGTGTCCTCGTCGTCGAACTCGGCCACCCTGACCGGGTCGAAACCGGCGAAAGCCCGCCGGAACCCTTCCCTTTTGCGCAGGATGACCAGCCAGGACAAGCCGGACTGGAAGCCCTCCAGACACAGCCGCTCGAACATCGGCGCCACGCCACGCAGCGGGCGACCCCACTCCTCGTCGTGGTAGTCGAGGTAGTCCGGCGCGCCGGTCGCCCATGGGCAGCGCAGCCGCCCATCCGGGCCGCGCACGGCGGCGCGCACCGGTTCGCCGCGCCCGGCGCCGGGCAGGTCGTCAGCCACCGGCCTCGGCCTCACAGAGTCGAGCCAGCCTACGCAGCGAATACCGCACCCCGGCGGAGAACACCCCTCGGCCGGCCGCCCAGCCCACCCGGCCGACCACGCCGAACGGCAGCTCCAGCCGCTCGCTCCAGTGCACCGTGCACATCCCGGCCCGGCCGTTCGGGGTGACGGCAAACTCGCCCTCCCCCCGGACCAGCCGCCCGGTGTGCCGCACCACACACCGGCGCCCCTTGGCGTCGTACTCGCTGACCTCCATGGTGTCGACGAATCCGAACGCGCCGTAACCGGTCTTCGCCGACAGGGTGGAACCGACCGAGTGACCGTCCCCGCCGGTGACCGCGACCGTGGTACCGAGCATCCACTCGCCTTGGCGGGCCCAGTCGGTGAGCACCGCCCATGTGTGCTCCGGCGGGGCGGCCACCTGCACCGACAGCTCCAGGTCGGCATGCGCCGGCGCACCCCGCGCGGGGCCAGTGCCGCTCATTCGCCCGCCCCGTGTCCGGAGCCGGGCCGCTGCTCGACCGCGCCATCCGGTCCGCTGTGCCGGTCGTCGCTCGCGGGGTCGGTCCGCTCGCCGTCCGAGCCCAAGTCTGGTGTCGAAGCGGTGCCGTTCTCGCTGTTCGGCTCGCGGTAGGACTCGCCGAGGCCCACCTCGCGCAGCACGTCCGCCTGCCGCGCACCGGCCATCGCCGACTCCAGCTCGACGATGCGCCTGCGCAGTCCGTCGCACTCCCCGGCCCTGTCGTCCAGCTCGCCGGCCAGCTGCTCCAACACCCAGTCCACCTCGGCCATCTTGTATCCGCGCACTGCCTGCTGGAACCGCACCGCGCGCACGTGCGCGGCCTGCACCTCGCGGTCGGGCAACCAGGTCGGCGTCGCGCCCGGCGGGATCGGGGCCAGCTCCTCGCCCCGGCCGAACACCGCCACGGCGCCGGCGAAGAACGCGGCGGCGACCGCGAGCAGCGCCACGACATACACCAGCGCGGTACCCACCACCGCGACTCTAGTGCGGCTTGCCCTGGCTGCCTCGGTTGCCCGGGTCGGGTATCGCTCGCGCCTCTCAGGTCCGGTCGTGCTGCCCGGCGGCGCCTTGGGACAGCACCTCGCGCATCGGCGGCCGCTCCCGGACCTCCACCTCGTGGCTGGTCGGCAACCATTCCCCGGCCACCTGGTGGAACTGGGTGATCGGTCCACCGTCATCCGTCGGGCCGTGTCGGCGCAGTACGGCGGCCAGAATCTGGCGGGCCATCACGCCCAGCTGCAGCAATGAGCGGTTGCGGTGCTTGCGTACCCCGAGGTTGACCTGCCCGAGCCCGGCAAGACCCAGCCGGGCGTGGGTATCCAGCAGCAGGCCGATCTCCACCCCGTACCCGGCGGAGAACGGCACCGACTCCAACAGCTCGCGGGTCGCCGCGTACTCCCCGCCGAGCGGCTGCACCATCCCGGACAGCTGTGGGTACAGCGCGGCGAGCAGCGGGCGCACCAGCAGCTCGGTGACCCGCCCGCCACCGGTGTCCAGCTCGGCGCGGTCCAGCCGCAGCGGCCGCCGGTAGAAACCCTTGACCAACGCCACCCCCGGATCGGTCAGCAGCGGACCGAGCAGGGCCGGCACGAAGCCGGAGTCGAAGTCGACCAGGTCGGAGTCCAGGAAAACCACCAGGTCACCGCTGGTGGCGGCCAGCGAGCGCCACAACACCTCCCCTTTGCCGGCGCGGGTGGGCAGCTCGGGCAGCACCTGCTCCCTGCCGACCACCCGGGCGCCCTCGGCCTCGGCCGCCGCCCTGGTGTCGTCGGTGGAGCCGGAGTCCACCACGACCAGCTCGTCCACCAGCGGGGACGGTCCTTCGGTCAGCGGCGAGATGGCCGCGACGATGGCGCCGACGGTGGCCTGCTCGTTCAGCGCGGGCAGCACCACCGACACGGTGCGGCCCCGCTTGGCGGCA
>DASYBQ010000260.1:0-3145 GCA_036500625.1 Pseudonocardia sp. | reverse complement strand
GCGGCGACCTCGGCCACCCCGACCATCGCTTCCCGGGTGACCAGCGGCACCAGCTGTTCCTCGGACAGCTCCTCGGTGCCGGCGGGGCGCCTCGGCAGCACCAGCCAGCGGACCTCGCTGCTGGAGTCGCGCACGGTGATCCGCACGTCCGGCGCGAGGTGCAGGCCCATCTCGGCGAGTACCGCGCGCGGCTCCCGGACCACCCGCGAGCGGTACGCCGGGTCCTTGTACCAGTTTGGCGGCAGGCCGAGCATCGCCCACGGGTAACAGGAGCAGAGCGTGCAGACTATGACGTTGTGGCTGGTCGGGGAGTTCTCCACCACGACGATGTGCTCGGCCTGCGGCCCGTCGAAGTTCAGTTCCTTGATCGCGGAGGTGCCGTCGTCCAGCAGCCGCCGCCGGTAATCCGGGTCGGTCCATGCCTTGGCCACGACCTTGGCGCCGTTGAGCGGGCCGACGTTGTTCTCGTAGTTGGCGATGTACCTGTCCATCACGGTCGGGTCGACAAGGCCCCGCTCGGTGAGCAGCTGTTCGAGGGCCTCGGTGCGCAGCGCCGAGGGCATGCGGTGCTCGGCGGGTTCGCTGGCGGTCATTCGGCCTTCTCCAGGTAGCTCTCGTACATCTCGATGGTCAGCGCGAAGGGCTCGGCTTCCGGGCCCCACAGCTCACCCGAGTCGAAGCTCACCGTGTAGACGTGCTGTGGGTTCTCGCCATGGAAGTGTGCGTTGGTGTCCGGCAGCACCGCGGCGGGCTGCACGATCTCGACGACTCCGGTGTGCCCGCGCACGTAGCCGGGCAGCTTGGTGTGCCCGGCGGGTGAGATGTCCTTGGCGCGCACCCGCTCGCCGACGGCGAAAGCGGGCGGGGTGTCCAGGTCGCGCAGTGAACCGGGCGCGGTGGGGGCGTAGTCGGGTTTGTTCGGCTCCGGGACCGGCGGCTCGTCGACCTGTTCGCCGTTCAGGTTGCGGGCCCGCGCCTGGACCGCGCCCGGAGCGAGGATCGCTGAGTCGGTGAGCATCAGCTCGGCGCCGTTGAGCCACCGGCCGTAGTAGCCCTCGTCCAGGTAGGCGGCCCGGTCCAGCCGCTCCAGCGCGTGCCGGAACGCGTCCAGGTTCTGCCCGGACACCTGGCGCATGGTCAGCAGGGCCAGCGCGAACGCCCTGCCTTGCCACGGCTCGCGGAACACCGGCTCGTCGTCTTGCGGCGCGGGAACAGTGCCCCAGCCCCGGGTGCCCCCCATGTCCGCGATCCCGTCCATGGCACCCCAGTGTATGGCTCGCGACCGGTTCAGGAGGCGTCGAAGTGCCGGCCGGTGTCCTTGAAGAAGCTGTTGAACAGTAGGCCGTTCACCGGTGCGCCCGGTTTGCCCAGCGCGCTGGGCTGCACTGCGACCTTCCAGGTGAAGGTGCAGCGGTCCGCGCCGTCCGGCTCGACGAGGTAGTCCTCGGCGATGCCGGAGAACAGCGGGATGTTCACCGCGCTCGCGTAGAACGCCTTGCGCCGGCCCTCCTCCCAGGCGAAGTAGTGCTCCTGCACCTTCAGCACGCCGAGCACCGTGACCTGCCGGGTGGTGCCGACCCCGAACGGCCTCGGCGAGGTCCAGTTGACGGACAGGCCGCGACACCAGTGCATCGCCTGGTTGCCGACCAGCTCCGCCCAGACCTCCGAGGCGGGGCGGGCGATCGACCAGCGGTGCGAGAGGCGGGTGGGCGCCGTGTCGAAGAAGCTCTCGTCGGCGGGTTGGAGCTGAGGCACGGGCAGGTCCCTTCGGTCGGACACAGGTAATGATCACTGCTTCACGGACGAGGGTCAATTGAGACGCCCCCGAGGGGTGACCCCGATCCCGCAGCTACTGGTCGGGTACCGCGGCCGGGGACGGGACGGACCGGCCGGTTAGAGTCCCGTGAACGGCGACTCTCGAGGGTGGACCGTATGCGCGATTCACGATGGCTGGTTCCCGCGGACTCGCTGCTCGCCGTGGACCGGGTGGCCGACGAGGTTCGCCAGGCGGTACTGGCCGGCCGGTTGGAGCCGGGTGTCACCTTGGCGCACCGCGCGATCGGTGAGCAGTACCGGATCACCTCGGAGATCGTGCAGGCGGTGTTGAGCAGGCTGGAGAATGAACAGCTGCTAGTGCGTCGGGATCACAGCTTCGTTGTGCCGCCATTGCGCCGCGACGAGTTGGACCGGTTGATCCAGGTGTGGCACGCGGTGGCCCCGGATCACTCCGCGCGGTTGTGCACAGGCCTGCCGCGCTCGGCGATCGACAAGATCAGCGGCCTTCTCGGGGCGATATACGGCGGCGGCGCCGTGAGTGATGACGAGAAGTTCCGGCAGGCGCAGAGGCTGCAGGCCGCCTGGCTGGGGCCCGACACGCGCAGTTGGGAACCACGCACCCGGCTGATGGTCTGGCAGCCGATGCGGCGCTATATCCGCATCGGAATGGCGTGTTCGAGAGGGCTCAAGGAACCACGGCGTTCGGCAAGCGGGGCACTGACCCTGTTCGACGCGTTCAGCCGACGCAGCCCGTCAGCCGTTCGCGCGGCAATGTCCGTCTACATAGACCAGCTCGAGACGGTCAGTGAGTTGGCCTTGGCGAAGTTCGACGACGGGACCCGCCCACAACGCCGGCTCCGCATCGTCGTCTGAGCCGCTTTTAAGAAACTCGGTACGTCTCGGTCGGCGTCGCGGTAGTCGGTTTGGCAGTTGCTAGCGCGGGTCATGTCTCGGGTCATTAGGATCGCCATCGTGCTTGACGCGCTGCCCGCTACCTCGCCCCGGTTGATGCGCATGTTGGTATAGCCGCTGCTCGCTTATGACCTCTTCACTGTGCCGCGATTACGCTCGTACGCATCGCGGTGTCATGCTGTGTCATGTCTTCGCGTCGGGGGTGAAGTCGCCGTGGCGGATGCCGTGGTGGAAGGCGGTGATCTCGCGGTCGGTGAATACGAGTTCGGCGGGGGTGTGCGTGCTGCGTAGTGCTTGCATGTTGTTCGGGAGTGGCGTCAGTTCGAGGGCTTGGCCGGCGGTTTTTTGGGTGGTGACGGCGGCTTGGTAGTTGTCGAACTGGGTTTCGGTGAGGCGGATGCGGTGGTCGTCGGGGGCGCCGAAGGTGGTTTTGTCGTCGCGGATCTCCACCCAGCCG
>DASYBQ010000259.1:0-10833 GCA_036500625.1 Pseudonocardia sp. | reverse complement strand
CCCCCCCCCCAACACTCACGGGGTGTCAGTCCAGGTCTTCGGGGGAGGACAGCGTGCCGCGCACGGCGGTGGCGGCGGCGACCAGCGGTGACACCAGGTGGGTGCGGCCACCCTTGCCCTGGCGGCCCTCGAAGTTGCGGTTGGAGGTGGAGGCGCTGCGCTCGCCGGGCGCCAGCTGGTCCGGGTTCATGCCGAGGCACATCGAGCAGCCCGCCGAACGCCATTCCGCGCCGGCCGCGGTGAAGATGTCGCTGAGGCCCTCCTGCTCCGCCTGGAAACGCACCCGCATGGAGCCGGGTACCACCAGCATGCGCACCCCGTCGGCCACCTTCCGGCCCTTGATCACGTCCGCGGCGGCCCGCAGGTCCTCGATGCGCCCGTTGGTGCACGAGCCGACGAACACGGTGTCCACGCTGACCTCGCGAAGCGGGACGCCGGCCTGCAGGCCCATGTAGCGCAGCGCCTTCTCGGCCGCGATCCGCTCGTTCTCGTCCGCGATCTGCTCCGGGTCGGGCACCCGCTCCCCCAACGGCACGCCCTGCCCGGGGTTGGTCCCCCAGGTCACGAACGGGGTCAGCGCGTCGGCGTCGATGTCCACCTCGAGGTCGAAGGCGGCGTCCGGGTCCGAGCGCAGCTCCCGCCACGCGGCCACCGCCTCGTCCCAGTGCGCGCCCTTCGGTGCGTGGTCGCGGCCCTTCAGGTACTCGAAGGTGGTCTCGTCCGGGGCGATCATGCCGGCCCGGGCGCCGGCCTCGATGGACATGTTGCAGACCGTCATCCGAGCCTCCATGGAGAGGTTCTCGACGACGTTGCCCCGATACTCCAGCACGTAGCCCTGCCCACCGCTGGTGCCGATCTGCGCGATAATGGCCAGTACGACGTCCTTGCTGGTCACGCCAGGGCGCAGGGTGCCGCTCGCGCTGTTGACGTTGATCGCCATGGTCTTGAACCGCTTCAGCGGCAGCGTCTGGGTAGCCATCACGTGCTCGACCTCGGAGGTGCCGATGCCGAAGGCCATCGCGCCGAACGCGCCGTGCGTCGAGGTGTGGCTGTCGCCGCACACCACGGTCAGGCCGGGCTGGGTGAGGCCCAGCTGCGGCCCGATGATATGTACGATGCCCTGCTCGGCGTGGTTCATCGGGTACAGCGGGACGCCGAACTCCGCGCAGTTGCGGCGCAGCGTCTCCACCTGGGTACGCGAAACCGGGTCCGCGATCGCGGCGACGCCGCCCTTCGCCTCCGCGTCCGTCGTCGGCACGTTGTGGTCTTCGGTGGCGATGGTCAGGTCCGGCCGGCGCACCGGGCGCCCGGCGAGCCGGAGCCCTTCGAACGCCTGCGGGCTGGTCACCTCGTGCACCAGGTGAAGGTCGATGTAGAGCAGATCGGGCTCGGGGCCCTCCCCACGACGCACCAGGTGCGTGTCCCATACCTTCTCCGCGAGCGTCCTTCCCACGATTCCTCCGTTCACCGGTCGACCTAGACTTCCCACATTTCGGGAAGCTAGTATCGCTCTATGGGACAGCATAGCGGTATCGGCGTGCTGGACAAGGCCGTGGCCGTCCTGCGGGCCGCCGCGGCGGAGCCGTGCGGCCTCGCCGAGCTGTGTCAGCGCACCGGGCTGCCCCGGGCGACCGCGCACCGCCTCGCGGTGGGGCTGGAGGTGCACGGCCTGTTGCGCAGGGCCAACGACGGGCGTTGGCGGCCGGGGCCGGCACTGGCCGAGCTGAGCGCACGCTCCGCCGACCCGCTGCTGGAGGCGGCCGCCGCGGTGCTGCCCCGGTTGCGCGACCTCACCGGTGAGAGCGTTCAGCTGTACCGGCGCGACGGTATGCAGCGAGTCTGCGTGGCCTCCTCCGAGCCGGCGAGCGGGCTGCGCGACACGGTGCCGGTGGGCACCCGGCTGTCCATGGCCGCCGGTTCCGGCGCGAAGGTGCTCAGCGCCTGGGCCGACCCGGCCACCCAACGCGCCGTGCTCGCCGAGGCGGTGTTCACCGAACGCACCCTGCTGGAGGTGCGCCGCCGGGGCTGGGCGCACAGCGTGGCGGAGCGCGAGTCCGGCGTGGCCAGCGTGTCCGCGCCGGTGCGGGACGGCACCGGTCAGGTGGTCGCCGCGGTGTCGGTGTCCGGGCCGATCGACCGCATCGGCCGCCGCCCGAGCGCACGGTGGGCGGCCAACCTGCTCGCCGCGGCCGACGCACTTCAACACCGGCTGTAGCTCTCCGCGGCGCGGGTCAACGGTGCACGGTGTCCGGCGAGGCTCCCGGCGAGTAGGCAATGCGTTTGGCGAAGCAGTCGTCCGCGCCAAAGCCCTGGGAGTCGCACCAGGCGTTGGCCGAGGCGGCGTCCGAGTAGGGCACCGGCACGATGGTCACCCAGTAGCCGGCGATGCTGAAGCTGCCGTAGTCGTCGGAACGCAGCAGCACCGCGTTCGGGAAGCGCGACCGGCTGGCCTGGAAGTCCGACCAGACAGCAGCCTCGTCGTAGACCACGCCGCCAGCCACCGTGCCGACCCGTTTCGCCGAGATCTGCGGCACCCACCACCCGATGGCCGACGCCACATTGACCCGGTCGGCAGTGCGCTGCGCCTGCAGCGCGTCGGCCGGTGCCATGCTCGCCGGCTCGCCGCCGGTGGCCGGCACCGACACCGCTTCGACCGGCGTCGGGGCCGGCGCGACCGAAGCCGCCGGCGGGATCTGGGCGGACTGGGCGTGGCGGGTCGGCAGCAGGTAGAGCACGGCAGCGATCCCGACCAGGGCCAGGAGGCAGGCCACCGCACCGACCTGGAGCCCACGCCGTGGCCGAGGCTCTCGACCGTCCGCCGGGCGAGTCAGCGCCGCGCCACACCCGGCGCAGTAGCGGGTCTGTGGCCCGGCCTCGCGGCCGCAGCCCGTGCAGTGCGCCACCGGGTTCACCCGCCGAAGAGCTTGTGCACCAGGTCGCTGACCTGGGTCATTCGGCCGCCGACGGCCACTACGCCGTCGAGCGCCGCGAGTACCGACTTCCACCGGAAACGCACCGTGTCGCCGTCCGGCTCCTCGGCCGCCAGCTCCTTGTCCATCTTGCGCAGCTCGTAGGCCGCGTCGGCGGAGTCTGCGGCATCGGCACCGTCGATACCCCGCTCCGCGACCTCCCTGCTGACCTCGGCGAGCGCGGCCCGCAAGGTGGCAAGGTCGGCGGCCCGCTGTTGGCCGGCCCCGCCGTGCACCGCGTCCCTGCCGGCCACCGCGGAGTTGTGCAGCGTCGAGTTGGTGATGTTCACGGTGTTGTTGCGCCTGCTCATCGAGTACCTCCTGACGTGCCGCCGCTGCCGCGCCCCGCGGATGGACCGGTGCTCCCGGCGCCACTGGACGCGTCCCTTCCACCAACCGCCGTGTGGTTCAGCACGGAGTTGTGGATGTTGTTGGTGACCACGGACTGCTTCACGGTCTCCTTGGCAATGTCAAGGACGTCGCGTATCTCGTATCCGCGCTCCTGCAGGAACTCCCCGACCGCCCGGAACAGGCCCTGCTCGAGCACCTCCATGTAGCGCAGCGCGTCCGCGTCCTGGAAGTAGCTGCGCGGGCTGGAGTCCGCGGCGATCTCGCGGACGCTGTGGCCGGCGCCGTAGCGAGCGGGCGACACCACGCCACGACGCTCCCGGATGGGCCGGAATCGGTGCGCCACGGTGCCGAGCCGGGTGAGCAGGGTGGCGGGGAACGCCACGGCCTGCAACAAGGCGCGGGGCAGTGGCCCGACCTCGTCGGCCTCGTCGATGCTCCGGTACCGCTGCGCAATCGGGAACAGCACGCAGTGCGTCCACTCCACATAGAGCGTGTGGTTGTCGGTACCGGCGGCCAGGTAGCAGGTGACGTTGAGATCCCGGTCCCACGCCTCCACGCCGTAGCGCTGGTAGTAGCGGGCCAGCTCCTGCGGTGCGTCGGCCAGCTGCTGGGCCACCTGGCTGGGCAGGTGGCCCAGCGGCGGGTGGCGCAGGTCGGTGAGCACACCCAGCAGGGCGGGGTCGTCGAGCCGGCGGACCAGCGCCTCGGCCGGGATGAACACCTGCTCCCGGATGGACAGCTTCGCCAGCCGGCGACCCGGTGCCAGCGACCGCGAGTCACGCAACCGTGCCAGCTCGCCGCCCAGGTGACGCTGCAGCTCCAGCACGGTGAACTTGCGCGGCTCATCGGTAGCCTCGCCGTCCTCCGCCGGCTTCAGCGGCAGCGCGTAGACCCGGTTCCGAATCGGCTCGCCGGCGCCGAGGAACGGCCGCCAGCCGCGGAACACGGTGACCTCGGCCTCGTCCGCGACGGTGCCCCGGCGGTCCGCCTCGGCCACCCTGGTCAGCTGCCGGGCGAACCGGGAGTGCCCCAGGGTGCGCAGGACCATCTCCCAGCCGGGTCGCTCACCCGGGTCGGGGGTGAACTCCTCGGGTACGAACCGGCCCCGGGTCAGCGCGGCCACCAGGAGTTCGTCGGCGACCAGCACCCCGAGGATCAGCGCGCCGAAGAGCAGTGCCAGCAGCGTGCCGGCTGAGCTGGAATCGGCGCCGAACGCGGAGAAGACCAGGTAGGAGATGCCGGGCACTACGAAGACCGCGACGATTCCCGCCAGCGCCAGGCCCAGGGTGAGCATCACACCGGTCCGCCGCGCGGCGACGTACCCGTTGACGGCGCCCGCAACGGAGGTGGGAGCCTGAATGCCCGCCCCGGCCCGGGTGACCGCACTGGTCACGGCCACAAGCACGCCCACCACCAGCCAACTCAACGCAAGTGGCGGGCTGGCCAGCAGGAAGAACAGCGCGAGCACCAGCAGCACCGCGTCGCGCACCCGGCGCCGGTACCGGGCCGCCACCGCATCGCGCAGCACGGCCACCGAGTCGACCCCCGGCGACGGCGGTACCGCGCGGGTCTCCTCGACGAGGTACTCGCCGATGGCCGCGGTGGCGAACAGCGGGTCCAGGTGTGCGGCGGCACACAGGTACCGGGTGGGTCCGTCCTGCGCCCACCGGCGCTGCGCCGAGGCGTTCGACTCGCGCTCAGCCGGACGGCGCTGGCCGGACACCTCGGTCCCCAGCGGCGCTCCGCACCGCTCGCAGTAGCGGTCGCCGACCGGGGCGGGCCGCCCGCAGTGACCGCAGGTCAGGTCCTGGCCAGGTGCCGTGTTGATTGACATACCGCGCCCTTCGGCTGTGGGTGCGGTCTTGGTTACACACTGTGCGCAACCGGCTCCGCATTCACCCTCTCGACTACCGAGGCGCGAACGTTGCAACGTTGATGACGGGCACCACAAAATTCACTCAGTTGCACTAGCCTCAGGCATCCGCCGGGCCACGCGCGACTCTTCTGGCACCTCGCTACCCGGTGGTGCGGCGGGTGCCGCCGGTGGCGAACCACACAGCGACGATCACCACGGCGCAGCCGAGCAGCTGCACCGCGGTGGGCCGTTCCCCCAGCACCAGTACACCGAGCCCGATCGCCAGCACCGGCTGCAGCAACAGCAAGCCGCCAGTGGTGCCCGGAGCCAGCCGGGCGGAACCGGCACCGACCAGCAGCCACGCAACGACCTGGCCGAGCAGCGCCAGCGCGGCGAGCCACACCCAGGACATCACCGGCATCCACAGGTGGATGCCGGTGCCGCCCACTCCGAGCTCGCCGACCAGGCCGGCAGCGGCCGAGGCCGCGACGGTGGCCACGCACACCGGAGTGCTCAGGTGCTGCGGGCTTTGCTGCCCGGACAGCCGGTTGAGCTGCAAGAATCCCGCGTAGGCAGCCCCAGCGGCGATCCCGAGCAGGGTGCCGGCAACCGGGCTGCCGCTCGCGGCAGGCCCGCTCAGCATCCCGCCGGCCAGCGCCACACCGATCAGCATCAGCGGGGCGGCCAGCCGGAAGCGCCGTGCGATCGGTACCCCGCTGAACAGCCGGGCCAGCACCGGGAACACCACCACAGCCACATTGATCAGCACGGTGGCCATCCCGGCGCCGACGGCGGCGATGCTGGCCGCCCACATCAGGTAGTCGGCGCCCAGAAAGACCCCGGCCGCCGCCGAGGCCCAGAGCAGCGGCGCAGGCATCGGGCCCTGGCGCCGCAGCTCCGACAAGGCCAGCGGAACCAGCGCCACGAGCGCCAGCGCGCAGCGCAGGAACGCCGTGGTGGCGACGTCGGCGCCGGCAAGCTTCACGAACATGGCGGAGGCCGACAGGCATCCCGCGCCGCCGGCGACCAGCAGACCGGGTGCGGTGTGACGGGAGCCGGTGCGGGACAAGGTCGCGGTCATGTGCTCGACGCTGCCACCGAAAAGCCTGAAGCACTACTTCGCATATCTATGTTGAACCAGTTAGTCTTACTTGGATGATTGGTTGGGACCGGCTGCGAGTGTTCGCCGCGGTAGCGGAGCGCGGGTCGATTGCGGCCGCCGCCGAGCAGCTGCACATCACCGGCCCCGCGGTGTCCCAGCACCTGCGGAAGCTGGAGCGCGAGGTACGGTGCCAGCTCGTCGAGCCGGACGGGCGGGGTGTCCGGCTGACCGCCGCCGGACGCGTGTTGGCCGGGTCCGCGCGGTCCATGGCCGACACCGCCTCGGTCGCAGAGCGGGACCTGGCCACCATCGACGAGGTGGTCGCCGGGCCGCTGCGGATCGGGGCGGTGGCCAGCGCGGTGCGGGCGCTGCTGCCTGACGTGCTTCGTGCGCTGGCCGCCTCGCACCCCCGGCTCGAACCGTGGCTGCGCGACGGCGAGGTGAAGGAACTGCTGCCCGCGTTGCGGGCCGGGCAGCTCGACGCGGTGATCATGGAGAGCTGGGATGTCCGGCCCGCGCCGCTACCGTCCGGCGTGCGGGCAACCAGGTTGCTCACCGAGGACGTGGTACTCGCGGTCGATGATCGGCACCCGCTGGCCGGCCAGCCCGCCGTCTCGGTCAACCAGTTGCACCGGCAGAGCTGGACCAGCTGCCCCGCCGATACCGAAGCACACGTGGCCGTGGTGCAGATGCTGCGCCAGCACGGCGTGCACGTCGACATCCGCTACCAGGTGGCTGACTACTCGACCCAACTGTCGCTGGTAGCGGCCGGGCTCGCGGTGGCGATGATCCCCCGCACCGGCCGCCCCGCCACAATGGCAGGGGTGCGCTTCCTGCCCTGCGACCCGCCGGCCACCCGCACCCTCTCGCTGGCCACCCCCGCCGCCCCAGCCACCCCACCCATCCGCGCCCTCACCACCGAACTCCAACGCGCCACCACCCAGCTGATCCGAAACACCCCGCCGCCCACCGCCGGGTGAGTAGCCGGTACCTGGTGACCTGGTCAACCGCCATCACCCCACCCACTGCCCCCGCGAGTCGGGCGTCCCGGCACACAGTTGGAATCCCAGACGGTGTGCCGAAACCCGCGACTCAATGTGCTGACACCCTCGACTCGCGGAGCGGGAGAGCGGGAGGCCCACAGGCCGGCGGACGGCAACGAAACCCACTCCGCGGCCGACCGACCCGGTGGAGGTCCGGGAGCGAAGCCTCCCGGCGCGGGGATTTGGGGGCTCGGCCCCCAAAGCACAGCGAAAGAGGCCCACCCACGTACGTCTCGCAGACAGACCTCTCCCGCCTCCCGGGAGGTTCACAGGCCGGCGGACGGCAACGAAACCCACTCCGCGAGCGACCGATCCGGTGGGGGTCCGGGGGCGAAGCCTCCCGGCGCGGGGGTTTGGGGGGCTCGGCCCCCCAAGGCAACGCGAAAGAGGCCCGTCCACGTATGTCTCGTGGACAGACCTCTCCCACCTCTGTAGCCCCGACGGGATTTGAACCCGCGCTACCGCCTTGAGAGGGCGGCGTCCTAGGCCGCTAGACGACGGGGCCATCAGGAAACGGTATACACCGCATCCGCTGGGGTACCAGGACTCGAACCTAGACTAACTGAACCAGAATCAGTCGTGCTGCCGATTACACCATACCCCATTGACTCTGGAGCACCGTCGCCGGTGTTCCGTGCTGGGGCACAGCCTAGCCGACCGCCCAGCAAGCCTCAAACCGCCATCCCGCCATGTACCTGCTAAGAGCATCTACGCTGCTCACAGCGTTGCAAGCGGCTTCAGCGGGTGACCTCCGGCACATCCAGCCGATGAGCCTGGCCGGTGCGCTGACGACCGCCGCCAATTGTGTGTGCATATCCTGCCCGGCCACCGATGCATCCAGCACAGTGTCAGCGCCATCACTATTCACCGGGTGAATTGCGCCCGCGCACGGTTGCGCATTGCCGCAAAGGCCAGCGCGTCGACCAGGGCGAGCCAGGACGCCTCCACCACGTTCTGGTGCACTCCGACGGTGGTCCACGAGTCGCCTCTGTCGCTGGCCTCGGTGGTCGAGTTGACCGACTCGACGAGCACCCGGGTGACTGCCTCGGTGCCGTGCACGCCTTGACGAGGGTTCAGGATTCGGACCTTGTAGTCGGACAGCTCGACGTTCTCCAACCAGGGGCAGGACGGCCTCAGCGCGGTGCGCAGTGCCGCGTCCAGCGCGTTCACCGGCCCGTTGCCCTCTTCGGTTGCGATCACCCGCCGCCCGTCCACCAGCAGCTTGACGGTTGCCTCGGCGACCGCCGTGCCGTCCGCCCCGCGCTCGGTGATGACCCGGTAGCTCTCCAACGCGAACGGCGCACCGGAGGACTCCCCCAGCGCGGAACGCATCAGCAGTTCGAGGGAGGCGTCCGCCGCCTCGAACGACCAGCCGAACGCCTCCCGCTCCTTGACGGTGGCGACCACCGAACTCACCGCGCCCGGATGGCCGGCCAGGTCGAGCCCGAGCTCGGTTCCCTTGAGCTCGACGCTCGCCCGGCCGGCCATCTCGGTGACCAGCACCCGCTGCCGGTTGCCGACAACCATCGGATCGACGTGGTTGTACAGCTCCGGGTCGACCTTGATCGCACTCGCGTGCAGTCCCGCCTTGTGAGCGAACGCTGACGCCCCGACGTAGGCCTGATGGGGGTCGGGGGCGATGTTGGCGATCTCCGCCAACGCGTGCGAGGCCCGGGTCAGCTCGGCGAATGCCCCGTCCGGTAGGACCGGCATGTCGAGCTTGGTCACCAGGTTCCCTACGACGGCGAACAGGTCGGCGTTGCCGGCGCGCTCGCCGTAGCCGTTGGCGGTGCACTGCACGTGACTGGCGCCCGCCTGCACCGCGGCCACGCTGTTGGCCACGGCGCATCCGGTGTCGTCCTGGCAGTGGATGCCGAGCCGGAACCCGGTCCGGTCGGCCACCTCGCGCACCACCTCGGCGAGACGCAGCGGCAGCATGCCGCCATTGGTGTCGCACAGCACCGCCACGTCCGCGCCGGCGGTCACCGCGGCGTCCAGCACGCCCAGCGCGGTGTCCGGGTCGAAGCGGTAGCCGTCGAAGAAGTGCTCGGCGTCCAGGAAGACCCGCCGGCCCTCGGCGCGCAGCAGCGCGACCGTGTCGGCCACCATCGCGCGGTTCTCCGCCACATCGGTACGCAGCGCCCGCTCGATGTGCCGGCGGTCCGACTTGGCCACCAGGGTGACCACGGAGGCCTGGGAGTCCAGCAGTGCGCGCACCTGCGGGTCGTGCTCGGCCCGCATGGTGGCCTTGCGGGTGGCCCCGAAGGCGACCAGCACGGCGTGCCGCAGCTCCAGCTCACCGGCCGCCGCGCGGGCGAAGAACTCGGTGTCCTTGGGCAGGGCGCCCGGCCAGCCGCCCTCGATGAAACCGACCCCGAGTGCGTCGAGGTGACGAGCGACGGCCAGCTTGTCGGCCACCGAGTAGCTGATGCCCTCGCGCTGGGCGCCGTCCCGCAGCGTCGTGTCGTAGACGTGGAACGTGTCCGCGAGTGGGGTGCCACTGGATGCCGTACGGGACATGGGGTGTGCCGCTCCAACCTGAGATGGACAACAAAAAGACCTCCCGCGGGTGCGAGAGGTCTGCGCGTCGGGCGGTGGTGCCGCTACCCGACGCGCTCCACGATAATGATCACGGTGTGACGTGCCATGTGGCCGAGGGTAGCACTGCCAGAGCCACGTTGGTTGTCAGCGCAGTCGCCGGAGCGCGCCACCCAGGGCCGCGACGCCTTCGGCGATGTCGCCCGGGGTGCGTGCCGCGTAGCCGAGCACCAGCCCTGGTTCACCCGGCAGCTGGCGGTGCCAGGACAGCGGTTGCACCTTCACCCCATCCGCCAGCGCCAGCGCGGCCAGTTCCAGGTCGGAGATCCCGGCGTCGAAGGTGACCGTCAGGTGCAGGCCGGCAGCCGTGCCGTGTAGCGCCGCGCCGGGCAGGTGCGCGGCGAATCGCCGCCACCATTGCGTCCCGGCGGTGGCGATGGCGCCGGCGGGTGATGCGCAGCTGGCGCTCCATCTCGCCGGACTCCATCAGCCCGGCAATCACAAGCTGCGTCAGCACCGGGTTGCCAAGGTCCGCGAGGCGCTTGGCGCTCACCAGCGCATCGCGGTACCGGGACGGCACGAGCATCCAGCCCACCCGCCGTCGCTCGCCAGCCAGCACGACCCCGGTGGGGAACTGGTGCGCGGGGGTCACCAGCACGGCCGGGGCGCCGCTGGCGCGCAGCCGGTCGACCCGCAGGCCGGCCTCGTCGACCGGGATCGGTGGCGTGGCCATCCGCCAGCCGTGCAGATGCTGCCGGGCACCGAGCGAGCCAGGGTCCTCGACCGCCAGTTCGGTGACCCCGTCGTCCCGCAGCACCTGCACGAACAGTCCTATCGCCTGGGCCACACCGGCGACGACGATCACCTCACCCGGGCCCACCTGGATACCTCGGTAGCGCGCCAGCCAGGTCGCCACGGCCCGGCGCATGGCCGGTGCGCCGCGCGGGTCCCCGTAGCCGAGGTCGGCGGTGCACA
>DASYBQ010000258.1:0-28839 GCA_036500625.1 Pseudonocardia sp. | reverse complement strand
TTCCGCTAAATCTAGTCCCAACGGCAGCCACCCCACGATGGAGATAGCCACCTTAACCCTTTCACACGACCGCGAGGTTAGGTTCGTGTGGGACAGCACGGCGTGCCATGAACCGGCCAGTGGCCCGCCCCATTGCATGCGGGGGAGCCTACGGCCGCTACTAGCTAGTACGTTTCTGACAGGAAATACCGGCCCATTTTCACCCGTTGGTGCCACGTCAGTAACAGGTCCAGCTCAGCCTCTCAGGATCGGTCCCCTGCGCTGGCGCTGCGACAGCGGCTAGCGATTTCGGCGCTCGCCGCGAATCTTGATGATCTCAGCGGTGTGACCCTCCTCGGCTGGCCGGTTGGCCACTGTGGCGCGGTGGCCACGGCGGACGGCCACAAGGCCCTCTGCAGCCAGCGCGGCCATGGCCCGTTGTGCGGTGCCATGGGAGACGGCGTAGCGCGCAATCAGGTCGGTAAGAGTCGGCAAGTAGTCGCCGGGGCAAAGGATGCCGGACGTGATTGCGCCTCGTAGATCTGCGGCGATGCGCTGATAGGGGCTGTTCTCTTCCTCGGCGACAGCCGGTCTCGGCGCAGGAACGGAGAGGGTGCCGCCCGTGGCCATGAGGTTGGCCGGCAAGGAAGGCATCCGGCCGGCGAGGGAGCCGGCGGCGCGTTGGTCGGCCTCGGCCACGAATGCGCTGTAGACCTTGAGCGTGGTCGTTCCGCCGCCACTATGGCCGAGGCGGCCGGCCACGGTCCGCACGTCCACGCCGGCCGCGATCAGCTCGGTCGCGGAGTAGTGCCGGAGTTGGTGGATGTGCATGTCCCAGCCGAGCCGGGCGCACATGCGCTCGTACCGCTGGCTCACCGTGTCCGGCTTGATCCAGGTCGATCCGTCCGGCAGTAGGGAGAAGATCCGAGCCTCTCCAGGCATCTCGGAGCCCAGGCCGGCAAGTTCGGCGCAGTGCTGTCGGTAGGCCGCCAGGAGGCCGAGTGTCTGCGCGTCCAGAGTGATGCGCCGCTGCTGGTGGGTCTTGGTGTCCTTCTCCCACGTACGGGCACCGCGCTGACCGATGCTCGTCCGGATGTTCAGCACGGCGGCCTCGAAGTCGACCCGGTTCCAGCGCAGCGCGCACAGTTCGCCGCGTCGCGCCCCGGTGGTCATGGCCAGCCAGACGAGCATGCCCCAGTCCAGATCGCGCCACGCTTCGTTGACGATCACGGCCGCCTGCTCGGCGGTCGGGGGCTGAGGATCGGGCCGAGCGGCCGCGATCGGCTCGGACAGCTCGAAGGGGTTGCGACCGAGCCAACCCCAGCGCACAGCGCGCTTGCCGGCGCCGTTGAGGATCGCCTGGATCTTGCGCAGTGAACCGGTCGACAGCGGGCGGCACACGTGCGGCTTGCAGCGCTTGTCGCACTTGTGGTCACCTTTGACGTAGTGCTGGACGAACTTCTTGCCTCGGCAGTGTGATCGGCAGGTACGCAGCTGCTTGTAGAACGAGTCCAGGATCTCGCCGTCGATCCGGCCGACCTGGACGTCACCGATCAGCGGCCGGATGTGGTTGCGGATGAAGGTCTCGTAGCTGTCCAGGGTCGTCGCTTCGACGCTGAGCATTTCCAGGTGACGCTCCAACAGCTGGCTGACCGTGGCGCGGGTGCGCGGGTTGCGCTTCGCGTCGACCTGAGCCAGTAGGCGGGTGCGGACCTTCTCGGCTTCCTTCGCCGCGCGCGGACCGGGCGGCACGAACTCCGTCAGGTGGTACTTCTTGCCCGTCACGGGATCGATCCCGGCGTACACGCGGACCCGCAGCGAACCGCTCGGGAGCTTCTCGATCTCGCCGCGCCGCCGCGCTTCGCTGGCCTTCGCCGTGGTCATGGAGCCACGGTAGAACTGATTTGGCTCCACGTATAGCTCCACGCGGAGCGGTAAAGATCGCTAACCGGGCCTCTGACCTGGAGCCGCCTTGGGGAATCGAACCCCAGACCTACGCATTACGAGTGCGTCGCTCTAACCGACTGAGCTAAGGCGGCGTTGTGCGCCCGCCAGTCTAGTGCCCGCTCGGGGCTGCCTCGGGGCGAGGGTCAGCCAGCACGGTTAGGGGCGAGGGGCACGGCGGGGCTTGCGTTCCGCTAGTTCCTCGGCGCTTACCGGGGTGAGCATCGGCTGACCGGGGACACCGAACATGGTCACCACGAACCGGGTCTGGGCGTCGGCGAGGTTGTTGCCGTCTTGATAGTGGATCACGTCGCCGCCCGGCTCCCAGAAGGTCTGGCCGGCGGACACCACGCGCTCCGGCTCACCCTCCAGCTCGAAGATCATCTCGCCGTCGATCACGTAGCCGAAGGCGGGCCCGGTGTGCCGGTGGGGCGGGGTGCCGGCGCTTCCCGGGGGCAGCGTGACGAGGATGGTCATTGCCTCGGAAGGGTCGGGCACCGGCGGGGTCGGCACCGAGCCGACGAGCTCGAAGCGCGGCGGAGGTGTCGTCGCGTTCGGATTCTCGATGTGGTGCGAGTGGTCCTCAGTCATGGTTCTCCCTTGCTCTGCGGGACAAGGCGGTCAGTGCCGCCGGGGGCCGACTACCGTCGCGTGAGCCACTGGGCGAAGGTGAGCTCGCCTCGCTGAGCGTCCGGTTCCGGCACCAGCGTCCGCTCCTCCAGTCGGGTGCCGAAGTAGCCGGCCTGCTGGTCGGCGACGACCTCGCGCGGGTCATGCTGGGCTCTGAGGCCGGTGCGCACCAGGTCGTCGAGCCGGAACTGCTCAGGGCCGCCGATCTCCTGGGTTCCGCTCAGCGGCTCCCCCACCGCGACGCGGCCGAGGGCCGCGGCGACATCATCGGATGCCATCGGCTGGATCAGGACCGGGGCGAGGTGAACCGTGTCGCCGACCATGCCGGCGTCGGCGATGCTGGTGATGAACTCGAAGAACTGGGTGGCCTGCACGATCGAGTAGGCACGGCCGGACTCGCGGATCAGCTTCTCCTGGGCGACCTTGGCCCGGAAGTAGCCCAACTCCGACAGCCGGCCCACGCCGACGACCGAGAGGGCAACGAAGTGCCCGACCCCCGCCTTGGCCGAGTACTCGAGCAGGTTTCCGGTGGAGGTCTGGAAGAACTCCAGCGCCGCGTCGGCGGCGAACGACGGGGAGTTCGACACGTCCACCACGGCCGCCGCGCCTTCGAGCACGTCCGCAAGGCCCTCCCCGGTCACCGTGTTCACGCCGGTGCTCGGGGCGGCCGGCACCGCCTCGTGACCGTCGCGCCGCAGCGTGGTCACCAGCTTCGCACCGATGAGACCCGAGCCACCGATCACCACAACCTTCACGACTCAACTCCTTTGTTCCTCCAACGCGGTCCCGCTCGGGCGAGCGGGACTCACCGGAAGGACAGGGCAGCCCGCCGATTTGTGACGGGTCGCCGGGAAGGTCCGGGAAGATCAGGGAGCGTCGTCCGGCGGCGCGGCGGCGCGCACCGCCTGGGCGATCCTCCGCAGCTTTCCCGGGTGGAGTACCCAGTGGACGCGGTCGATCCCGGAGCCGGTTCCGCTGACCGTCAGCAACGCCGCCGGCTCACCGTCCCTGCTGACCAGCACGGACGAGCGGCCGTTGGCGTCGATCCAGTCCACTCGTGTTCCGGGCCAGAACCGGGGGGCGAAGGCGGCCACGTACTTCGCCACCCGGGTTCGGCCGAACACCGGTACGCGGGAGGCATTGCGCACCGCGCCGCCGCCGTCGGAGTAGCTGGCTATGTCCTCGGCCAACACCGACTCCAGGGCCGCCAGATCGCCCACCTGAGCCGCGTTCACGAAGGCCGCGAGTAGTTTTCGCTGGTGGCTGGCGTCCACCGACCTCTGCCGCTGCGCCGCGAGGTTCCGCCGTGCGCGGCTGCACAGTTTGCGGGCGTTCACCTCAGTGGTCTGCAGGATCTCGGCGATTCGGCGGTACGGATAGTCGAACGCCTCTCGCAGCACGAACGCCGCGCGCTCGGTGGGTGGGAGCTTCTCCAGCAACACGAGCACCGCGGTCTCGAGAGCCTCGCCCCGCTCGGCGCCCAGCTCGGGGTCCGCGCTGGTGTCAACGGGCTCGGGCAGCCACGGGCCCACGTACGTCTCCCGGCGAGCGCGTGCCGTCTGGGTGGCGTTGATCGCCAGCCGGGTCGTCATCGTGACGAGGAAAGCGGTGGTGTCGCGCACCGAGTCGCGGTCATGCGTCTGCCATCTGGCCCATACGTCCTGCACGATGTCCTCGGCGTCACCGATGCTTGCGAGCATGCGGTAGGCGATCCCGAACAGGCGTGGCCGTATGTGGACGAACTTGTCCGCCACGGCACCGAGGTCGGCGCTGCTCGCGTCAGCCACCCCGGTACAGCACGGTCAGCATCGCCTCGACGGCGATACGGGGCTTCACGTTCAGCTCCAGTGCCTCACGGCAGGCGAGAACGGCTTCGAGGCGGCGCAGCGCCGACTCCGGGGTCCAGTCGGCGGCGGCGCGGGAGACGTCCAGGCTCCGGTCCGGGTTGGTGACCGGAACCGAAGCTCCGACCCGGACCACCAGGACGTCTCGATAAAATCCGGCCAGGTCGACAAGGGCGCGGTCCAGGGCGTCGCGCTGGCTGCGCGTCGAGCGGGAACGTTGCCTGCGCTCCAGCTCCCGCTCGGCTGCCTTTGCGCCTCGTTGCGCGGACGCGACGCCCTTGCCGGTGCCGCCGGCACCCATCGCGGTCGCCAGAGCCTCGCGTTCGGCCAGGTCGCGGGAGCCGGTCACGTCGGCGGCTTCCGCCTCGGCGGCGCCGATGAGGTCGTCGGCGGCGGCGAAGACCTCACCGAAGCCGCGCAGCGACAGCGGTAGGCGCAGCACCGACTCGCGGCGGGAGCGGGCCTCCTCGTCGCGGGCCAGCCGGCGGGCTCGGCCGATGTGTCCGCCGCACACCGAGGCGGCCCAGGAAGCGGTCTCCTCAGCGATGCCATCCCGGTCGGCCAGCACCGAAGCGATCGCGTCGGCCGGCGGGGTGCGCAGCGGAACCAGGCGGCACCTGGAGCGGATCGTTACCGGAACGTCGTCGGGATGATCCGAGGGCGCACAGAGCAGGAAAACGGTCCGCTCCGAGGGCTCCTCCACCGCTTTGAGCAGCGCATTCGATGCGCCTTCTGTGAGGCGGTCGGCGTCCGAGATCACCACGATCTGCCAGCCGCCGGTACTCGGGCGGCGCGCGGCGATCTGTACCAGGGCGCGCATTTCGGCTACCGAGATGGACAACCCTTCCGGCACCACCTCGCGCACGTCGGGGTGGGTGCCGGCGAGCACGGTGTGGCAGTCCTGGCACTGGCCGCAGCCGTCGAACCGGCACTGCAGCGCGGCGGCGAACGCCCTTGCCGCGACCGAGCGGCCCGAGCCGGGCGGGCCGGTGAACAGCCAGGCGTGCGTCATGGCCGTCGGGTCGGACGCGGCGGCCGCGAGCTCGTCCACCGCCCTGTCCTGCCCTACCAGGTCGGCCCACACCGCGCCGCGCACGTCAGGGACGGGCAAGTGGGTTACCTCGGCGCAGGCGGCGCAGCAGTGGCGCCACGCCTTCGCGGACCTGTTGCGCGACCACCTCGGGGTCGCCGTCCGCGTCGACCACTACGTATCGGTCCGGTTCGGCCGCCGCGCGGCGGGTGAGCAGGCGGTTGACCCGCAGGTGATCCTCGCCGATGGCCATCGGTTCGCCGGGTGGGGTCGGCTCGGTGGGGGCGCGGTCCAGCAGGACGGTCACGTCGGGCCGCAGCCCGTCGGTGGCCCAGCCGGCCAGGCTCTCCAGCTCGTCGGCGCGCAGGCCGGGGTGGCCGAGCGGGGTGGCAAGGAACCGGTCCACCACCACGATCTCGCCGGCCCGCAGCGCGGGGCGCACCTCACGCTCCACCACGTCGGCGCGGGCCGCGGCGGCGACCAGCGCACGGGCCCGGACGCCGGTCAGGCCGTCGCTGACCAGGGTGTCGGTGCTCTCCTGCGGCTGGATGGCCGGGTAGCCCTGGGACTCGAGCCAGGCCACCAGCCGCCGGGCCAGCGCGGCGGATTCGGCGGGCGTGCCGCCGTCCACCGCGATCAGCACCCCGCCGACCGGCCGGCGGGGCGCCCGGCGCAGCGCGCCAAGCAGGTCGGGCAGCAGCGGCTCGGAGCGCCGGTCGTCCATCTGCCGGTAGGCCAGCACCCCGACGGCCGAGGCCACCAGCCCGGCCACGCCGAGCACGGTGCGGCTGCCGTCCACGTGGAACGATCGGCCGGCGATGTCGATCACCCGGGTCTGCACGAGGCCGACCGCGATCGGCGCCACCGACATCGAGGCCAACAGGTCGAGACGCACGATGGACTGCACGAACGCCACCACCCTGCCCCGGACCTCGTTCGCCACCTGGGCGCCGATGATGGTCAGGCCGGTGAGGAACGCGACGCCTGCGCAGCAGCCCACCATCGCCACGGTGGCCAGCGCGACAAACAGGTGCGGCGCCAGCGCGACCAGCACCAGACTCAGCCCGGCCGCCACGATCGCCGCGCCGAACAGCCGGTTGTGCGGCACCTTGCGGGCCAGCCCCGGCATTGCGCTCATCCCGATGGCCATCCCGATGAACACCGAGACGAACAGCATGCCGTACGCCGCGTCGCCGCCGCCCAGGTTCGTCGCGTACAGCTTGGCCAGCGCGATCACCGCGCCGCCGGCCACGAACGCGCCGAGGATACCGATCACCAGGCCGCGCACCAGCCGGGTCGAGCTGACGAACTGGGCGCCGTCGCGCAGCAGCGCCAGCAGGCCCTCGCCCTGGTGCGAGCGGCCGGGGGAACGGCCGGAAATCTCCGGGATGCGCAACCACACGGTCAGCGAGGTCAGCAGGTAGCCGAACCCGTTGATCACCAGCGCGATGTAGACGGTGGTGGTCGGACTGGGTGCGCTGCCGATGAACTTGCCGATGGCGGACACCGCGACGAACAGCCCGGACGCGGTGATCACCGACACGCCGTAGGTCATCGCCAGGCTCAGCTGGTTGGCCGTCTCCACCTGGTCCGGGCGTTTCAGCAGGTTCGGGATCGAGGCGTCCTTGGCCGGGATCCAGAACATCGAACAGATCTCGATCAAGAAGATGGCGCCGAAAAGCCAGCTCAGCGAGCCGACCAGCGGGATCGAGATGAACAACGCGAAGCGGGACAGGTCGCAGATCACCATCAGGACCCGCCGGTCGAACCGGTCCGCGAGCACCCCGGCCAGCGGGCCGAACAGCAGCGGGGGCAGCAGCCGGGTGGCCACCACGCCGCCGAGCGCGAAGCTCTGCGCCTGGGTGCCGTGCGTCAGCTGGGTGGCAAGCGCGGACAACGCGAGCAGCGACAGCCAGTCGCCGGTGGAAGAAATCGCGGTGACCAACCAGAGCCGGCGGAAGGACGGAATCGCCAACACACCGCGAACCCGGTGCGCCGCGGACGACGAAATGCCGCTCGGCATGGCAAACTGGCTGTCCGCCGTCATTGAGCCTCCCGCGTCGGCCCGGTCGGCCGCGTTGTCTGCAACTCCGCCGCCGATCCCTCCGAATGCGTTGGCGGGCGCGTGATCGGAATCGATCGCGCCTCACCTCCTCGCGGCGCGGGCGCCGCACCGTAGGGTCGTCAGGAGCACCCAGGGTAGCCGCCGGCCGAGTGACACCTCTCAGGCACCGCGGCAACGCCGCTCCCCGACTGGCGCCGACCGATGCCCCCGGGCGGCTCGCTAGGGAGTGCCGACGCTGCTGACCAGGCTCACCACCAACTGGATGGCGATCAGCAGGAAGATCCCCACGAACACTACGACGAACAACCGCGAGCCCAACTTGCCGCTGGCCCGGCGGGTGAGCCCGAGACCGGTCAGGCTCGGGGTCTGCGGCGTCCGCCCGACCGGCGGTCGGAAGTCGCCGTAGCGGGACCGCAGCACCGGACCGGCCGCCGACTGCCGAAACTCCACCCGGTCGTCGTCGACGGCCTGCTTCGGCACCACCCGCTGGTGGTGGAACGCCGGATCGATGTCGGAAGGCACCTGGTCCGAGGGCGCGCTGTCGTCCGGGCCGTGCCCAGCCGGGTCGTCACGCGCCGGGACCTCACGCGCCATGCCATCTTGCGCCGGCTCTTCCTGCGCCGGCTCTTCCTGCGCCCGGTCGTCTTGCGCCAGGTCGTCTTGCGCCAGGTCGTCTTGCGCTGCGTCCTCGTGGTGGTTCGACGCCGGCGCGTGCTCGGACTCCTGGTCGGTGCGACGACGCGCGTCGCGCCGCGCGGGCGGCCCGGTCGGGCGGCCGAGGGGGGACGGTACCGCCCGAGGAGGTTCGGCCCGGGCGGACTGGTCGTGATCGACCGCCCGTTGGCTACCCGTGGTCGCGCTGCTACCGGCGGCCCGAGGACGGGTCTCGACGGCGTCCGCCCGCCGAGGCGCCGGAGCCGGTGGTGCCGAAGAGGGACGACCCGGCGCAGGGGCAGGTGTGTCGGAGTCGTCGGCCAGCATCTCGCGCAGCGCGTACTGGTCATCGCCCTCTAGCTCGGCGAGCATCTCGGCCAGCGAACGGTCATCGAGGGCCGGCACCGTGAGCGCCGAGGGCGACCCGCTACCGGCCAACATCTCGTCGGTGATCCGGGGCAGCATCGGGTCGGTGTGCGCCTCCCCAGGCTCGCCCGCCTGCTCACCTAAGCCCTGGTCACCGCGTCGCGCGCTGCTCACAGCCTGGAACTGTAGCCGCGCCACACCCCGGATCCGGGCACTTTGACCGAACTCCCAGCTCGCGCCGCAATGTCAGATCAACCCCACCGATAACATGCCGGCCGTTCGGTGGCAGGCCCTAGTCGCGGTGCGCGGCCAACAGGTAGGCGGGCATCAACATTCGGCCTCGCTCGTCGATGCGCAGCTCGGGCCGCACGCGCGCGGAGAGCAGGGTGCTGATCGTGGACTCGGTCACCGAGTCGATCGTCCAGTGCCGGGAGACCGCCGCGCGCAGCTCCGCATCGTCGACGGTGTTCGGCCCACCCTCCAGGCCCGCGAACGCCTCGCGGGCGAAGACCAGCACGTGCAGCAGCGCGCCGGGCGCGGTGGCCCGGGCTATCGAGGCGAGATAGCCGTCCCGGCCCTGCACCGGCAGCGCGTGGAACACCGCCGAGTCGATCACCGTGTCGAACCGGCCGTCGTAGCCGGTGAAGCTGGTGATGTCGGCCACGCCGAACTCCACGTCCAGCCGACGCTGCCGCGCCCGCTCCCTGGCCTGCTCGATCGCACGGGCCGAGTTGTCAAGCCCCACCGCCGTGTATCCGCGTTCGACCAGGTGCAGGGTGGTTTCTCCGATGCCGCAACCGGCATCCAGCACCGTGCCGCGCACCTGACCGCCCTCGATCAGCGCGGCGATGGCCGGCTGTGGCTCGCCGATGTTCCACGGCACCCGCCCGGCCCCGTCCCGGATCGGCTCACCGGCGTAGACGGCGTCGAAGTCAGCTACTGGACGACTCATGCCGGCCATTCTTGTCCATGCACCGCGGACAGTCGACACCGTTAGGTCAGGCCGAGCTGCTGGCCTTTCGCTTGCGGGGCGGCGGCCGCTTCTTCGGCGTGGTTCCCGCCTTCGCGCGCCGCTCGGCGAGCAGCTCGACGGCCCGCTCGTCGGTCAGCTCCTCGACAGTGTCGCCCTTGCGCAGCGAGGCGTTCGTCTCACCCTCGGTCACGTACGGGCCGAACCGACCGTCCTTGATCACCATCGGCTTGCCGGACGCCGGGTCGGTGCCCAGCTCACGCAGCGGCGGCGCGGCGGACGCCCGGCGGCCACGCTGCTTGGGCTGGGCATAGATCTTCAACGCCTCGTCCAGCTGCACGGTGAACAGCTGGTCCTCATTCGCCAGCGAGCGGGAGTCGGTGCCCTTCTTCAGGTACGGCCCGTAGCGGCCGTTCTGCGCGGTGATCTCCTCGCCGGACCCCGGGTCGGTACCCACCACCCGGGGCAGTGAGAGCAGCTTCAGCGCGTCGGCCAAGGTCACGCTGTCCAGCGTCATCGACTTGAACAGTGACCCGGTGCGCGGCTTGGGCTGCTTGGACTTCGGCGTGCCCTCCGGTGGGTCGGGCAGCAGCTCCGTGACGTAGGGCCCGTAGCGGCCCTCCTTGGCCACGATCTCGTGCCCGGTGACCGGGTCGGTGCCCAGCGAGCGTCCCTCCTGCGGCACCGAGAACAGCTGTTCGGCGATCTCCGGGGTCAGCTCGTCCGGCGGCAGCTCGTCGGAAAGGTTGGCCCGCTGCGAAGTGCCCTCGATGATCCGCTCCAGGTACGGCCCGTAGCGGCCGACCCGGACCACCACCTCACGCCCCGCCGAGTCGCTGAACAGCGGGATCGCGTTGATAACCCGGGCGTCGATCTCCTCGAGATTGATCCCGACCAGTTTCTTCAACCCGCCCGCATCGGCCACCGACTGGTCTTTGTGCGTGCCGTTCTGTGTGGCGGGACTGGACGCGCCGTCTCCGTTGGCCTTGCCGTTCTCGGTGCCGAAGTAGAACCCGGCCAGCCAGTCGGTGCGCGCCTGGGTACCGGACGCGATCGCGTCCAGCTCGTCCTCCATCGCGGCGGTGAAGTTGTAGTCGACCAGCCGGCCGAAGTGCCGCTCCAGCAGCCCGATCACCGCGAAGGCCACCCAGGAGGGCACCATCGCGCTGCCGCGCTTCCACACGTAGCCGCGGTCCTGGATCGTCTTGATGATCGAGGCGTAGGTGGACGGGCGGCCGATGCCCAGCTCTTCGAGGGCCTTGACCAGGCTCGACTCGGTGTAGCGGGCCGGCGGGTTGGTTGAGTGGCCCTCGGCGTCGAGCTCCTCGGCTGACAGCGGCTGACCCTCGGTGAGCTGGGGCAGCCTGCGCTCCGCGTCGTCCGCCTCGCCGCCGGCCTGGTCGTCCACCGTCTCCACGTAGGCCTTGAGGAAACCGGCGAAGGTGATGGTCCGCCCGGACGCGCCGAAGGTGACCGACTCGCCGGTGCCCGCGGTGCCGGTGACCCGCACGGACACCGTGGTGCCCCGGGCGTCAGCCATCTGCGAGGCCACCGTGCGCTGCCAGATCAGCTCGTACATCCGGAAGTCGTCGCCGTCCACCTCGCCCGCGATCTGCCCCGGGGTACGGAACGACTCCCCGGCCGGCCGGATCGCCTCGTGCGCCTCCTGGGCGTTCTTCACCTTGCGGGTGTACTGGCGGGGCTTGTCCGCGACGTAGGCGTCCCCGTAGAGGTCGCGGGCCTGGGTGCGCGCCGCGTTGATCGCCGACTCGGACAGCGTGATCGAGTCGGTACGCATATAGGTGATGTAGCCGTTCTCGTACAGCCGCTGCGCCGAGCGCATGGTCCGCTCGGCGGAGAACCGCAGCTTGCGGCCGGCCTCCTGCTGCAGCGTGGACGTCATGAACGGCGCATAGGGCTTGCGGGTGTACGGCTTGGACTCGACGGACTCGACGGCGAAGTCCCGGCCCTGCAGCGACTCGGCCAGCCGGCGCGCGCTCGCCTCGTCGAGGGCGGTGACGTTGCTGGTGTTGCCGCGCAGCTGCCCGTCCGGGCCGAAGTCCCGCCCGGTGGCGACCCTGGTGCCGTCCACGCTGACCAGCTTGGCGCCGAACGTCCTCGGCTCACCGGCATCGGTGTTCCCCGCTGCCTCCGGGTCGGTGCCCAGCGTGGCGGAGATGTCCCAGTAGCCGGCGGAGACGAACGCCATCCGCTCTCGCTCGCGCTGCACGATGATGCGGGTGGCCACCGACTGCACCCGGCCAGCCGACAGCTTCGGCATGACCTTCTTCCACAGCACCGGGGAGACCTCGTAGCCGTAGAGCCGGTCCAGGATGCGCCGGGTCTCCTGGGCGTCCACCAGGTCCTGGTCCAGATCCCGCAGGTTCTCGGCGGCGGCCCGGATCGCGGTCGCGGTGATCTCGTGGAACACCATCCGGTGCACCGGCACCTTCGGCTTGAGCGTGTCCAGCAGGTGCCAGGCGATCGCCTCGCCCTCCCGGTCCGGGTCCGTGGCCAGCAGCAGCTCGTCGACCGACTTCAGCGCGTCGCGCAGCTCGGAGACCTTGCCCTTCTTCTCCCGCGTCACCACGTAGAGCGGCTGGAACTCGTTGTCCACGTCCACGCCGAGCCGGGCCCACGCCTCGCCCTTGTACTTCGCCGGCACGTCGGCCGCGCCGCGCGGCAGGTCGCGGATGTGCCCGACCGAGGACTCCACCACATAGTCCGGCCCGAGGTACCCAGCGATCGTCTTCGCCTTCGAAGGCGACTCGACGATCACCAGCCGGCGACCGCCCGAGCCGTTGCCCGAACTCTTCGCCGCGCCTTTCGCGCCCTTCCCGGCGCTCGTCTTCCGGGCCGAGCTCGCGCTGGTCCTTCCCGCTGCCACTGCTTCGTCCGTTCCCTTTCTTCCGGCGCCACCTTCGCGCCACCAGCCGCTCCGCACGCCGCGCGGCACCCGCCAGACTCGCACATCCGGCCGGACAACCGCACAGCCCGTCCATCACATCTCGGGCCAACCCGGCACAACCCGGGACATCTGATGCGGAGACGAGCCGCAGCGTAGCCAGGCTGTCAACCAGGCCAGAAACCTGACAACGCATCCGGCGGCGTCTCCCCGACCAACTCGGCCAACCGGCGCCTGGACCGCTGCCCGGAGATCCGCAACGCCGGCCCGCCGCCGCGCGCCCCCAGCCTGATCACCGGCATCCCCAGTGCCACCACTGCCTCGGCGAGCGGGACGTGGGTCTGCGGGGCGTGTGGATCCAGCCCCAGCAGGTAGCCCGAGCGCCGGTCCGGCACGCCGGCCGCCAGCACCCACATCCGTAGCAACGCCCCGTCGAGGCGAAATCCTTCCGGAACCGCCTTCACCGCGCCTCGACACCACTGACCAGCCAGTTCGACCAGGTCACCTCGGAACGCGGTGCGCAGCACGGTCGCCCCGGAGTCGGACTCGGCCAGCTCGGTGACCACCCCGCGCCCGGTCGCCTCGGCGCGCAACGCCGGCACCCGAGTCGGGTCGGCCAGCACGATGCTCAACCGCGCGGTGCCACTCGCGCCGAACCGCACCACCTGGCCGGGCCCGCACAGCAGCCCCGCCAGGTCGGTCAACCGGGCATCCCGTGCCTCGGCGGAGAAGAACGACAGCTGCGCCACACCACGCACCCTAGAACGCCCGTTCGACAAGCACTCTCTGGACGCGCCGGACAGCACCCGCCGGTCCCGACCGAACTGAGCCGCAAGTCACAAATGACCTCCGGCCTCGTGAGTGAAAGTAGCGCTATAGCGTTACTTTTCACTCACGAGGGCCGGAGGGCTATCTCACCAGCCGGAACCGCTGGTGTTCGAACCGTCGCCGGTCACCGGGCCGGGCATCGTGCCACTTGCGGGTGGCGGGGCCGGGGCGGCTGGGGCGCCTGCTCCGGTGAGGGGGTCGGAGTCCTGGGTGGACGGGCGGTTCGCCGAACCGACCAGCTTGCAGCCGGGGGCCTGCTTCACCGCGTCGTTGAGCTCCGGGTTGTTGCCAAAGGTGTCCAGGCCGGTGTCGTTGCCGGCGTTGGCGAGGTCCCGCATGACGCCGGGCAGCTGGGTGCCTATGCCGACCGGGTCATTGGGGTTGATCCGCTCCACCTTGTCCCGCGCGTCGCCGTAGGCGGCCTGCCGCCGCTGCAGTGCCGCCCGCAGCTTGTTCGCCACGTCATCGCCGCCGGCGATGGGCGAGGGACCGGCCAGCGACAGCCCCTTCAGCGACTGTCCGGACCGATCGGCCGCGTCGGCGAAGTACTGGGCCATCGAGTCCCGGGTGGCGGCCGGGTTGTTCGCGTCGAAGTGCGGGCTCTCGTCCTTCAGCGCGGCCAGCGGCTGCAGCGAGGCGCACACCCGGTCGGCCCACACCACCGGGTCGGCGGTATTCGGCAGCCCGTCGGAGTGTCCGCACCCGGCCACCGCCAGGCACCCGGTCAGCGCACCGGCCAGCAACCCGGCCACAGCTCGCACAGCCCTCAACCTCCTCATGAAGACGGCTGGAAACGTACCGCGCCGCCTGGCCCCAGTTGCGGGCCAGGCGGCGCGGAGTGGCACTGAGCTGCGCGGGCGTCAGCTGACCGAGGTTTCGGCCGGGCTGCTGTCCGCGATGGAGGTGGAACGCCGCTTGGACACCACGACCGCCACGACAATGATGATCACCGAGACCAGCGCGATCCCGAACCGGATCGGTGCCGAGGCGCCGGCGCCAACGGACAGCGTCACCACGGCCGGGGCGATCAGCACCGAGACCAGGTTCATCACCTTGATCAGCGGGTTGATAGCCGGCCCGGCGGTGTCCTTGAACGGGTCACCGACCGTGTCACCGATGATCGTCGCCTCGTGCGCGGGCGAGCCCTTGCCGCCGTGCACGCCGTCCTCGATCAGCTTCTTGCCGTTGTCCCAGGCGCCACCGGAGTTGGCAAGGAACACCGCCATCAGCGTGCCGCAGGCGATGGCACCGGCCAGGTAGCCGGCCAGCGGGCCGACGCCGAGACCGAAGCCGACCGCGATCGGCGCGAAGATCGCCAGCAGGCCGGGGGTGGCCAGTTCGCGCAGCGAGTCCCTGGTGCAGATGTCCACCACGCGGCCGTAGTCCGGCCGCACGGTGCCGGCCATGATCCCGGGGTCGTCCCGGAACTGCTTGCGCACCTCGAACACGATGGCGCCGGCCGCGCGGGACACCGCGTTGATCGCCAGGCCGGAGAACATGAAGACCACCGACGCACCGATGATCACACCGACCAGGGTGTTCGGGCTGAACACCTCGGTGAGGAAGCCCTGACCGGCGTCCTGCACCGCCACACCCGCCGTGCGCAGCGCGGTGGTGAACGCGTCCCGGTAGGACCCGAACAGCGCGGTCGCGGCCAGCACGGCCGTGGCGATCGCGATGCCCTTGGTGATGGCCTTGGTGGTGTTGCCCACCGCATCCAGCTCGGTGAGGATGTCCACCCCGGCGCCCTCGACGTCGCCGGACATCTCCGCGATGCCCTGCGCGTTGTCGCTGACCGGTCCGAAGGTGTCCATCGCCACGATCACGCCGACCGTGGTGAGCAGGCCGGTACCGGCCAGCGCCACAGCAAACAGCGCGACGGTCACCGAGGCACCGCCGAGCACGAACGCGCCGTACACCGCCGCCGAGATGACCAGCGCGGTGTACACGGCCGACTCGAAACCGATCGAGATGCCGGCCAGGATGACCGTGGCCGCACCGGTGCGCGACGCGTCGCCCACGTCGTTGACCGGTTTGTGCTCGGTGCCGGTGAAGTAGCCGGTCAGCCATAGGATGATGCCGGCCAGCACGATGCCGATGAGGACCGCCACGGAGGCAAGCACCCTCGGGTCGAGGTTGGCGGCCTGGGCAGCCACGCTCTTGTCGGTGGCGCCGTTGAGGTCGGCGAAGCTGCCGGGCAGGTAGATGAACGCCGCCGCGACACACAGCACCGCGGAGATGACCGCCGAGATGTAGAAGCTGCGGTTGATCGCCTTCAGGCCGCCCTCACCGGCCTTTGCCCGGGTGATGTACACCCCGATCACGGCGGTGACCACGCCGATGGCCGGCACGATCAGCGGGAACAGCAGGCCTTGCAGACCGAACGCCGCCGAGCCGAGGATCAGCGCGGCGACAAGCATCACGGCGTAGGACTCGAACAGGTCCGCCGCCATGCCGGCGCAGTCGCCGACGTTGTCGCCGACGTTGTCCGCGATGGTGGCCGCGTTGCGCGGGTCGTCCTCCGGGATGCCCGCCTCGACCTTGCCGACCAGGTCGCCACCCACGTCGGCGGCCTTGGTGAAGATGCCGCCGCCGACCCTCATGAACATGGCCAGCAGGGCGGCGCCGAAGCCGAAGCCCTCCAGCACCTTGGGCGCCTCGCCCGCGTAGACCATGACGACCAGTGCCGCGCCGAACAGGCCGAGACCTACGGTGAACATCCCGACGGCGCCACCGGTGCGGAACGCCACCCGCATGGCCTTCTCCCGGCCGCCTTCCTCCCGCGAGGCCGCCGCGACCCGGATGTTCGCCCTGGTCGCCAGCCACATACCGAGGTAGCCGATGGTGGCGGAGAACGCCGCACCCACCACGAAGAAGATCGACCGACCGATCCGCTCACCCATCGTGTCCGCCGGCAGGGCGAACAGCAGCAGGAACACGATCACGACAAAAATGCCGAGCGTGCGGAACTGACGGTTGAGGTAAGCCGAGGCACCCTCCTGCACCGCGCGACCGATCTCCTGCATACGCTCGGTGCCCTGGCCCGCGGCCAGGACCTCCTTGCGCAGCACGAAGCCGATTGCCAGTGCAATGAGGGCGACCACGGCGACCACACCCACTACGATGCGGTCACTCCCGGAGAGCGTGAGGCCCTCCGCGAGAATGTGCCGGGACATCCGTCCTCCTGGTTGAAATCGCACTCGTCAACGGGGGACGGCGAGATCAGTAGCGAATCAGCACTGACTCTTCGATCCCTCGCGGTTGTCTCACGACGGCGGCCCCGATCGGCGCACGCGCATATTCGCGCCGCCGTACAGCGACCCCCAATGTCGCCGCAGTGTATGGGGACGCTGGCCGGGGGTTTGCACTGGTGTGCCCCTCAGGAGACAAATGTGTCCAGCATCATTCGAGGCCGGTGGGTCTCGGGTCCCTCTCGGACCCCTCGCCGGGGACGACCGTGGGGTCCGCGAGTCAGAATGGCCTGATGTGCCCCGCGACTGGACCTGGCCCGGTACGTGAGGTGTCGCTGCTGGGGCGCCTGATTGCCGGAGTGACTCCTGGGGAGTCTCCGGTGACGCACGTCGCCACGCTGGAGGCCCGGCCAGGCGAACAGGTGGCGTGGCCGTCCTGGGCGGCGGCGCCGGTGATCGAGGCGTTCGGCCGGGTCGGAGTGGCTCGGCCGTGGTCGCACCAGGCCCGCGCGGCCTCACTGGCCTGGTCCGGCGAGCACGTGGTGCTGGCCACCGGCACCGCCTCGGGCAAGTCGCTGGCCTACCAGCTGCCGGTGCTGTCCGCGCTGCTCGGCGACCGAAAGGCCACCGCGCTGTACCTTTCGCCGACCAAGGCGCTCGGCGCGGACCAACTGCGCGCGGTGCACGAACTGCTCGAAACGCCGGACCGGGTCTCGGTGGGCGATCCGCCCGGGCTTACCGGGTTTTCTGGATTGGCCGGGGCGTCTGGACTGTCTGGGGGCCCTGGGCCGACCGGGGGTTCTGGGCCGACCGGGCTCGGCGATGTGCGGCCGGCGACGTTCGACGGCGACACCCCGACCGCGGAGCGGGACTGGGTGCGCACGCACGCCCGCTGGGTGTTCTCCAACCCGGACATGCTGCACCGCTCGGTGCTGCCCCGGCACGCCCGCTGGGCCTCGTTCCTGCGCCGACTGCGCTATGTCGTGCTGGACGAGTGCCACGCCTACCGCGGCGTGTTCGGCTCGCACGTGGCGCTGCTGCTGCGGCGGCTGCGGCGACTGTGCGCCCGCTACAGCTCGTACCCGACGTTCGTGCTGGCCTCGGCAACCGTGTCGGACCCGGCATCCTCGGCCGGGCGGCTGACCGGGCTTCCCATCCGGGCGGTGACCGAGGACGGGTCGCCGCGCGGGCCGCGCACCGTGGCGCTGTGGGAGCCGCCGCTGCTGGAGGAACTGCGCGGCGAGAACGGCGCCCCGGTGCGGCGCTCGGCCGGTGCTGAGGCCGGGCGGATGCTGGCCGACCTGGTCGTGGAGGGTGCCCGCACGCTGGCCTTCGTGCGCTCCCGGGTCGGCGCGGAGACCGTTGCGCTGCGCGCGGCGCGGGCGCTCGCCGAGGTCGACCCGGCACTCGCCAGGCGGGTGTCGGCCTACCGCGCGGGCTTCCTGCCGGAGGAGCGCCGCACGCTGGAGCGGGACCTGGTGTCCGGGCGGCTGCTAGGGGTGGCCTCGACGAACGCGCTGGAGCTTGGCGTCGACATCGCCGGGCTGGACGCGGTGCTGGTGGCGGGCTTCCCCGGCACCCGGGCGTCGTTCTGGCAGCAGGCCGGGCGGGCCGGGCGCGCCGGAAGGGCCGCGCTGGTCGTGCTGGTGGCCAGAGACGACCCGTTGGACACCTACCTGGTGCACCATCCGGAGGCGCTGCTCGGGCGGCCGGTCGAAGGATGCGTGTTGGATCCGACGAACCCGTACGTGCTGGGGCCGCAGCTGGCCTGCGCGGCGGCCGAGTCCCCGGTCACCGACGCGGAGGTGTCCGGGCCGGATGCACTGCTCGGCGGCGCCGGTACCCGCGCGGTGTTGGACGCGCTGGTCGCCGACGGGATGCTGCGCCGGAGACCGGCCGGCTGGTTCTGGTCCGACCCGTCCGGGCGGCCGGCCGCGTCGGTGGACATCCGGGGCGGCGGGGGTGGCCAGGTCGCGGTGGTCGAGGCGGAGACCGGCCGGATGCTGGGCACCGTCGACCACGCGCGGGCACCCGCCACGGTGCACCCCGGCGCGGTCTACCTGCATCGCGGGGAAAGCTTCGTGGTCGACGAGCTGGCTCTCTCCGACGGGTTGGCGCTGGTGCACGCCGAAGAGCCGGAGTGGAGCACCTCGGCCCGCACAGTGGTGGACGTGGAGGTGCTCGACGACCCCGACGTCAGCCCCGGCTCCGACGTCAGCCTCGGCTCCGGCTCGGCCGCGGTCCGCCGGGCCGGTGGCGTGACGGTGCGGCTGGGCGCGGTGACGGTGACTTCTCGCGTGGTCTCCTACCTGCGGCGGCGGCCGAGTGGCGAGGTGATCGAGACCGTGCCGCTGGAGATGCCAGAGCAGTCGCTGCGTACCCGCTCCGTCTGGTACACGATCGAGGAGTCGTTGCTGACGGAGGCCGGGCTGCCGGCGGAACGGGTGCCGGGTTCGTTGCACGCCGCCGAGCACGCCGCGATCGGGCTGCTGCCGCTGTTCGCGGTGTGCGACCGGTGGGACATCGGCGGTATGTCCACCGCGCTGCACCCGGACACCGGGACACCGACGGTGTTCGTGCACGACGGGTACCCCGGCGGCGCGGGCTTCGCGGAGCGCGGCTACGAGGTCGTGCTGACCTGGCTGCTTGCAACCCGGGAAGCGATCGCCGGCTGTGAGTGCCGGTTGGGCTGCCCGTCCTGCGTGCAGTCGCCCAAGTGCGGCAACGGCAACAACCCGTTGGACAAGGCCGGCGCGGTCGTCGTGTTGGACGTTGTGCTCGGCGCGCTGCGCGAGGCCGGGTTCGCTGAGCCCGGACCCACGACAATGCCCCCGCCGCCGCAGCCGTCAGGCGATGCCATCAGCTGACGATGCCGTCTTCCAGCGGCGCGAACCCGTTGCCTGTGATGCTGGTCAGCCCATTCCTGGAGCCCAGCACCTCGAGCAGTGCGACCTGCAGCTCGCACGGGTCGGGCAGGTACCAGTCGCACGCCGACGGCGGGACGCGCCAGTGCACCACGCCCAGCGGGCCCTCCGATGGTGGCGCGGCCACCCAGGAACCGCGGCCGTGCAGCCGCACATCGGTCCGGGAGGCGAGTTCTGGGCGCAGTGGCTCACCGGGCCGTACCGCGAACCACCATCGCCCGGTTGGCGTCGCGGCTACTGGTGTCACCGTGCCCGACTCCCGCAACAACGCGCAAACCCGCCGCCCGACCAGCGCGGACACCTCGATGACGTCAGTCGTGAACCCGGTGACCAGCAGCACGGAGTAGGGCCGCTCCGACCACCACCCGTCCACCGCGCGGATGTCACAGGTGGCCGCCGCCATCCCAGCCGCCAGCACGGTCGACGGCCCGGTCTGCGGCGCGTTCGCTACACCGGTCCAGCGATCGGACTGCCAGTAGGTGCCTGGCAACAATGGCCACCCATGGTCCGCCATGGCGAGCGCGCTGGTCTTCAGCTCAGTGCGATATACCGCACGGTAGCTTTCCCACCACGCCATACCTGACCTCGCCCTACCTCATCCGCTCCGGACGAACCGCCGCCTATTCGGGCACGGCCGACGAACACGTGTAAGTAGGCGACTCGATCTCCCGCTTTGCCAGCGGGTGTCGCCGATCGGTGCGATGGCCACGACGAATGCCGGCTTGGGCGGTTTCAAAGGGTGAACGTCCGATGCGGATGGAACACGGTGGCTCATGACCCACTCAGCGAGTTCAGGTCACCGCTCACCGTCAGACATCACCTCCCGCCAGCTCGTTCCACACTGGCACCTTCCGCCCGGCTCACCCGGTACCGGCTGATCCCGCTTCGACTGAATCCAGCGCCGGCTCGGCCGGCCCTGCTCTGGCCCGGCCCACCGCGGCGCGATGTGCGAGCAATGGCGCCTGGGTGGGCACCTCGAGCACCACAGTGACCTCCGCGCCGACCAGGCGGCACGAGACGAGCCGGGCGTGCATCGGCTCGGCGACGCGATCGGCGTAGGCGCAGGCGGTTGGTTCGCCGTCCAGCGCATGCCCGGCACCCGCCAACGCGGCCAGGTCGGCCGCTGCCTCGGCGCGGTGTCGACCGGTGGCCGCCGCGCCGAGGCCGAGCCCGAACACCATCGCCATCACCAGCACGGCTATCGCGCTGACCGCCCACACGGTTGCCAGGCCGTCGTCCTGTTCCCCGGTGGCCGCCCGGTCCCTGAGCGCCATTCGTCAGCGCTCCTGGCCGTCGACGGCGGGTGGTCCGTCGCGCTGACCAGCGCCGCCTGAACCGGCACCGTCCGAACCGGCACCGTCCGAGTCACCGTCGGTGGCATCCGCGACGCCGCCCGGGTCGGTGCCGCTCGCCGAGCTGGAACCCAGCTGGCCTGGTTCGAGGACACCGACCGCCAGGCCGGAGACGGTCAGCCCCGGCAGCGGGCCGACCAGGCGGCTCGAGACTCGCACGGTCACCTCGTCACCGGCCGTGCGGACGTCAAACGAGGCGCCGGTCGGCGCAATCGTGGCGGCTGCCGTCCGTGCTCGTTCCGGCTCGCCCCTGGCAACCAGCCGAGCTCCTTCCCGCGCGGCATCGAGACACCGCATCTGCGCACCCGCGGCCGCCACCGCGCCGAGCGCCAGTGCCAGGACCACGGTCAAGGAGCAGAGCGCCAACGCAGCCTCGACGGTGACCGCGCCGCGATCGTCTGAGCACCGCATGACACGTGCGTGTCAGAAGTTCGCGGTGAGAGCTCGTTGCACTATCGAGGTCAGCGCGGAGACGACACCGTCTCCGCTGACCACCGCGTACAACACGGCGGCGAACGCGGCCGCGGCGATCGTGCCGATTGCGTACTCGGCGGTGCTCATACCCTCGTCGCCGGCGAGCGCCAGCCGCAACCGTGCCGCGAGTCTTCTGGCCAGGTCAATCATGATCTTCTCCTTGGTCGTTGTGTGCTTGTTGCTTGCTCCGGGCAACTGCCCGAAGTGGTCAAATGCGTCGCTCACCAGGCCAGCGCGAGGCTGCTGGCCAACCCGATCACCACCGGAACCACACCCAGCGCGAGAAAGGCCGGCAGGAAACACAGCCCGAGTGGGCCGGTGATCAGTACGGTGGCGCGTTGCCCTCGGGCGGCGGCGAGGTCCTGTGCGCCGGTGCGTACCTCGGCGGCGACCGAGACAGCGACCTTGGCCAGCCCGGCACCACTGTGCGCGGAACGGCTGGCCGCCTGGGCAAGCTTGTACACCGGCGAGTGCTCGGCGACCGTCCAGGCGGTTCGCGGGTCGGCGCCGAGCGCGAGTCGATCGGCCACGGTGCGTAGCTCGAAGGCCACCTCGCCCGGCAGGTACTCGGCAACGGCACCGACCGCCAGCGGTACCGGCAGCCCGCAGCGAAGGCAGGCCGCCAACAAGTCCCACCCGCCGGCCAGCCGCAGTGGGTCAGGTCCCGGCGCCGCCCCGCCGCGTGTTAACCGCCGCGCGCCCCAGCCGGCGGCCAGGCCGAGCGGGACGGCGCAGACCAGGCCGCTGCTCCCGCCCACCACGACCGCGAAGAACAGCCCCGCCGCCAGACCGGCGCAGCCGCTCAGCAACCACGGCCGCCGGAGCACCACCTCGGTCGGTTCTGCTCCCGGATAGAGCCCGCGCAACCGGCCAAGCGTGGCGGAATGGGCTGGCGCCACGAGCAGCGCGGCGGCCAACAGCAGCATGCTCATCGCGGTACCGCCCTGGCGGTGATCTGCCCACTCCAGGCAACTCCCGCGCAGGCCAGCGCGGTACCGACCACCAGCAGAATCTGCCCTACCGAGGTGTCGGTGAGCACCCGCCACGGGTTGGCTCCTATCCCTTGGCCGAGCAGCACGCCGAGCGGTGGCAAACCAGCGAGCACGGCCGCCGTGGACCGGGGGCCGGCCAGCTGTGCCTTGACCTGGCCGGCCAGGCGCGCACGGGCATCCAGGTCGGTGCGGACCGCATCTACCAGGTCGGCCAGCGCTATCCCGTGCCGCTCCGCCACCGCCCAGGCCGCGGCCAGTCGCCGCAGCTCGTCGGCGATCGCAGGCTCGGTGCGCGCGTGTTGTTCGAGCAATGCCGGCACCCGTGCGCCCAACCGCGCGCCGGCGGCGACCGAATCCAGTACCCGGTGCACCACCGCGGCACCGGAGCGTGTGCCCGACCGTCGAACTGGTCCGCTCGGCCGACCCGGCGGGCGCACCCCGGGCCTTGCCGACGGCGCGGGCGCGGCCGACGCCGCGGCGCTGGCCGCGGCCGACGCCGGGTGCGCTCCGGCACGCAGCTCGGCCGCCAGCACACCGACCGCGTCCAACAGGGCAGCCAGCTCGGCGGACCGGCGACGACCGGAGCTGGCGCGGTACAGCCGGTGGGCGCCAAGACCCGCCGCCATCGCCATTGCCACCGAGCCGCCCCAACCGCCCACACCGGCACCGAGCAGCGCGGCGGCACTCAACACCGCCATGAAGCGCCCTACCGGACCGAGCCGACCAAGCAGCGTCCGTAACCAGGCCGGGAATGCTCTTCGTGCACCGATCCGGGAGACCACCACCGTGGCCAGCCGGGCCGAGGCCGGGTGGGCCGGCCAGCACAGGATCGCCAGGGCGGCGAGCAGCGCGGCGACGACCTCCGCCGGGGCCTGTGCGGCCAGCGCGCTCACCATGGCGGGCGCACCCCCCGGTCGGCCAGCATCTCGCCCAGCCGACCGCGTTCGGCCGACCAGCCCGACCGGTGCCTCCAGACCGGTTGCACCGTCACCTCGCCGGCCGTGCGGCACAGAACCCCGACCGCCTCGAGCCGGCGGGGGCCGCCGCGTTCCCTGGTCACCTGCAGCACGACCTGCACCGCCGCCGCCAACTGACTGTGCAGCGCGTCACGGGTCATGCCGCCCAATGCGGCGAGCGCCTCCAGACGCGCCGGTACCTCGCGGATGGAGTTGGCGTGCACCGTTCCCGCGCCGCCTTCGTGGCCGGTATTCAACGCGGCGAGCAGGTCGCAGACCTCCGCGCCGCGCACCTCGCCGATAACCAACCGATCGGGGCGCATCCGCAGCGCTTGGCGGACCAGTTCCCGCAGAACCACCTCACCGGCACCCTCGATATTTGGTGGGCGGGCCACCAGGCGGACGACATGGGGATGCGTCGGGCGCAGCTCCTCCGCATCCTCGACACACACCACGCGCTCGCTCGGCGGCACACAGCCGATCAATGCCGACAGCAGGGTGGTCTTGCCCGATGCGGTACCACCCGCGATCAGGAAGGCCAGCCGGGCGTCCACCACCGCGCGCAGCAGCCGCCAGCCCTCGTCGTCCATGGTGCCGAGCCGGCGCAACGCGGCGAGATCGTGCGCCGAGGGTCGCAGCGTTCGCAACGACAGACAGGTGCCGTCAGCCGCGATCGGGGCGAGCACCGCGTGCAGGCGCACGCCGCTGTCCGGCAGGCGAGCGTCCACGTAGGGGCTGGCATCGTCGAGCCGTCGACCGGCGGACAGCGCCAACCGTTGGGCGAGTCGGCGCACCGAGGCTTCGTCGGCAAAACGCAGCTTGGTGCGTTCCAGCCCGTCCCCCCGGTCTACCCAGACCGCATCAGGGGCGGTGACCAGGACGTCGGTCGTTGCGGCGTCCCGCAGCAGTGGTTCCAGCGGCCCCGCACCGGTGAACTCCTGCTGCAGCAACCGCAGGGCAGCCAGTAGGTCGGTGTGCGAGACGACTCCACCGGCTTCGGCGCGTACCGCGGTGGCGACCACCGACGGGGTGATCTCCCCACCGGTGCTGGCCAGGCGCTCGCGTACCCGTTCGACCAAGGGCTGGGCGGCACCGATCGTCGACCCGTGACTGGTCATGCCGACACCTCCCCCAGCGGAGTTGCCCCGGACCGGCTGTACAGCTCCTCGAGCACCGCCCGCGCCCCGGCCGCCAATGGACCCCTGCCCCGGCCAGGCGGCATGCCTCGCTCCAGAGCCCGAGCCAGACCCGGCTGGGAGCGCATCGCGTGCAACAACGGCAAGCCCACCGCGGCGGCGACGTCTCGTGGCGAAAGGCCACCCGGCGCAGGGCCGCGCACCACCAGGTAGAGCGGGGTGCCCCGGCGACGCAGCACGGCAGCCACCCGGGAGGCCGCGGCCGCAGAACGCACCTCGGCCGGTACCACCAGGACTGTCAGGTCTGCGCCGTCCAACGCGGCGACGGCCGTCTCCGTCGGGTAGCGGGGGACATCGCAGACAACCGTCTCGCCGGCGCGCCGCCCCGCGTCGAGCACGGATGCAAGCGCGCCCGGCCTCGGGCCGGGGCCGCCGCGCCCACAGGACAACACGCTCAGCTCGCCGGAACCGGAACCCACCGGGGCTACCGGGAGCGCGGCGCGCAGCGAGGCGGCGGGCACCCGACCTTCCGAGAGCGCAAGATCGGGCCAGCGCAGACCTTGGATCTCCTCCGCGCCCAGCAACAGATCCAGCCCACCGCCGAGTGGGTCGCAGTCGACCAGCATCACCTGGTCGCCGTCTGCCAACCCGGCCAGCGCGACCGCGGCAGCCAGCACCGACGCGCCGGCACCACCTCGGCCACCGACCACCGCAAGCACCCGACCCCGGTTCGCCACGCCCTCGGCGGCATCGGCGAGCGCGGCCACCAGCCATCCCTCGCCGTCCGGCAGTGCGATCACGTGCTCGGCGCCGATCATCACCGCGTGTTGCCACAGACCGCCCGGCGGTTCGCCTCGGCAAACCGCCACGACCTTTGGGCGCCGCGCCAGCCCGGCGCCCGCGCAGCCACGCGCGGCGGGCTCATCGACCAGCACCAGCGGCGCGGACAGCCAGCGCAGGCGGGCCGCGGCCGCATCGGGCACGCGCTCGAGCTCGCATCCGGCGGCGGCGGCCAAACGCAGCACGTCGTCCAGCAGGTCATCGTCGTCGATCAGGGCGAGCGCCCTCGGCTGTTCCATGGTGGACCCCTCGGTTCTCGGTGGCGGCGCCGCAGTTGCGGGCGAGCCGATGACTCCACGATCGACCGGAGGGAGTGGTCAGCCAACTGGCAATTGATCAGCCTGTGGACAACTGGCGCTTTGCGGACCGGAATCGGCGTTTTGTGGACAACCTGCGCCGAACTGGGGTCACGATCACGGGATTGTCGGTGGGATGGGCAAGACTGGAGTCGGGGGAAGCCCCCTTTGGGAGGGCGGGCCGTCGGAGGAGAGCCGTCGGAGGGCGGGCCGGTCGAGGGCGGGCCCTCAAAGGCGACGACCACCAGGCTCTGTTGGGACGGCACGGCGGCGGATCGCCGCGCGGTGGCGTTCATCGGACCGGCGGAGCGGGACACACCCCAGATGAAAGACGACCCCCGCCAGGGGGGAAGGCGGGGGCCGTCATACGGTTCAGCCCCGGGGGGTCGAGCTGAACCTATCCGGCGCTGCCGGACCTACGTACTGTAGCGCCGTTTGCCGAAACTTGCCCGAAATCTTTCCCAACAAATCTCCTCGACGACGGCCGAGACATCGGGTCCCTGCGTTGTCGGCCGGCAGCGGCCAGCGGCCTATGATCGTGGGTGTGACCGGCCGTTGCAGCCAACCACTCTCTGCGATTGAGATAACAACCACCGCGTGGACCAGCACCGACAGTGACTCGTTCGGGGTGAGCCCGGTTCGGATCGCGGCATTCTTCGATCTGGACAAAACGATCATCGCCGGATCCAGCACGCTCGCGTTCAGTGGCCCGTTGCGCGAACGAGGCCTGATCGGCCGCCGCGCGCTACTGCGGAGCGGCTACGCGCAGTTACTCCTGATGGTCGCCGGCGCCGACGCGGGCTTCATGGAGCGGATGCGCAGCCGGGTCACCGCGCTGTGCGCCGGTTGGGACGCAGAGGAGATCCGCGCCGTGATCGAGGGAGCGATCGACGAGCTGCTGCCGCCGATGATCTACGCGGAGGCCATGGCGCTGATCGAGGAGCACCGGGCACTAGGTCATCACGTGATCGTGGTCTCCGCCTCGGGCGAGGAGATGGTGCAGCCGGTCGCCGAGTCGCTGGGCGCCGAGCGGGCCGCGGCCACCCGCATGCAGGTCGTCGACGGCCGCTACACCGGCGAGATCGACTTCTACTGTTACGGCGAGGGTAAGGCGCGGGCGGCCCGCGAGATGGCCGCCGAGTTCGGTTACCAGCTCGAGCACAGCCACGCCTACACCGACTCGATCACCGACCTGCCGCTGCTCGAGATCGTCGGCCACCCGCACGCGGTGAACCCGGACCGGGCGCTGCGCCGAATCGCCGTCCAGCGTGGTTGGCCGGTGCTCAACTTCGTCGCGCCGATCTCACTGGGTGCCCGGATGCGCTCCCGGCTCCGTTCCCTGCTGCCGGGACCGCGACCGCGGCTGCCCGAGTTGGGCACAGTGGTCACCCTGACCGCCGCGGCCTTGCTCGCCGGCGCCGCGGTCACCGTTGCCAGGTCCACAGTTCGGTCACCGAGAGCGACGAGTAGGTGACCTCCGGACGGCTATTGCCTGAACGAGTGATTACCCCACAGTCGGAGCAGCGCATTCATACACCGAGCGTGTCTGTAACGGTGCACCTCTGAACAGCTCTTGCTGTGACCGCCACCACCGACTAGGAAGATACCTACGGACCTCAGACAGGCCAGGGCCGGAACGGAAGAGAAGCTCCGTCCCCCCCAGTCAGGGCTCCGTGTATGAGCACCGGGCACTCCACGCACAGCACGCCGCGGGAGGCATGTCGTCGTGGGCCTGCGTACCGGGACGCCGGACGCCGAGGCCATGAGCACGACACGTAGTGCACGCCTGGAACCTGGCAGCTCATGCGGTTCGGGCGGCGCCCTCACTGGGGGCGCCGCCCGACTCATGTCCAGACCCGAGCGACCGCTCAGGACGCCGGCCCGCTGACCGACGCGGCAATCGACTCGGCCTCTCGGCCGCCCAGTTCCCATGCCGCGCAACAGTGCAGCAGCCATCGACGCAGACCGTCCGGGCCACCGGCCGCGAAACCGGCGAGCGCCTGCCGATACTCCCCTTCCCTGCGCAGGTGGCCCACCTCCGGCACCGCAAGCCCTTTCGGATCCAGACCGGTGCTCAGCGCGGTGAGCCGGGCCGCCGCCCGGGCCACCACGCCGTTGCCGGTCGGGAACGCGGCCACCGCGAGCAGCTCACCGTGCACCACGGCCACGAGCACCGGCGCCGGCACCTTGCTGCTGGTGACCATCGTCGCGAGCAGCTCCAATCGGGCGGCCACCCCCGGAGCGGCGTTCGGTCGGCCGAGTACCCGATCCCGTTCCGAGGCATCCACCAGGTCAGCCGCGGCGAGCATGTGCAGCCGGGCCAGCGCCTGCAGCGGCGCCTTGCGCCACACCGGCAGCAGTCTGCCCAACTGCTCGCCGGCACGCAGCGCGCCGGCGAGCACCGGGTCGGAGACCTTGCCGTCCTCGGGCAGCTCGGCGCGACCCCCGTCCAGCGCGGCCGAAGCACGTGCCGCGCGGACACTGGCCTCGGCCGCGGTGGCCGGCCAGCCGCGTCGGTTGGTCGGGTGGGCATGCGCCTTGGCGACGGCCTCCCGGGCGCTGGCGACCGCGTCGGCCACCCCGGGCAGCTCGACCAGCGGGGCCAGCGGATCGGGGGCAGCGGATTCGGCGGGGACAACCACGCCGCGATCCTGCCAGCTCACCCTGACCCTCCGGAAAGGGCCGGAATGTCTATCCGAGATGTCCCCCATCTGGACCCCGAAGGACGCCCGACCGAGACTGGACGAATGATCCTGTCCCGGGCCTTGGCGAGGCGAGCAAGCCGGCTACCGTGCCCGCCCGAGTGCCGGCCGGCGGCTCCGCGCCCGAGCCCGCCGATCGGCCAGCCGGAAAGCCGGCGAACGACGCCGCGCGAGGGACAGCCGCGCGAACCGCGCGCGAGCCTGCGTACCTCGACGCGAGCTGAGGCGGCGGGACGCTGAACGCCGAGGCGCAGCGTCCGGGAGCCGGGCAGGGCGGGATCGCCGTGCCCGGCCCCGAGCCGTTCGTCCTGCCGGAGCGGGAGCTGCGCTGGCGGTTCTCCCGCTCGTCCGGCCCGGGCGGGCAGGGGGTGAACACCACCGACTCCCGGGTCGAGCTTTCGGTGGACCTGGCCGGGTCGGCCTCGGTGCCCGAGTCGGCACGCGAGCGCCTGCTGCATAGGCTGCGCGCCCGATTGACCGGCGGTGTGCTCACCGTGGTGGCCGCCGAGCACCGGTCCCAGCTGCGCAACCGGGAGGCCGCCCGGGAGCGGCTGACCACCCTGCTGGCCGAGGCGCTGGCCCCGGACCCGCCGGCCCGCCGAGCCACCAGCCCGTCCCGGCGGGCCCGGCAGCGCCGGATGGACGAGAAGACCCGCCGCGGTCGGACCAAGCGACTGCGCGGCCGCCCCGACGAGTAATGGCTACGGCACTAGAGCTTGCGGCCCATCGCACCGTAACCGCCCACGGTCTCGGCGGTGCCC
>DASYBQ010000257.1:0-4990 GCA_036500625.1 Pseudonocardia sp. | reverse complement strand
GTGTTCGAGGCAATACACCCCGCAGGGGGTTCCGGGGGTGAGATCGGTAGCGGGGCGGGTTCAGCGGCGGCGGAAGCCGGCCGGTTGCGGGATCATCTCCGGCCATGGTGCGCCTGTCGTTCGCGCTGCGCCCGACGCCGCAGGTGCTGGCCGAGGTCGCCGCGCTGCCCCGTCCCTCGCTGCCCAAGGTCGTCGGGCGGGAGGCGCCGCGCTGGCTGGTCACGCTGCGCCCGCTCGGCCACGTGCCGGCGGCGATCTGGCAGCCGCTGCTCGACGCGGTGCGCGACGAGCTGGCCGGCGCCGCGCCGCTGCCGGTGGCGTTCGGGCCGAGCCTGCGCCGCTACCAGCAGCTGGACCTGCCGACGCTCCGCTGCGACGAGCTGGTCGCCACGGTGCTCGAGGCGAGTGGGCCGCTGGTGCCGGTCACCCATCCGCAGCTGCTCTACCCGGACCTGGTGCTGGCCAGCGGCCGGATACCGGCCGAGCTCACCGGCTGGCGGCCGAGCACCGGCTGGACGGCGCACGAGGTGCTGCTGGTGGCCGATCGGTCCAGTCCCCGGGGCACCCGACTGGAAAGACGTCGGGCAGATGACGTTCGACGGATAACGTTCGACAGATAACAGATATTGAAATCTGTCATCACATGCCCCATACTTGACGACATGACACGACGACTGGGGACGACTGGCCCCGAGATCTCCACCCTCGGGTTGGGTTGCATGGGCATGTCCGGCATGTACGGGCCGGCCGACGAGGCGGAGAGCATCGCCACCATCCACGCCGCGCTGGACGCCGGCATCACCCTGCTGGACACCGGCGACTTCTACGGCATGGGCCATAACGAGCTGCTCATCCGCGATGCGCTGCGCACCCGGAACCGCGACGACGTGACGATCAGCGTGAAGTTCGGCGCGCTGCGCGGGCCGGACAACCGGTGGGCCGGCTTCGACGGCCGCCCGGCGGCGGTCGGCAACTTCCTGGCCTACACGCTCAACCGGCTGGGCACCGACCATGTGGACATCTACCGGCCGGCCCGCCTCGACCCGAACGTGCCGATCGAGGACACCGTCGGCGCGATCGCGGAGCTGGTCAAGGCAGGCTATGTGCGGCACATCGGGCTGTCCGAAGTGGGGCCCGCGACCATCCGCCGGGCCGCCGCGGTGCACCCGATCAGCGACCTGCAGATTGAGTACTCGCTGATCAGCCGGGGTATCGAGAGCGAGATCCTGCCGACGTGCCGAGAGCTGGGCATCGGCGTCACCGCCTACGGCGTGCTGTCCCGGGGCCTGCTCTCCGGACGCTGGAAGCCGGAGAACAGTTCGGTCACCTCAGACTTCCGCAACTACTCACCCCGGTTCCAGGGCGACAACCTGACGCGGAACCTGCAGCTGGTCGACGCGCTGCGCGAGGTGGCGCACAGCCAGGGGGTGTCCGTGGCGCAGGTGGCAATCGCCTGGGTCGCCGCGCGGGGCGAGGACATCGTGCCGGTGCTGGGCGCGCGCCGGCGCGACCAGCTCGCCGAGACCCTCGGCGCCGCCGAGCTGATCTTGTCCGCCGACGACCTTGCCGCCATCGAGCACGCCGTGCCGGCCGACTCCGCCGCCGGTGAGCGCTACGCCGCCGAACAGATGGCCCAGCTGGACAGTGAGCGGTGAACCCGCCGGCGGACGGTCCGCTGACCCCTGAGGCGATCCTGGCCGCCACCGAGGACGTGCTGCGCCGCTACGGTCCGGCCAAGGCCACCGTGGTGGACGTGGCGCGTGCGCTCGGGGTCAGCCACGGCACGGTCTACCGGCACTTCCCGACCAAGGCGGCGCTGCGCGAGGCGGTCACGCACCGCTGGCTGAACCTGGTGCACATCGGCCTCGCCGACATCGCCGAGGGTGGTCCGCCGCACAAGCTGCGCGTGCCGCCCGCGCAACGGCTGACGCAGTGGCTGCGGGCGCTGGTCTGGGCCAAGCGGCGCAAGGTGATGGACGACCCGGAGCTGTTCGCCACCTACTCGGTGCTGGCACGCGAGCACAGCGCGGTGGTCGCCGAGCACCTGACCGAGCTGGTCCACCAGCTGACGAAGATCATTAGGGACGGGGTGGTGGCCGGCGAGCTCGTCGCCGAGGACCCGGCGGCCAGTGCCCGTGCGGTGTTCCAGGCGACCGTCATGTTCCATCACCCGGTGCATGCCGCCGAGTGGGCCGACCCACACATCGACGAAGAGTTCAACGCCGTCCTCAACTTGCTCCTGGCCGGCCTGACCACACCACCCCGCGAGTCGGGAGTCTGAACACATCGAGTCGGGATTCCCAGCACACAGTCCGGAATTCCAACCAAGTGCTCAGATTCCCGACTCGGTCTGCCGAGCGCCCCGACTCGCGTACTCACTGGTGGCGCTGACCGACTCGACGGTGCGGCCGGTGGTACGCGGGCCGAGCAGTCCGATGTCCAGCGCGACGATGGCCAGCGCCGCGCACACCACGCCGAACAGCGCGCCCACCCCGGCGTTGTTCAGCACCGGGATCAGCACGAACGGCATCGCGGCTGTGGCCAGCCGGGACACCGCGTAGGTGCCGCTGGCCGCCGTGGAGCGGATCACCGTCGGGAAGATCTCGGCCTGGTAGATGTGGTAGCCGTTGGAGAACACGTTACTGGTCGCGGTGTACAGGAAGCCGAAGACCAGGATCGGCGCCATCGAGTCGGAGAAGCCGAACAGCAGCCCGAACACCGCCATGCCGAGCAGCGCGAACAGCACCAGGAACTTGCGCTCCACCCGGTCGACCAGTGGCAGCGACAGCAGCGAGCCGACCGGGTAGCCCAGGTAGGTCAGCGCGGTGAACAGCAACGACTTGCTCACCGGGTAGCCCTTGGCGGCCAGCACCAGCGGCACCATGGTGCCGAAGCCGTAGTAGCCGACGGTCTGGAACAGGTGGAACACCACCATCATGCCGGTCCGCCTGCCGAACGGCGGGCGCAGCAGCAGCCGCAGCGCGGCGGCTCCCCTGGCCACCGGGGCGACCGGGGCCGGTGCGGCCGGCTGGTCCAGCGTGGCGCCGGCCGCGCGGGCCTCGTCCTCGAACCGGGTGGCGATGCGGTCCGCCTCCGCGCGGCGCCCCACCGACTCCAGCCATCTCGGCGACTCGGGCAGCCCCCGGCGCAGCAGGAACACCACCACCGCGCCCAGCGAGCCGATGATGAAAATCCACCGCCAGCCGGCCAGCCCGAGCACCGGGGTCAGCGCCAGCGAATGGGCCAGGAAACCGACGAACGGCACACCGACGAACGACACCGTGTACGCCCACGCGATGTAGCGGCCTCGGTTGCGCGCCGGCAGCAGGTCGGTGAGGTAGGTGTCGGCCAGCGGCAGCTCGGCGCCCAGCCCGATGCCGGCGACGAACCGGGTCACCATCAGCCAGACCGCATTCGGGCTGAACGCGCCGAGCAGCGAGAACACCGAGTACAGCGCCAGGTTGAGCAGGAACGCGCGGCGCCGGCCGAGCCGATCGGCGAGGCGGCCCATCACCAGGGCGCCGAGGAACATGCCGATGAAGGTGGACGCCAGCACCGGGGCGAGCGCCGCCTTGCTCAGCTGGAACTGGTCGGTGAGCACGCCGGAGAGCACCCCGGCCAGGAAGACCTCGTAGATGTCGAAGAACATGCCGAGGCCGACCGCGACCGTGGCCAGCCGGTGCGTCCGGGTGATCGGCAACCGGTCCATCCGCGCCGCGACCGTGCCGGCCAGCGCCGTGCTTGGCATCTCGGACATGGATCCTCCCTCGGATCTCCGCATCCCGGTGTCGCGCCACCCAGATGGATGTCCGAGTCAGTATCTGGCCTCACCCCCTCCGCCGCCCGGCAAACTCCACACCCCGCCCTCGGGCGTACCACCCGCCAGGTGCCCACCATCCCCGCCGCCACGAAACTCGACGACACACAGCGAGTCGTCGCCGCACATAGGCCCGGACGTGTGTGCGGAGCCCATTCACTGTGTGCCGTCAGCCCGGTGCCGGTGCCGGGGGTTAGTCGTCGTCGAGGCGGAAACCTACCTTCATGCCGACCTGGAAGTAGTTGACGCCATCCCGGATCTGACCGCGGATTTCGGTGACCTCGAACCAGTCCAGGTTGCGCACCGTCTTCGAGGCGCGGTCGACGCCGTTGCGGATCGCGTTCTCCAGCCCTTCGGAGCTGGTGCCGACGATCTCGGTGATGCGATAGGTGTGATCCATTTACCCGACGTTAGCCGGAGCGGAGACCAGGTGCAGGGCGCAGCGGTCAGCTCGACTCGGGTGGCACAACCGGGACCAGCGCGTTCCACCGCGCGATCTGGCAACTGTCCGTGCGGGTGATCTTCGCGGTGACGCCCTGGCCGTTCCAGGTGCCCCGGATCTCGGCGGTGGCCGGCCCACCGGAGACCTGTGAACACTGCCGGCCGGGTTCCGGCAGCGTGGGGTTGGTGGCGTTGCCGAGCAGCTGGTCGAGCTTGGCGCAGGCGTTGGTCGAGTCCGGGTGGTTACCGCTCGTGGGGTGGCAGTAGAGCTGGAAGGTGCCGTTGTGGCTGGCCGTCGGACTGTTCGAGACCACAATCGTGAGGTGGTCGGCCGGCGCGGCGGACGGGGAGGCGGCCGTGGAGCCGGCGGGCGCGGCGGCCGGCACCGGGGCCGTCGACGGGACGGGCTCGGGTGTCGGGTCAGCGTCCACCGGGTCCGCCCATGCCATCGGCGCGGCAAGCACGGCGACGGAAAGAGCCGCCACCAGCGCCGATACCACCCCGGCCGAAGTCGCACGTTGCGCGCCCATGCATCCCCTTCACTCGCCGAGGCCACATCCACGGACCGCAAACACGGACCGGGGCACCCTCGTGCCGATCATGCGGCGAACTCACGTTACCCCAGCGTGATAACCCACATGCCGCAACTGCTCGGTGACACCGTGCTCGATGTTGAGGACTTGCTGAACCGCCTGGTCGCGGCTGGCGCCGTGCAGTTCGCGGGCCACCGTC
>DASYBQ010000256.1:0-4810 GCA_036500625.1 Pseudonocardia sp. | reverse complement strand
CCGCCTCCGCAAGTTCGTCTTCGGCCGAAAGAGCGCGCGCTTGTGCTCACCCTGGGGTGCCGCCAGCAGGGGTTCGGCGCCCTGGTTGCCGACATTCACAGCGCCGGCCTTCGCCGGAACTCCTCCGGAGCCTCGCAGGGGTGACTCGCCTTACCGGCCCTGCAGTACTAGCTCATTGCCAAGATTCTGCTCAGTGCCGGGGCGATATCGCCCAGCCGGAGCACCGGCTCGTAGCGTCCGCCGGCCCGCCGTGCCAACCCCCCGGCGACCTGGGTGCTCTGCTCGGTGGGCAGCGGGCAGACCACGTGCAACCGGTCAATGCCGTCCAGTGCGGTGGCCGGCTCGGCCCCGGTGGTATGCACACAGTCGCTGAGCAGGATCACCACCCGCTCGTCCGAGGAGCCGGTGGCCACGGCGGCCAGCTGCCGGCTCGCCTCGCGCAGCGCGGCCCCGAGGTCGGTCCTGCCGTGCCCTCGCAGGCTCACCAGGTCGGCAACCAGCTCGTCGGCGCCCCGGTGCACGCCGCCGGCCAGCAGTACCTGGACCTGTTCGCCGAAGGCCAGCACGCTGGGCTCGAGCCCCCGGTGCGCGGACAGCACCACCCCGGCCGCCGCCACCGAGGCGAGCGCGACGGCCAGCCCGGTCATCGAGCCGCTGTTGTCCACCAGCAGGCAGACGGCCCGCCGGTGCGCGGTCCACGACGAGGTGACCAGCTCCTCGCCACGCGGTGGCCAGCCACCGGACCAGCCCTCCAGCGTGGCGTCCAGGTCGAGATCGCCCTCCCCGCCGGGACGGGGACCGATCTTCCGGGTCCCGCTGGCCCTGGCCACACCGGTGCGGCCCAGCTGGATGAACACCCGGGCGGCCAGCGCCCGCGCCGCCGCGCGCAGCTCCCGGTCGGTCGCCATCGCCAGCTCGGCCAGCAGCGCGGCCGCCGCGTCCGGGTCGGCCCGCAGCGCCGAGCTGAACGCGTCCTGGTCCAGCTGGCCCACCGCCGGCGACACCTGGCGGAAGGACTGGTGGCGCCTGGCCAGCTCCGTGCGGCTGTGCGTCCGGGCGGCCGGGTCAGGGCGGGGGCGCTCGGCCCGGCGTTGAAAGCCTGTCTCCGGCGGGTCCGAAGGCAGGCCGTCACCTTTTCCCTGGCCACCCGGTGGGTCGCCAGCGCCGGTGTCGGCGTCGTCGTCGGCTGTATCGGCGGCGGCGTCGGCGGCCGGCCACAGCTGGTCGAGCAGCTCGTCGATGATCGACTCGGCGGTGCGGTCCACCCCGTCCGCCACCCGGATCCGGCCGGACAGCGCGGCGTGGGCGGCGTCCCTGGCGGTCTCCCGCCCTGGCCGGCGCTCCGCGCGAAGCTGGCTCAGACCGGTCACCAGGTGCACCAGGTCGATCGCGCCGCGCACCGAGGAACCCATCCGCACGTCGCGGTGCTCCCGGGTGGCCCGCATCAGGCCGACCGACAGCGCGACCACCGACCCGTTCACCCCGGTCACGGCCGTGGTGATGGCCCGCTCGGACGGCTCGTCCTGGTAGCCGAGCACCAGCCGGCACATCCGGTCCGCGATGGCCTGGCTGACCCTGGCGGTGCCCACCGCGTCGAAGGGGTTCATCGCCGCGATCAGCCGGAACCCCGCACCGGCGCGCACGGTGCCCAGCCGAGGTACCGCGATCTCACCCTCCGCGAGCACGGTGATCAGTACGTTCAACGTCTCCTCGGGGACCCGGTTGAGCTCCTCGAGGTAGAGCAACCCGCCGAGGGAGACCGGGCCCGCGTCGGGGCGGCCGCGCATCGCGGTCAGCAGCGGGCCGTCGGCGAAGTTCGCCGGGTCGTAGCCCTCGGAGAGCACCCGGGACGGGTCGAACGACCCGACCAGCCGGGCCGGTGTCAGTTCGGCGTTGCCCTCGACGAAGACGACGTCCCGGCCGGTCTCCTCGGCGATGGCCCGCAGCAGGGTGGACTTGCCGGTGCCCGGTGGTCCTTCGATGACCACATGGCGCCCGGTGTCGAGCGCGACGCCGAGCACCTCGCGCTCGCGGCGCAACCCGACGATCGGCGGTGCGGAACCCACGTGCGCCTCCTCACAGGGCGCCGGCCGCGCCGCGCGGTCCGACCAGCCAAACCTACCTGCCGGTCCCGCCGCCGCGGCCCGGCTCGCTGTTGCGCGACGAAGGCGGCCGCGGTGCGCCGCCGCTCGCCGGGCTGGTCGCCAGCGGCCGCCGGCCCGTGTCGACCGGGATGCGGAGCTGGACTGAGCCGGTACCGGTCACCCCGGCACAGCGCTCAGAACGCGCGCCGTACAGTCATGGTCGCTTCCGCGACGCCGCTGATCCGTCTTCTGAGGGGGAGACCACCCATGCAACGCATCGTCGAGCCACTCGACGCCCATGAGCGCGAGCTGTGGGGCAGCCAGACGATCACCCTTCGGCACAACCTGGCCAGTCTGGACCTGTTCTCCGACGGCTATCTGGCCGAGATGATCGAGTCGGCGGCGCCGCGCAGTGTGGCGATCCACGCCGAGGGCGGCAGCGACCCGTCCGACTGGCCCTCGGTGTCCCGGGGCACCGCCTCCGGCGCGCAGGTGCTGGACGCGGTGCGGGGCGGCATGCTCTGGCTGAACCTGGTGGGTATCAGCGAGTGGGACTCCCGCTTCGCCGAGCTTGCCGACCAGATCTTCGCCGAGTTCTCCGAGCAGGTACCGGGGCTGAACATCGTCAAGCGCAAGCTCGGCGTGCTGGTCTCCTCGCCCAAGGCGACCGTGCACTACCACGTGGACGTCCCCGGCCAGGCGATCTGGCAGGTGCGCGGCCGCAAGCGGTTCATCATCTATCCGAGCGCCGAGCCGTTCCTGCGCCAGACCGACCTCGAGGACGCGGTCCGGTCGGCCACCTACGGCGTGGCGTCCTACCAGCCCTGGTACGACGACTACGCCACCCCGCACGACCTCGAGCCGGGCAAGGCACTGCACTGGCAGCTCAACGGCCCGCACCGGATCGAGAACTTCGACGAGCTGTCCGTGTCGCTGACCAGCGAGCACTGGACCCCGGACATCCGGCGTACCTACGCGATGAACTACGGCAACGGCCTGCTGCGGAAGTACGGCTGGCGGCCGCGTTCCACCTCGACCAGCGGCCCGGCGTTCTGGGGCAAGGTCGGGCTGACCGCCGCGTACCGCAAGAGCGGGCTGCAGAACAAGCACGGCTACCAGCGGATCACCAAGCACACCATCGACCCCTCCACTCCCACCGGTGCCCGCCCGCTGCCAGAAAGCGAATGGGCACCCCCCGGCGCCTGACCCAGGACCGGCTACCGCACGCCGCGCATCCCGCGTTCACGCCGCACAAGGTGCACGGTGCGCGGCGTGAACGCCAGGTGCGCGGCGTGCGGGTGTGACGTAGCACTCGTCGGGGGACAGGCCGGCTTCGAGTTTGTCGAGGCTGCTGTGCCGCGAGCGCGCGCCTCACCAGCGTGGCCGGCGCGGCCGAGGGAGGGCGTCGGCTCGCGCCCCTTCGGGCCGGACGAGGCTGGCGCTGCACTGGTCGCACCGGCGACGGGGATCTTTGGCTACTTCGAGCGGGTATACCGGGACGCCGCAGACCGCTGCCACGAAGCCGGCGCCCCGGTCCGGTCCGTGGCCCTCGACCGCGTGGGCATTGCGTTCGGAAAGGCATCGAAGCCACATGTCTGTGAGAGTCTCACTTGAAATGTCTCCCAACAAGAGTTTCTTCACGATACTCTTAAAATGGCATTCTCGGCGTGATACCCGGTCTCGGGCCGAGACCGGGTAAATTCCAGCGAACGACCCGGGAGCAATGGTGACAACGGTGGGACCGACGGTGGTAAGGCGTCAGCTGGGGCGACGCCTGCGCCAGCTGCGCGACGTGTCGGGGATGTCGGTCGACCAGGTGGTGGCGGAGCGCCACCTCGGCATATCCCGCGCCAAGTTGTTCAAGCTCGAAGCCGGCAAGCACGCGGTGAAGCCGCAGGACATCGCGGTGCTCTGCGCCCGCTACGGCGTCTCGGCGAAGGTGACCAGCACCCTGCAGGCACTCGCCTTGGCCACCCAGGACGCCAGCTGGTGGCATGTGTACGGCGAGGACGCGGTACCAGAATGGTTCAGCCTGTTCATGGACCTCGAACCAGTGGCCACGATGATTCGCCAGTATGAGGCGGAATATGTCCCAGGATTGCTACAGACCCGGGACTACGCCTGGGCGATCTACCGGGCCGCTCAGCCCGATGCAGAAGATGCGGAGATCGAGCGCCGAGTAACGATCCGCATGGAGCGCCAGAAAATCTTCAACCGGGCCAGGCCACCCCAGCTGCACACCGTGCTCAACGAGGCCGTCCTGCTGCGCACCATCGGCGACTCCGAGGTGATGGCGGCGCAGCTGGCCGCGCTGCGCACCGCCGCCCAGCGGCCCGAGATCGCCATCGACGTCCTTGCGCTGCGGGCCGGCGCGCATGCGGCGATGAACGGCTCGTTCGCCATCCTGGATTTCCCGAACCCGAGGGAAGACCCGTCGATGGCCTATGTCGAGACCGCCATCTCGGCGGCCTACCTGCAGAAACCGGCCGAGATCGCTCGCTACGACACGATCTTCACTCAGATAATGACCGGCACGACCCCTCTCCTGGAGTACTCACCATGACCCACACCGGAGCCCTCACGTTCGTCAAAAGCAGCTGGTCGGGCGGCAACGGCGGCAACTGCGTCGAATGGGCGTTCACCCCGGCCGGCGTACAGGTCCGAGACAGCAAAGACCGCCTCGGCACCCAACTGCACTACACCCTCGCCGAATGGGACCAACTGAC
>DASYBQ010000255.1:0-28082 GCA_036500625.1 Pseudonocardia sp. | reverse complement strand
GACCTGGGACATGTTCGGGGTCATCTTCGACGGCCACCCGGCACTGACCCGGATCCTGATGCCGGACGACTGGGACGGCCACCCGCAGCGCAAGGACTACCCGCTCGGCGGGATCGCGGTCGAGTACAAGGGCGCGGAGATCCCCCCGCCGGACCACCGGAGGGTCTACTCGTGAGCACCGGCACCGAAAACGACCCGTACGTCCCCGCGCAGGAGCGGCAGACCACCGAGGGGCCGGTCTACACGGTCACCGGTGGCGACTGGGACACGATCGTCAACGAGGTCGGCAACGACCGCGACGAGCGCATCGTGATCAACCTCGGCCCACAGCACCCTTCGACGCACGGCGTGCTGCGCCTGGTGCTGGAGCTGGAGGGTGAGACCGTCACCCAGGCTCGCTCGGTGATCGGCTACCTGCACACCGGGATCGAGAAGAACTGTGAGTACCGCACCTGGACCCAGGGCGTCACGTTCCTGACCAGGGCCGACTATCTGTCGCCGTTGTTCAACGAGGCCGCGTACTGCCTCGGCGTGGAGAAACTGCTCGGCGTCACCCCGCCTCGGCGCGCGCAGCTGGGCCGGGTGCTGCTGATGGAGGTCAACCGGATCGCCTCGCACCTGGTGGCGCTGGCCACCGGCGGTATGGAGCTTGGTGCGCTGACCGGCATGACGTCCGGGTTCCGCGAGCGGGAGGTAGCGCTGCACCTGCTGGAGCACCTCACCGGCCTGCGGATGAACCACGCCTACATCCGACCCGGCGGCCTTGCGCAGGACTTCCCCGAGGACTACCGCGAGAAGGTGCAGGAGTTCATCGACTGGATGGACAAGTACCTGCCCTCCTACGACAAGCTGTTGACCAACAACCCGATCTGGAAGCAGCGGCTGGAGGGCGTCGGCTACCTGCCGGTGGACGGCTGCCTTGCGCTCGGCGCGACCGGCCCGATCCTGCGCTCGGCCGGCCTGCCGTGGGACACCCGCAAGACCGAGCCGTACTCGCTCTACGAGGAGTTCGAGTTCGACGTGCCCACCCTGACCGAGGCGGATTGCTACGCCCGCTACAAGCTGCGGGTGGCCGAGATGCACGAGTCCCTCAAGATCATCCGCCAGGCGCTCGACAAGTTGGAGCCCGGCCCGGTGATGGTGGCGGACAAGAAGGTGGCCTGGCCGGCCCAGCTGAGTCTCGGCGCGGACGGCCTCGGTAACTCCCTCGAGCACGTGCGCAAGATCATGGGCCAGTCGATGGAGTCGCTGATCCACCACTTCAAGCTGGTCACCGAGGGGTTCAAGGTGCCGCCGGGGCAGGCCTACTCCTCGGTGGAGTCGCCCCGGGGTGAGCTGGGCTGCCACGTGGTGTCCGACGGCGGCACCCGGCCGATGCGGGTGCACCTGCGCGACCCCAGCTTCATCAACTTGCAGTCCATGCCCGCGATGAGCGAGGGGGGCATGATCGCCGACGTGATCGCGGCGGTGGCCTCGCTGGACCCGGTGATGGGGGGATGCGACCGATGACCAAGGCGAACGGCGAGCGCAACGGCCAGGGCACGACCGGGGTCAACCCGGCAACCTACGAGCCGGTGGTCGCGCCGAGGGAGCGGACCTTCGAGCTTTCCTCCGAGGTGCCGAGGGCCAAGCCGGAGATGACCACGCCGCCCCGGCCCGGCGAAGAGCCGACGTCGAGCGACATCGCGCGGAACTTCGACGACCTCACCTACCAGCGGGCCAAGGCCATCATCGGGCGCTACCCGCAGTCCCGCTCGGCGCTGCTGCCGATGTTGCACCTGGTCCAGTCGGTGCAGGGCTACGTCAGCCCGCAGGGCATCGTGTTCTGCGCCGAGCAGCTGGGCCTGAGTACCGCCGAGGTCAGCGCGGTGACCACCTTCTACACCATGTACAAGCGCCGCCCCAACGGTGAGCACCTGGTCAGCGTGTGCACCAACACGCTGTGCGCGGCGCTCGGCGGCGACGCGATCTACCAGAAGCTGTGCGAGCGACTCGGCTCGGGGGGCAAGCCGCTCGGCCACGAGCAGACCTCCGGCGAGCCGGGCGGCACCGGCTCGGTCACCATCGAGCACGCCGAGTGCCTTGCCGCCTGCGACCTGGCCCCGGTGCTGCAGGTGAACTACGAGTACTACGACAACCAGAGCGTCGAGTCGGCCACCGAGCTGGTCGAGGCACTGCGCCGTGGCGAGCGCCCGGCACCCACCCGAGGCGCGCCGCTGACCGACTGGCGCACCGTGGAACGCGAGCTGGCCGGTTTCTTCGACGACCTGCCGTCCGCCGCGGACGGCCCTTCGGCAGCCGAGCAGACGCTGGTCGGCGCCCGGCTGGCCGAGTCCCGAGGCTGGCGGGCCCCGGAGATGCCGGAGCACGCCGAGCTACCACCCGTCCCGGAGAAGAAGTGATGGCCACCAACACGGACAGCACGCAGCCCGACCAGGACCGGGCGGTCGATCCGCTGACCCCGGTGCTGACCCGCCGCTGGTTGGCGCCGCGTTCCTGGTCCCGGGAGGTCTACGAGCAACAGGGCGGCTACCACGCCATGCGGCTGGCCCTGCTCGGCCGCGAGGGGGAGGGGCAGTCGGCCGCCCACCCGGACCAGCTGATCCAGCTGATGAAGGACTCCGGGATGCGCGGGCGGGGCGGCGCGGGGTTCCCCACCGGTATGAAGTGGGGTTTCATCCCGCAGGGCGACAGCGGACCGGCCGCAAAGCCGCACTACCTGGTGATCAATGCCGACGAGGGCGAGCCGGGCACCTGCAAGGACATCCCGCTGATGATGGCCGACCCGCATTCGTTGGTCGAGGGCTGCATCATCACCAGCTACGCGATCCGAGCCAACTACTGCGCGATCTACGTGCGCGGTGAGGCGCTGCACTGCGTGCGGCGGATGCAGCACGCGGTCAACGAGGCCTACGACAGCGGCTACCTGGGCCGGGACATCCTGGGCAGCGGATTCAGCCTGGACATCGTGATACACGCCGGCGCGGGCGCATACATCTGTGGTGAGGAGACCGCGCTGCTGGACTCGCTGGAAGGCCGCCGAGGCCAGCCGAGGCTCAAGCCGCCGTTCCCGGCCACCTCCGGGCTGTACGCCGCGCCCACTGTGGTGAACAACGTGGAGACCATCGCCACGGTTCCCGACATCGTCAACGGGGGCAGCGACTGGTTCCGCGTGATGGGCCGGGAGAAGAGCCCCGGCCCGAAGATCTACTCGCTGTCCGGGCACGTGGCGCACCCCGGCCAGTACGAGGCGCCCCTGGGCACCACGCTGCGTCAGCTGCTGGAGCTGGCCGGCGGCATGAAGGACGGCGTCCCGCTGAAGTTCTGGACGCCGGGCGGGTCGTCCACCCCGCTGCTCACCGCCGAACACCTGGACGTGCCGCTGGACTTCGAGGGTGCCGCGGAAGCCGGCTCGATGCTGGGCACCACGGCCTTGATGATCTTCAACGAGACGGTCTCGGTGCCGTGGGCCGTGATGAAGTGGACGGAGTTCTACGAGCACGAGTCGTGCGGCAAGTGCACGCCGTGCCGGGAGGGCTGCTACTGGCTGACCCAGATCCTGCGGCGGATGGTGGCAGGGGAAGGCACCGAGTCGGACATCGACACGATGGTCGACGTCTGTGACAACATTCTGGGCCGCTCGTTCTGCGCGCTGGGTGACGGTGCCACCAGCCCGATCACCAGCGCGGTCAAGTACTTCCGGCAGGAGTTCCTCGACCTGTGCAAGGCCCAGCCGGCAGTTCCTCGGCCCGGACAGCTCAATGACTTTGTGGGAGCCCAGTAATGACGATCTCGGCGGAGAAGTCGGGAAGTTCTCGGGGGGCGGAGCCACCCGAGGGTCACGTGCGGCTGACCATCGACGGCATCGAGATCGACGCACCCAAGGGCGAGATCCTGATCCGCACCTGTGAGCGGCTCGGCATCATGGTGCCCCGGTTCTGCGACCACCCGCTGCTGGACCCGGCCGGTGCCTGCCGCCAATGCCTCGTCGAGGTGGAGATGGGCGGCCGGCCGATGCCGAAGCCGCAGGCCAGTTGCACCATGACGGTGGCCGACGGCATGGTGGTCAAGACCCAGCACACCTCCGAGGTGGCGGACAAGGCGCAGCAGGGCGTGATGGAGCTGCTGCTGATCAACCACCCGTTGGACTGCCCGATCTGCGACAAGGGCGGCGAGTGCCCGCTGCAGAACCAGGCGATGACCAACGGCCGGGCCGACTCCCGGTTCATCGAGCACAAGCGCACCTTCCCGAAGCCGCTGCCCATCTCCACCCAGGTGCTGCTGGACCGGGAGCGCTGCGTGCTCTGCCAGCGCTGCACCCGGTTCTCCGGCGAGATCGCAGGTGACCGGTTCATCGACCTGTTGGAGCGCGGGGCGCACCAGCAGGTCGGGGTGGCACAGGACAAGCCGTTCCAGTCCTACTTCTCCGGCAACACCATTCAGATCTGCCCGGTCGGTGCGCTGACCAGCGCGGCCTACCGATTCCGCTCCCGGCCGTTCGACCTCGAGTCCACCCCCTCGGTGTGCGAGCACTGCTCCGGCGGCTGCGCGCAGCGCAACGACACCCGCCGGGGCACCGTGCTGCGCAGGCTGGCCGGCAACGACCCCGAGGTCAACGAGGAGTGGAACTGCGACATGGGCCGGTTCGCGTTCCGCTACCTGCGCTCGCCGGGACGCATCCTGCGTCCGCTGGTGCGCGGCACGGACGGAGAACTGGCCGAGACCTCCTGGACCGAGGCGCTGCGGGTGGCCGCCGAGGGGCTGCTCGACGCCCGGGAGGGCAACTACGCGGTGGAGCCGACCGAGCTGGGTGACGCGAGGGCGGACAGCGGCGCCCCGGCGCGGGCACCGAAGGGCATCGGCGTGCTGGCCGGCGGGCGGCTCACCCTGCAGGACGCCTACGCCTATGCCAAGTTCGCCCGGCTGGCCGCGCGCAGCAACGACGTGGACTTCCGGACCGGCACGCCGGGCGCGGTGTCCGCCGAGGAGCTGGAGTTCCTCAGCACCCACGTGGTCGGCAAGACCCCGGAGACCGGCGGCCTGACGTACACCGAGCTGGAGCACGCCCCCTCGGTGCTGTGCGTGGCGCTGGATCCGGAGGAGGAGGCGGGCATCGTCTTCCTGCGGCTGCGCAAGGCGATGCGCAAGCACGGCCAGCGGGTGTTCCACCTCGGCCAGTGGACGACGCCGAGCGTGGCCAAGACCCACGCCACGCTGATCCCCGCCGTGCCGGGCAGCGAGCCCACGGTGCTCGGTGCGCTGGACGACGACGTACTGGACGCACTGGGCCAGGCCGGCGGCGCGATACTGGTCGGTGGCCGGGCCGCCGAGGTCCCCGGCCTCTACGCGGCGGTGTCCGCGCTGGCCGGGCGGACCGGGGCGAAGCTGGCCTGGGTTCCGGGACGTGCCGGTGACCGGGGTGCGCTGGAGGCGGGCGCGGTGCCCACCCTGCTGCCCGGTGGCCGTTCGGTGACCGACGCGGCGGCGCGGGGCGTGCTGGCCACCGCGTGGGGGGTGGGCGAGCTGCCGGCCGAGCCCGGCCGCGACACCGCCGAGATGATCAACGCGGCGGCCGCCGGTGAGCTGGCCGGCCTGCTCGTCGCCGGGGTCGACCCGTACGACATGCCGAAACCGGAGCAGATGCTCGCCGCGCTGCGCACCGCGCGGTTCGTGGTCAGCCTGGAGCTGCACACCTCGGCGGTCACCGAGCTCGCCGATGTGGTGCTGCCGGTGGCGCCGGACGTCAACCGGGACGGCAGCTACCTGAACTGGGAGGGCCGCCGCCGCGACTTCGACGTCACGCTGCGGGAGCCGGGCATGCTGCCGGACTGCCGGGTGCTCGACACCCTCGCGGTGGAGATGGACGTGGACATCTTCACCCAGACACCGAAGGCTGCCGGCGCCGAGCTGGACCGGCTGGGACTTCTCGGCGCCGCCCGGCCGAGCGGCCCGGTGAGCACCGGCGCGGACCACGAGGCGCGGGTGGTCACCCCCGGGGACGGGCACGCGGTGCTGGCCACCTGGCGCCAGCTACTGGACATCAGAAGCCTGAGCGTCGAAGAACCGCATCTGGCCGGCACCGCCCGCGTCCCGGAGGCCCGGGTGAACGCGGCGACCGCCGCGCGGCTTGGGCTGACCGAGGGCGCGCCCGCGTCGGTGTCCACCGACCGGGGCGCCATCGCGCTGCCGGTCCGGTTCGCCGACCTGCCGGACGGCGTGGTGTGGCTACCGGCCAACTCACCGGGTTCCCAGGTTCGCGTCTCGCTCGGCGCGGGCCACGGTGACCTGGTCTCGGTAAGCGCCGACGGTGACAGCGAGGGGGGCAACTGATGGACCGTTCGGTACTGGCCCTTGGCGCGGAGCGCACCCAGGAGCTGATCGCGCAGGACCCGATCTGGTTGGTCGTCGTCAAGGTGGTGGCCCTGTTCGCGCTGGGCGTGCTGCTGACCCTTTTCATGATCAACTGGGAGCGCAAGGTGGTCGGCCGGATGCAGCACCGGCCCGGCCCCAACCGGACCGGCCCCGGCGGCTGGCTGCAGTCGCTGGCCGACGGGCTGAAGCTGGCCTTCAAGGAGGACCTGCGGCCGGTCACCGCCGACAAGGTGGTCTTCTTCCTGGCCCCGGTGATCTCCTGCATCCCGGCGTTCGTGGCCTTCACGGTGCTGCCGTTCGGGCCGGAGGTGTCCATCTTCGGGCACCGCACCGTGCTGCAGCTGGTCGACCTGCCGGTCGGCGTGCTGGTCACGCTGGCCTGCTCGTCGCTCGGGGTGTACGGCATCGTGCTGTCCGGCTGGGCGTCCGGCTCGCCGTACCCGCTGCTCGGCGGGCTGCGTTCGGCCGCCCAGGTGATCTCCTACGAGATCGCGATGGGGCTGTCCATCGTGGCGGTGATCCTCTACTCGGGCACGCTGTCCACCGCCGGCATCGTCGAGGCGCAGCAGGGCGGCTGGTACATCTGGCTGCTGCTGCCCAGCTTCGTGGTGTTCTGCATCTCGATCGTCGGGGAGACGAACCGGGCGCCGTTCGACCTGCCGGAGGCCGAGTCGGAGCTGGTCGGCGGCTTCCACACCGAGTACTCGTCGCTCAAGTTCGCGCTGTTCTTCCTGGCCGAGTACGTGAACATGGTGACCGTCTCGGCGATGGGCACCACGTTGTTCCTCGGCGGGTGGCGGGCGCCGTGGCCGTTGAGCCTGTGGGCCGGCGCCAACGAGGGCTGGTGGCCGATGCTGTGGTTCATCGGCAAGACGCTGGCCTTCCTGTTCGTGTTCATCTGGCTGCGGGCCACGCTGCCCCGGTTCCGCTACGACCAGTTCATGCGGGTCGGGTGGAAGGGCCTGGTGCCGGTCAGCCTGCTGTGGATTTTGATGATCTTCGCGATCCGCACCTGGCGGACCAGCGGCGGGAACCACACCGCCACCACCGTGGTGGCCATCGCGGTGGTGGCCGTCGCCGCGATCATTGTCGCCTTCCTGGTTCCGGACCAGCGAAAACAGGAACTGCCCGATATCGAGCCCGCGTCGGACTACCCGCTGCCGCCGATGGACCTGGTGGTACCGGCGAACCCGAGGCGGCGGCTGCGCTCCGGTGACTCCGACTCCGGCGGTGACTCCGGTGAACCGGAGCGGACCGACGACTCGACCGGCCGCTCCGGTGCGCTCAGCGCGCCTGCCACGTCACAAGCTGGAGGGAGCACAGACGATGCTTGATGGCATCAAGGGCTTCGGCGTCACCTTCGGGACGATGTTCAAGAAGGTCGTCACCGAGCAGTACCCGGAGGACTTCTACCCGACCGCGCCGCGCTACCACGGCCGCCACCAGCTCAACCGGCACCCGGACGGGCTGGAGAAGTGCGTCGGGTGCGAGCTGTGCGCCTGGGCCTGCCCGGCCGATGCGATCTACGTGGAGGGCGGCGACAACACCGAGGAAGAGCGGTACTCCCCCGGCGAGCGGTACGGCGCGATCTACCAGATCAACTACCTGCGCTGCATCGGCTGCGGGCTCTGTGTCGAGGCCTGCCCGACCCGGTCCCTCACAATGATCAACTTCTATGAGCTGGCCGACGACGACCGGCAGAATCTGATCTACACCAAGGAACAGCTGATGGCGCCGCTGCTGCCCGGCATGGAGCAGCCGCCACACCCGATGCGCCTCGGTGACGACGAGCAGGACTACTACGTGCAGGGCCCGGCACACGCCAAGGACCCGGATGTCGGCGACCAGGTCGAGGAACAGATCAAATGAGCGCTGTACTGACGTTGGTCGGACCGGTACTGGCCCAGGGCCCCGGTGTCGCCGTCGACTCCGGTGGCCCGGCCACGGTCGGCGAGGCCATCGCGTTCTGGATCCTGGGCCCGATAGCGCTGGCCGGCGCGCTGGGCATGGTGTTCGCCCGCAACGCGGTGCACTCCGCGCTCTGGCTGGTGCTGACCATGCTCTGTCTCGGCGCGCTCTACATGGTCCAGCAGGCCCCGTTCCTCGGCTTCGTGCAGATCATCGTCTACACCGGCGCGGTGATGATGCTGTTCCTGTTCGTGCTGATGCTGGTCGGGCGGGACAGCTCGGACTCGGTTGTCGAGGTGTTGCGCGGGCAGCGGCTGGCCGGCGCCGTGTTCGGCATCGGCTTCGTTGCGCTGCTGGTCGGCGCGCTGGTCGGGTCGCTGGACGGGGTGGCGCCGGTCGGGCTGAACCAGATCAACGCCGGGCCGGGCGGGAACGTCGGCTCGCTTGGCAAGTTGATCTTCACTCAGTACCTGTTCCCGTTCGAGCTGACCACGGCGCTGCTGATCACCGCTGTGATCGCGGCGATGGTGCTGGCCTACACCCAGTCGAGCAACCCGGCCAAGCGGGGCCAGCGGGCCATGGTGACCGCGCGGCTGCGCGGCGAGCACGCCCGTATCTCCTCGCTACCCGGCCCCGGCGTGTTCGCCACCGCGAACTCGGTGGCCACCCCGGCGCTGCTGCCGGACGGCTCGGTGGCGCGCGAGTCGCTGTCGGAGAACATCGAGTCCCACGAGGCGAGCGAGCCGGAGCTGCCGCTGCACGACGCGCACGCGCTCACCGGGGGACGCAAACCCAGAGCCAGCTCGGCCGCCAGGTCCGAGCCCGACTCGGCCACGGGCACGCTCGACGCGGCCACCGGCCCGGAGGAGTCGCGGCGATGACCCCCACCTACTACCTGCTGCTGTCCGCGCTGCTGTTCTCCATCGGTGCGGTCGGCGTGCTGGTCCGGCGCAACGCGGTCGTGGTGTTCATGTGCATCGAGCTGATGCTCAACGCGGTGAACCTGACCCTGGTCACCTTCGCCCGGATCAACGGCACGCTGGACGGGCAGATCATGGCGTTCTTCGTAATGGTGGTCGCCGCCTGCGAGGTCGTGGTCGGCCTTGCGATCATCATGTCCATCTTCCGGACCCGTCGCTCCTCCTCGGTGGACGACTCCAACCTTCTGAAATACTAGGAGTGTTTCGTGCTTAGCTCCCCACTCCTGGCGGCTGGAGGGATCGGGCAGGCGAGCGGTGTCGGCGGGCTGGCCTGGCTGCTGTTCGCGCTGCCCGGCTTCGGTGCCCTGGTGCTGTTCCTGCTCGGCCGCCGGGCCAACGCCTGGGGTCACCTGCTCGGCTGTCTGACCGTCCTCGGCGCGTTCGTGGTCGGCCTGCTGATCTTCCTGCAGACGCTGGGCGCCGGCCCCGAGCAGCGCACCACCGAGCTGGCGCTGTTCCGCTGGATCCCGGCCGGCGCGCTGCAGGTGGACTTCGGGCTGCGGCTGGACCCGCTGTCGCTGATCTTCGTGCTGTTGATCACCGGTGTCGGCTCGCTGATCCACATCTACTCGATCGGCTACATGAGCCACGACCCGGGGAGGCGGCGCTTCTTCGCGCAGCTGAACCTGTTCGTCACCGCGATGCTGCTGCTGGTACTCGGCAACAACTTCGTCATGCTCTACCTGGGCTGGGAGGGCGTCGGCCTTGCGTCCTACCTGCTGATCGGCTTCTACCAGGACCGGCCCTCGGCGGCGACCGCGGCGAAGAAGGCCTTCCTGATGAACCGGGTCGGCGACGTCGGCCTCGCGCTGGCGATCTTCCTGCTGTGGACCCACCTGGGCACCGTGCAGTACAGCGAGGTGTTCGCCCGGGTCGGCCAGCTGTCCCCGGGTGTGCTGCTCGCGGTGTGCGTGCTGCTGCTGCTGGGTGCCTGCGGCAAGTCCGGCCAGTTCCCGCTGCAGTCCTGGTTGCCCGACGCGATGGAGGGCCCGACCCCGGTCTCCGCGCTGATCCACGCGGCGACGATGGTGACCGCCGGGGTGTACCTGGTGGCCCGGTGCAACCCGATCTACGACGTGAGCGCCAACGGCCGGCTGATCGTCTCGATCATCGGCACCATCACGCTGCTGCTCGGCGCGATCATCGGCTGCGCATACGACGACATCAAGAAGGTGCTGGCGTACTCCACGGTCAGCCAGATCGGCTACATGATGCTCGGTGTCGGCCTCGGCCCGGCCGGCTACGCGCTGGGACTGATGCACCTGCTCACCCACGGTTTCTTCAAGGCGGGGCTGTTCCTCGGCGCCGGCTCGGTGATGCACGCGATGAACGACGACGTGGACATGCGGCACTTCGGCGGGCTGGCCAAGTACATGCCGATCACCTTCGGCACGTTCGGGCTGGGCTACCTGGCGCTGATCGGCTTCCCGTTCCTGTCCGGCTACTACTCCAAGGACGCCATCATCGAGGCGGCCAGCGCGCAGCCGGGTTGGCGCGGGCTGGTGATGGGCGGGCTGGCCATGCTGGCCGCCGGGCTCACCGCGTTCTACATGACCCGCCTGGTGCTGATGACCTTCTTCGGCGAGAAACGCTGGCAGAAGATCAAGGCTCCGGACGGGCACGACTACCACCCGCACGAGTCGCCGGCCGTGATGACGATCCCGATGATCATCCTGGCGATCGGTTCGATCGGCGCCGGTTACCTGCTGCAGCTCAACAAGACGCTGGCCGACTGGCTGGCCCCGACGGTCGGTGAGCTGCGCGAGGCCGAGGGGGCGGCGCTGATCCCGCACGAGGCGGTGGCGGTGGGCACCCTGGTGCTCTCCGCGCTCGGTGTGCTGATCGCCTACCTGCTGGTGGGCCGGCGTCCCACCCCGGTGCAACGGCCCGAGCCGGTGTCGCTGCCGGTGCGCGCGGCGCGCCGCGACCTGTACGCCAACGCGATCAACGAGGCGCTCATCGCCCGCCCCGGCACCTGGCTGTCCCGCGCGCTGGTCTACGTGGACAACAAGGGGGTGGACGGCGTCGTCAACGGGGTGGCCGCGCTGCTCGGCGGCTCCTCGGGCCGACTGCGCCGGGTGCAGACCGGCTTTGTCCGTTCCTACGCGCTGAGCATGCTCGGCGGCGGGGTACTGCTGATCGCGGCACTGCTGGCCGTGCGGTTCGGGAACCTGTGAGGGCTGACGTGAACCTGCTGCTGTTGTTCCTGTTCCTGGTGCCGCTGGTCGGCTCGTTCGCGGTTGCGCCGCTGCGCGGCAACGACCGGGCCGCCAAGCTGGTCGCGCTGGCATTCGCGCTGGTCGAGCTGGCGCTCACCGTGCTCGCCTGGTTCTCCTACTCGGTGAGCGCCGCCGCGACCACCCGCTTCCAGCTCATCTTCGACATGCCGTGGATCCCCGCCTTCGGCACCCGGATCACCCTCGGCGTGGACGGCATCTCGCTGGTGATGATCGCGCTGATCGCGGTGCTGGTGCCGATCGTGATGGGCTCCTCGTGGGCGGACAAGCTGCCCGAGGGGCGCACCGCCGCCGGCTTCTACGGGCTGCTGCTGGCCACCCAGGCCACCCTCATCGGGGTGTTCGCGGCCACCGACGTGTTCCTGTTCTACGTGTTCTTCGAGGCCATGCTGATCCCGATGTACTTCCTGATCGGGCGCTTCGGCGGCCCGAAGCGGCAGTACGCGGCGGTGAAGTTCTTCCTGTACTCGCTGCTCGGCGGTCTGATCATGCTGGGCTCGGTGATCGGGCTGTACGTGGTCAGCGCGGACCGGCTGCCCTCCGGCGGCACGTTCAGCTGGACCGCGCTGCAGCAGCTGGCCGCGTCGGTGCCCTCCTCGGTGCAGATCTGGCTGTTCCTCGGCTTCTTCGTGGCGTTCGCGATCAAGGCCCCGCTGGTGCCGCTGCACACCTGGCTGCCCGACGCCGGTGCGGAGGCCCCGATCGGCGCCGGTGTGCTGCTGGTCGGCGTGCTGGACAAGGTCGCCACGTTCGGCTTCCTGCGCTACTGCCTGCCGCTGTTCCCCGCCGCGTCCAAGACCCTCGCGCCGCTGGTGCTGGTGCTCTCGGTGATCGGCATCATCTACGCCGCGCTGCTCGCGGTCGGGCAGAACGACATGAAGCGGTTCGTGTCCTACACCTCGATCGCGCACTTCGGCTTCATCTCGCTTGGCATCTTCGCGTTCTCCACCCAGGCGCTGTCCGGCGCGGTGCTCTACATGGTCAACCACGGCATCACCACCGGCATGCTGTTCATCACCGTCGGCATGCTGGTCGCCCGAGGCGGCTCCCGGCTGATCTCCGACTACGGCGGGGTGTCCAAGCTGGCACCCGGGCTGGCCGGCGCGTTCCTGATCGCCGGGCTGGCCTCGCTGGCGCTGCCCGGTACCAACTCGTTCGTCAGCGAGTTCCTGGTGCTGCTCGGCTCGTTCCCGCGCGAGCCGGTCTACACGATCATCGCCACGGTCGGCATCATCTTCGCCGCGCTGTACGTGCTGTGGGTCTACCAGCGGGTGTTCCAGGGCCCGGTGCGCGGCAACGCGGTACTGGGCTCGATGACCGGGCCGGGCTCGGTGGCCGCCCCTGAGACGGCCGCCTCGTCCGGCGGCGAGCCGAAGAGCACCGTCCGTGACCTGCGCAAGGCGGAGATCGGGGTGCTCACCCCGCTGGTGGCGCTGGTGCTGCTGCTCGGCTTCTTCCCGGGGCCGGTGCTCAACGTGATCAACCCGTCGGTAACGGCGACCATGCACGAGGTCGGCCTGCCCGACCCGGTTGGAGGGGTGCACCGGTGACGATCCCGGTAATCAGTGCGGTTCTGACCCAAGGGGTGTTGGCACAGGGGGCCGAGGAGATGCCCCCGATCCAGCCGCCGTCGGTGGCCTACTTCGCGATCTCGCCGATCCTGGTCATCCTCGGGGCGGCCTGCCTCGGGGTGCTGGTGGAGGCCTTCCTGCCTCGGCCCCAGCGGTGGGCCGCGCAGGTAACCCTGACCCTGCTGGCGCTGGTCGCGGCCGGCGTGCTGCTCGGTGGCTATGCACTCAGCGGCGCCAAGGCACAGACCACGGCGGACGGCGCGCTGTCCATCGACTCGCCGACGCTGTTCCTGTGGGGCACCCTGCTGGCTCTCGGGCTGGGCGGCGTGCTGCTCATCGCGGACCGCTCGGTGGAGCCGGGCGGTGCTTTCATCACCGACGGCGCGGTACCGGCCGGCACCCCGCAGGACCGGATCACCGCCGGACGCAGCGGTATGCAGACCGAGGTGCTGCCGCTGACGCTGTTCGCGCTGTCCGGCATGATGGCGTTCTGCGCGTCGAACGACCTGCTCACCATGTTCGTCGCACTGGAGGTGCTCAGCCTCCCGCTGTACCTGCTCTGCGGGATGGCCCGGCGGCGCCGGCTGCTGTCCCAGGAGGCGGCGGTCAAGTACTTCCTGCTCGGCGCGTTCGCCTCGGCGTTCTTCCTCTACGGGGTGGCGCTGCTCTACGGCTACGCCGGCTCGGTGCGCCTCGGCGCGATCGCCACCGCGTCGTCCGCCTCGCCCCGGTCGGACACCCTGCTGTTCGGCGGGTTGGCGCTGCTGGTGGTGGGGCTGCTGTTCAAGGCCTCGGTCGGCCCGTTCCACACCTGGACCCCGGACGTCTACCAGGGCGCGCCGACGCCGGTCACCGCGTTCATGGCGGCGGCGACCAAGGTGGCCGCGTTCGGCGGCATCCTGCGGGTGCTCACGGTGGCCTTCGGGGATACCCGCTGGGAGTGGCGCGGGGTGCTGTGGGCGGTCGCCATCGTGTCCATGGTGCTCGGCGCGGTGATCGGTCTCACCCAGACCGACGTGAAGCGGATGATCGCCTACTCCTCGGTGGCGCACGCTGGTTTCATCCTGATCGGCGCCATCGCGATCACCGAGAAGGGCCTCTCCGGCTCGCTGTTCTACCTGCTCACCTACGGCTTCACCACACTGGCCGTGTTCGGCGTGGTCAGCCTGGTGCGCAACGCCGACGGCGAGGCCACCCACCTCTCCCAATGGGCCGGGTTGGCCAAGCGCTCGCCGATGGCGGCCGGTGTGATGACGTTCCTGCTGCTCGCACTGGCCGGCATCCCGCTGACCAGCGGGTTCACCGGCAAGTTCGCGGTGTTCTCCGCGGCGCTCGCGGACGGCATGGCTCCGCTGGTGGTGATTGCGCTGGTGGCCAGCGCGGTCGCGGCGTTCTTCTACCTGCGGGTGATCGTGCTGATGTACTTCAGCGAGCCGGCGCCGGACGGCCCGACGGTGGCGGTGCCCGGCGCCTTCACCACGGCGGCCATCACCCTCGGCGTGCTCATCACGTTGTTGCTGGGCATCGCGCCGACGCTGGCCTTGACGTGGGCCGGTAGCGGCCCCTTCGTAAGCTGACTGCGTGCAGGAAATAAACGGGACGAGCCGGGTGACCGGTGTCGAGCTGCTCGACGCCGGTCTGTCCGAGGCCGTCGACAACGGGTTGAGCCAGGTCGAGGACCTGCTGCACCGCGAGGTGCACAGCAACTACCAGTTCGTGACCGAGACGTCACTGCACCTGATCGAGGCCGGCGGCAAGCGGTTCCGGCCGCTGTTCACCCTGCTGTCCGGCCAGATAGGCCCGCGTGGGGGCGCGTCGGAGGTGGTGACGGCGGCCGTCGTGGTGGAACTGGTCCACCTGGCCACGCTCTACCACGACGACGTGATGGACTCGGCCACCATGCGCCGGGGCGCGGAGAGCGCGAACTCCCGGTGGGACAACTCGGTGGCCATCCTGACCGGCGACTACCTGTTCGCGCACGCCTCCCGGCTGGTCGCCGACCTCGGCCCTGACGCGGTGCGGATCATTGCGGACACGTTCGCCGCGCTGGTCACCGGCCAGATGCGCGAGACAAGGGGACCGCGCCCGAACGAGGACCCGGTGCAGCACTACCTCGCGGTGGTGGCGGAGAAGACCGGCTCGCTGATCGCCACCGCCGGGCGCTACGGCGGCATGTTCGCCGGCTGCGCACCCGAAGAGGTTGCCGCGCTGCGCCGGTTCGGGGAGATCATCGGGTCCGCGTTCCAGGTGTCCGACGATGTGATCGACATCGCTTCGCCGGAGGAGAGCTCGGGCAAGACGCCTGGCACCGACCTGCGGGAGGGGGTGCCCACGCTGCCGATGCTGTACGCGGTGCAGGAAGGAGGCCGGTCGGCTTTGCGGCTGCGTGAGCTGCTGGCTGCTCCGTTGACCGATGATGCGCTGGTGGACGAGGCGCTCGGGTTGCTGCGTAATGGGGACGGCATCGCACGGGCTCGGCAGACGCTGGGGGAGCAGGCCTCTCTTGCTCGTGACGAGCTTGCTCTGTTGCCCGACTGTCCGGCTCGGGACGCGCTGGCTTCGTTGACCGTGTACGTGGTGGACCGGACCGGCTGAGAGTCCGGTTATCGGCGCTGTGGTGCGCGGATACCGCCGTCACGACGGACCCCTGCCTCGAGCACTGACCAGCAGACCGGTTTTGCGCAGGTCAGACCGGTTACCGCAGGGTGGGTGCCGTTGATCGTCTCGCGCTGAAAACTGTCGGCGTGCGAACGTATGATCGAACGTATGGCGATGGTTGAGGAATTGCCCCCGGGGCTGGCAGACATGCCACCAGGCCCGGAACTCGCCGCCGCCCTCGCCCGGATCAACCGAGCCCGAGTCTGCAACAGTGACCGGCCGACCGTGGCGCAGGCCTGCCGCCGCCAACTCACCTACGACCAGGTACTGATGTTGGCCGACACGGTGGAACTCGGCCGGTGCGCACCCTGCCCGCCCGGGCACATCCGCCGGCTATCCCAACCCAGCCAGTGGGCCGACGGGGAAATCGCCGCCCTGTTCACCTGCAGCGAGCGCGCCGCCCGTCAAGAACTCGACTTCGCCGAACAAGTCGTCACCCATATGCCCCTGGTCTACGCCGCCATGCTCGCCGGGCGGTTGGATCGGTCCAAGGCGTGGGTGTTCGCCGACTACCTGCACGACATGGCGCCCGAGCACCAAACCGCGATCTGCGAAGTCCTGGTCGAGCCCGCCACCGGATGGACCCCCGGAAAGCTGGCCAACCAACTACGGCGAATGATCCTCGAACACGATCCCGAATGGGCCGCCCGCCGCTACCGGTCCGCGGTCCGCGAACGCGGCGTCACCGCGTATCTGGACCAGACCGGCACCATGACTATCAATGGCCACGGCCTCGCCCCCGACGAGGCAGCCGCCGCGATGGCCCGCATCGACGACCTGGCCGCCGCGATCCGCCGCGCCGGGCACCCCAGCCTGCTACCCCAAATCCGCGCCGACGTCTATGTCGCCACCCTCGACGGCACCCTCAACCACCTCGACCGGGCCCAGATCATCACCGAAATGCTGAGCCGCGCCCGCCCCGAAGACACCGAACCTGCCACGCACGCCACCGCGACAGACGCTCCCGAAGACCCGAGCAGCGACAACCAGGGCAGCGAAGATGCTGCCGCTGCCTCTGGTGGCGGTGGCGATCCCGCTGGTACCGACCGAGGGCCGGTTGGCCCTATCAGCCCTTTCGCCGAGGAGACCACCCGGGCCAGTGCAGCCACCGCGAACGCTCTCGCCGGAGATTGCACAGGTCCCGGTGGTGAGCCGGTGACCGGGGTGGAAATCCGGATCGGGCTGGCCACCCTGCTGGGCCTTAACGAACACTGCGGCCAACTCGTCGGCTTCGACTTCGTACTGCCCGAGACCGCGCGCCGGTCCGTGGCCAAACAACATCGGGGCGCCGAGTGGCGGTTCGCGGTCACCGACGCCGAAGGGCACGTCGTCTTCGGCGGTCTCACCCGCACACGACCCGCCTTGGCACCCGACAAACCTCCCGGGAGATGTCGAGACGGCATCGTCGAACTGCACATCTCCGCCGAGCTACTGGCCGCCCTGACCGGCGGGAGTCCGGGCGCGCTTCCGGTCGGCTACACCAGGTGGACACCGGTGCTGGCCGACATCGCCGCCCAGTACGCCGACCGGGCCCGGATACTGGCCCAGCTCGACGCCCGACCCACCGACCGGTTCCCGAACACCGCGCTCAACCGGTTCCTGTGCATCCGCGACCGCACCTGCGTCTGGCCAGGCTGCCGACGCTCCGCCGTCAACTCCCACATCGACCACACCCGCGACTACGCCACGGGCGGGCCCACCACCCAAGCCAACACCGCGCCGCTCTGCGCCCGCCACCACCTTTACAAGACCGCCGGCGCCTGGAAAGTGCGGCAAACCCGACCCGGCCACTTCGAATGGACCAGCCCACTCGGCCGCACCTACCGCACCAAGCCGAACCACTCAACCACCACCACAGATACCGCCGGCCAATGATCCGGATCCGCCGCCGTTCTGAGAGCGACCGGCAAGGGATCCCTCGAAACGGGAGGCTGGCGAGTGGCCGGCCGAGGTGTGGCTCCGGACTTCCACCGGCCGCTGTCGACCTACCTCAATCTGAGCTCGTCGGCGAAGGAGGGGCCGGCGCGCAAGCCTTGGTCCGTGTTCCGAACTTCATGGCCGTGTCCGCTGTGCGAGCGACTGGCGATTGAGGTTGCCGTGTGTCGAAGCCGCCAGCCGGTCAGTTCCCCAGCGAGGTCGCTCGCTCGGGTACGGCTGGCTCGGGGGCGCGCCGGCTGGCCAGCCACAGGTCCACGGTGAAGATCACCAGGGCGGCCCAGACCAGGCTGAAACCGATCCACTCGCTGCTCGGCATCCGCTCGTGCACCACCAGCACGCCCCAGAGGAACTGCATCGTCGGAGTCAGGTACATCAGGGTGCCTACCGTGGCCAGTGGAATCCGGCGCGCCGCCAGCCCGAACAGCAGCAGCGGCACGGCGGTGACCGGTCCACCGGAGATCAGCAGCGCGCTGTGCGGCACGCCGCCGGCGCCGAACGTGCCGTGCCCGGTGACGGCCAGCCACACCAGGTAGGCGACCGCTATCGGACCCACCACCAGGCCCTCGGCGGTGAGGCTGGCCGTCGCGGGCAGCGGGACCCGCTTCTTGAGCAGGCCGTAGGTAGCGAAGGTGGCGGCCAGTACGAGCGCCAGCCATGGTGGCCCGCCGTTCAGTGCGGTCAGCACGGCTACTGCGGCCACCGCCAGTCCCACCGCGGCCCACTGGGCCACGCGCAGCCGCTCACGCAGCACCAACACCCCCAACAGCACGCTGATCAGCGGGCTCATGAAGTAGCCCAGTGCGATCTCCACCACGTGGTTGATCGTCACTCCGTAGATGAAGATGCCCCAGTTGACCGTGATGGCCGTCGCGGCGGCCGCCACCACCAGCCAGCCGCGCGGTGAAAGCTCCCGCAGTTGCCGCCAGCCCCGCATGACGGCCAGCACGCCGGCCATCAGCACCATGGTCCATGCGATGCGGTGCGCCAGGATCTCGATCGCGCCGGCCGGTTCGAGCAACGGCCAGAACGCCGGAAAAAATCCCCAGAGCAGGTAGGCGGCGGCGCCGAGCGCGACGCCGCCGCTGTCCGCCGCCGGGTCGGCTCGCGGCGGTGTGCCGCCGCTCAGGCGTTCGATACTTGCCACACCTGCCATCCGAACATGCGCGCAGCGTTCGTGTCGCCAGAGTTGTGCTCGGTGTCTCTCCCTCGTTGGGGTGGCCGGTGATGGGTGCCTGGTCGGCTCGCGGCTATCGTCGCGGTTTCGCGTGGTCACCGGGCCGGCGAGGAGCTCGCACGGGAGGAGGTGCGGCGGTGAGGTGGGACCTGCCGATCGTCGCCGTTGTGCTGCTTGCTCTGGTCGTGCTCGGCGTGCTCGTGCGCCAGGTACAGCGCCACCGCGTGCTCCCTTTTCCGCCGAAGCCGGCGCCCACGAATGATCCACCCGGCCCGCCGAGCCCGCGCCGCACGGTGGAACCCGAGGGAGAGTCGTGGCGGGAAGCCCGCGGCGGGCGACCCGCCGACGAGCCCCGGCCGGGCGAGGCGCGGCGCCCCCGGCTCGTTACCCCACCGCCGCTCGACGCGTTGCCGCCGAGGCCGCGCGGCGGCGCCGACCCTGCGCCGGCCGGGCCGGAGGCGGTACCGACGCCGAGACCGCCGGTGGAGGACACCGCCGTGCCGCCGGTACCCGAGCCGCTACCGGGCCAAGCGACCTCCGCCGGCCCGGAGGAGCCGACGGCGCCGTACCCAGGCGCGGCGCTGGCCCGGGCGGACGGCTCGGCGCCGTCCCCGGAGTACCGGGTCAAGGTCGACCTGGCCGCCAAACGCTACTACGTGCGGGACTCCCGGTTCTTCGCCGCGGCCAACGCGCAGCTGTGGTTCCGCACCGTCGAGGAGGCCGAGCGGGCCGGATTCACCAGCGCGCCCGAATAACCCTCGGCGGACTACTGCGCGACGGTCCAGGTGTCCTTGCCGCGCAGCAGCTTCGCCAGGTCGCCGGTGCCGCCGGCCTGTGCGTCGGCGACCTGCTGGCGGGCGCCGTCGTCGTAGGTGGTGCGGTCGACGTTGCGGAACACGCCGGTGACGGTGTGGTTGAGGTCCTGGTCGGACAGCCGGGACAGCGCGAACGCGAAGCTGGGGTCGTCCCTGGTGGCGTCGTGGGTCACTACGGCGTCCTCGCCGACCTCGGCGACCGGGGCGACGCGCAGGCCGTAGCCGTCGCGCGCGCGGATCACGCCGAGCTCGCCGTCGGCGCCGAAGCGGATCGGTTCGCCGTGGCGCAGCGGGATGATCCGCTGTTTCGCGTCGTCGCCGCCTCGGCGGATCACGTCGAAGGCGCCGTCGTTGAAGATCGGACAGTCCTGGTAGATCTCCACGAACGAGGTGCCCCGGTGCGCGGCGGCCGCGGTGAGTACCTCGGTCAGCTCGGCCCGGTTGGCGTCGATGGCCCTGGCGACGAAGGAAGCCTCGGCACCGAGAACCACCGACAGCGGGTTGAACGGCTGGTCGATCGAGCCCATCGGCGTGGACTTGGTGACCTTGCCGACCTCGCTGGTTGGCGAGTACTGGCCCTTGGTCAGCCCGTAGATGCGGTTGTTGAACAGCAGGATCGTCATGTTGACGTTGCGCCGCACGGCGTGGATGAGGTGGTTTCCGCCGATGGACAGCGCGTCGCCGTCGCCGGTGACCACGAACACCGACAGGTCAGGGCGGGTCACCGCGAGCCCGGTCGCGATGGTCGGCGCGCGCCCGTGGATGGAGTGCATGCCGTAGGTGTTGAGGTAGTAGGGGAACCGCGAGGAGCAGCCGATCCCGGAGACGAACACGATGTTCTCCCGGCGCAGCCCGAGCTGGGGCAGGAAGCTGCGCACGGCGGCCAGCACGGCGTAGTCGCCGCAGCCTGGGCACCAGCGGACTTCCTGGTCGGAGGTGTAGTCCTTCGCGGTCTGCTTCTCTTCGGTGGTGGGGATGCCGTCCAGGCCACCGATGGTGGGCAGGCCCAGTTCTGTGGCGGTCACAGGATGTCGCCCTTCAGCGTGTCGACGAACAGGTTCTGCAGCTCCTCGGCCTGGAACGGTAGGCCGGAGACCTTGGTGTAGGACTTGATGTCGACCAGATAGCGCCCGCGCAGCAGCAGCGCCAGCTGGCCGAGGTTCATCTCCGGCACCAGCACCGTGCGGTAGCGGCCCAGCACCTCGGCGAGGTTGGCCGGCAGCGGGTTGAGGTGGCGCAGGTGCGCCTGGGCGATCGAGAGGCCCATGCTCCGCACCCGCCGGCAGCCGGCGACGATCGGGCCGTAGGTGGAACCCCAGCCCAGTACCAACAGCTCGGCTGGGTTGTCCGGCCCTTCGGGGTCGTCGACGGCCACGTCCGGCACCGGAATGTGGTCGATCTTGGCCTGGCGCAGCCGGACCATCCGGTCGTGGTTGTCCGGGTCGTAGGAGATGGCGCCCTTGCCGTCGGCCTTCTCCAACCCGCCGATGCGGTGCTCCAGCCCGGCGGTGCCCGGTAGGGCCCACGGCCGGGCCAGCGTCTCGTCGTCGCGCAGGTAGGGCCAGAACTCGCCCGAGTCGTCCGGGGCGTTGGGTCCGGTGGCGAAACCGGGCTCGATGATGGGCAGGGTGTCCACGTCGGGCACCTGCCACGGCTCGGAGCCATTGGCCAGCGATCCGTCCGAGAGCAGCATCACCGGGGTGCGGTAGGTGACCGCCAGCCGGGTTGCCTCCAACGCCGCGTCGAAACAGTCCCCTGGCGAGCGCGGCGCGATGATCGGCAGCGGCGACTCGCCGTTGCGCCCGAACATCGCCTGCAGCAGGTCAGCCTGCTCGGTCTTGGTGGGCAGACCGGTGGAAGGGCCACCGCGCTGCACATCGATCACCAGCAGCGGCAGCTCCAACGCCACCGCAAGCCCGGCCGCCTCCGACTTCAGCGAGATACCCGGACCCGAGGTGGTGGTCACTCCGAGCGCGCCACCGAACGCCGCGCCGATCGCCGAGCCGATACCGGAAATCTCGTCCTCGGCCTGGAACGTGGTCACACCGAACGCCTTGTGCTTGGACAGCTCGTGCAGGATGTCCGAGGCCGGCGTGATCGGGTACGACCCCAGGAACACCGGCAGCCCGGACTGCCGCCCGGCCGCGATGATGCCGTAGGCCAACGCGGTGTTACCGGTGATCTGCCGGTAGGTGCCGGTCTCCAGCTTCGCCGGGGCCACCTCGTAGGTGACCGCGAACGCCTCGGTCGTTTCGCCGTAGTTCCAGCCCGCGCGGAACGCCAGGATGTTCGCCTCGGCCAAATCCGGGCGGCGGGCGAACTTCTCCCGCAGGAACGCCTCGGTGCCCTCGGTCGGGCGGTGGTACATCCAGCACAGCAGCCCGAGCGCGAACATGTTCTTGGACCGTTCAGCGTCCTTCTTGGACAGTCCGGTCTCGGCCAGCGCGCCCTTGGCCAGCGTTGCCATGGCAACAGAGTGCACTGTATAGGCGGACAGCGCGTCGCCCTGCAACGGGTCGGACCCGTAGCCGACCTTGGTCAGGTTCCGCTTGGTGAACTCGTCGGAGTTCACGATCAACACCCCGCCGTGCGGCAGATCCTTGATGTTGGCTTTCAACGCGGCCGGGTTCATCGCCACCAGCACGTCCGGCCGGTCACCCGGTGTCACGATGTCGTAGTCCGCGAAATGCAGCTGGAACGACGACACACCCGGCAAAGTCCCAGCTGGCGCCCGAATCTCGGCCGGGAAGTTCGGCAGCGTGGCCAGATCATTGCCGAACGCGGCGGCCTCCGAGGTGAACCTGTCACCGGTCAACTGCATACCGTCACCGGAGTCACCGGCGAACCTGATCACCACCCGCTGCCGCTTCCGCACCTCGGGGTGGTGGCCGTTCGATTCGTTCGAGGACGTGATGCCGTCGTGGCCGTGAGCCTCGACAGCGGTGTCCGGAGTGGTCATATGTCGTCTTCCGTCGATCGCCGAGTGCACTTCGGGTACCCTCATCGAGGGTAACGCCACACCTGACCGCAGGCCGGTACGACTAGTTCTACGTCACACCGATGTTCCGTATTCCCAAGCGCTGGGTCAGGTACGCCGGGACACCTTGGTGCGCAGCGCGGCCAGCCGCTCGGCGAACTCCGGCGACTGCAACGAGGCCACCTGGGAGCGCAGCTCGACCTCCACCGCGTCCGACTGCTTGGCCAGCCCGGCGGTCACCTTCAGGGTCCGCTTGGTGGTGATGACCAGGTCCCTCGGTGCTTCGGCGGCCCGGGCGGCAAGCTCCAGCGCGGCGGTGACCGGCTCGTCAACCGCCCGCCAGACCAAACCGGCGCGCTGCGCCTCCTGCGCGTCCAGCACCTCGCCGAACAGCGTGACCGCCGCGGCGGCCTGCGGCCCGAGCACCCGCTGCGCCATCCAGGTGTATCCGCCGCCCGGGTGCAGGCCCAGCTGCATGAACCGCGAGTCGAACCGCGCCTTCGGTCCGGCCAGCCGCACGTCACAGGCCAGCGCCAGGTTCATCCCCGCGCCGACGGCGGCGCCGTTGACCGCCGCGATGGTCGGCAGCGTGCACCCGGCCACCGCGAGGAAGCCGCGGTATACGTGGCGCAGCCCGGCCTCCTTCGACTCGCCGGACCCGCCGAGTTGGCTGAGGTCGGCGCCGGCGCAGAAGCCCGGCTCCTGGCCGGTCACCACGACCGCGCCGATGCCCTCGTCCTGCTCGGCGGTGCGTACCGCGTCGACCAGCTGGTCGGAAAGGTCCAGCGCCATCGCGTTGCGTCGGCCCGGGTCGGACACGGTGATCAGGGCAACCGCGCCGTGCGGTTCGTAGCGGACCTCGCGCGGCGGGACGGTAGTGGTCTCCTCGGCAGTGGTCTCCTCAGTCATGGCAGCATCTTCTCCTCCCCGGTGCGGGGCCGTTGGTCGGGTCACGTTCCGGAACTGCGCGCCGGCCCCGGTCGTTCACCGGATGAAGGATCGGGAGGAAGTGGATTCAGAGTGCACAGCCATTTCAACGGTTTGAAGACCGCCGTGTTGCTGGGTGGCCTGAGCGCACTGGTGTTGCTGGTCGGCGGGCTTTTCGGCCGTACCGGCCTGGTGATCGCGGTGCTGGTGGCGCTCGGCATGAACGCCTATGCGTACTTCAACTCCGCCAAGCTGGCGTTGCGGGCCATGCATGCCCGGCCGGTCACCGAGGCCGAGCAGCCCGGGATGTACCGGATCGTGCGGGAGCTGTCCACCTCGGCGCGCCAGCCGATGCCCCAGCTGTACGTGAGCCCGACCGAGGCGCCCAACGCGTTCGCCACCGGCCGCAACCCGCGCAACGCCGCGGTCTGCGCCACCCTCGGCATTCTGGCGCTGCTCGACGAGCGCGAGCTGCGTGGCGTGCTCGGTCACGAGCTTTCGCACGTCTACAACCGGGACATCCTGATCTCCTGCGTGGCCGGCGCGCTGGCCAGCATGATCAGCTTCATGGCGAACATCGCCATGTTCGCGTCCTTCTTCGGCGGCGGCAGCGTCGATAGTGAGGACCGGCCGAACCCACTGGCCATGTTGCTGGTCGCGCTGGTCGGCCCGATCGCCGCGGCCGTGGTGCAGATGGCGGTCAGCCGGTCCCGGGAGTACCAGGCCGATGCCAGTGGCGCGCTGCTCACCCGGGACCCGCTGGCGCTGGCGTCGGCGTTGCGCAAGCTGGAGTACGGCACCCAGGCCGCACCGCTGCCGCCGGACCCGAAGCTGGTTTCCCAGTCGCACCTGATGATCGCCAGCCCGTTCCGCCCCGGCGAACAGCTGACCCGGATGTTCTCCACCCACCCCCCGATGGCGGACCGCATCCGCCGCCTCGAGGAGATGGCCCGCCGCTGACCAACCCGCGAGTCTGGGCCCTCAGCACCCTGAGTCGGTGCTCCCAGCACACCGGGGGGAGCCGCACGCCGAACCGGATTCGCCGACTCGCTGGTGAGCGCGGCAGAGTGAGTCCGTGATGCACTACGAGGTGGACGACGACCCGGTCCGGATCGACCTGGACGCGGTCTGTGCGTTCCTGACCACCGAGCCGTACTGGGGCCGCTGGCGCACCGAGACGGTGATCCGCGACCAGGTGCGCGCGGCGTGGCGGGTGGTCGGCGCCTACACCGCCGACGGCGGGCAGGTCGGCTTCGCCAGGGCGTTCTCCGACAGCGTGTCCGCCGCCTACCTGGCCGACGTGTACGTGCTCGATGCGCACCGGGGCCACGGGTTGGGCGTTCGGATCATCCAGCGGATGATCGACGAAGGGCCCGGGGCCAAGTTCCGCTGGATGCTGCACACCGCGGACGCGCACCGGCTGTACCGGCGGTTCGGCTTCACCGAGCCGAGCCACACCTTCCTGGAACGCGCCGCCGACCTGCCCTGAACCGCCGAGGCCTGCCGCCGGTTCAGCAGGTGGCGCCGGCCGCCCGCGCGATGGACATCACGTACTGGCCGTAGCGGGACGCGCCGAGCCGCGCGCCGAGCCGGTAGCAGGCGTCCGCGTCGATGTAGCCCATGGACAGCGCGACCTCCTCGAGGCAGGCGATCCGGATGCCCTGGCGGTGCTCGAGCACCTGCACGTACTGGCCGGCCTCCAGCAGCGAGTCGTGCGTGCCGGTGTCCAGCCATGCGAAGCCCCGGCCGAGGTCGATCAGGGTGGCGGTACCGCGCCGCAGGTAGGCGCGGTTGACGTCGGTGATCTCCAGCTCGCCGCGCGCGGAAGGAGTGATCTGCCTTGCGATGGACAGCACGTCGTTGTCGTAGAGGTAGAGCCCGGTGATCGCCCGGTTGGACCGTGGTCGCACCGGTTTCTCCTCGATGGAGATCAGCCGCCCGTCCGGGTCCGACTCGCCGACGCCGTAGCGGCTGGGCTCGGACACCGGGTAGCCGAACAACACGCACCCGTCCAGGTCGGCGATCGCGCGGCGCAGCTGGTCCGGGAAGCCGGGGCCGTGGAAGATGTTGTCGCCGAGCACCAGCGCGGCGCTGTCGTCGCCCACGTGGTCCGCGCCGATCAGGAACGCCTCGGCCAGGCCGTTCGGCTCGGCCTGCTCGGCGTAGCTCAGCGAGAGCCCGAGCTGCGAGCCGTCCCCGAGCAGCCGCTGGAACTGTGGCAGGTCGGACGGCGTGGAGATGACCAGGATTTCCCGGATGCCGCCGAACATCAGCACGGACAGCGGGTAGTAGATCATCGGCTTGTCGTAGACCGGCAGCAGCTGCTTGGACACCGCACCGGTGACCGGGTACAGCCTGCTGCCGGTCCCGCCGGCGAGCACGATTCCTTTCATCGCGGCCAACCTACAGTGGCAGTGCAGCGCCTCAGGCGGTACGGCGACGGCGCAGGAACGGGTCCTCCAGCGCCGGCGGGACGTAACCGTGGTCGCCCGCCGCGATGGTCACACCGGGCGGCACGATCTTGTCGATCTCGTCCAGCACGTCCACCGACAGCGTCACGTCGGCGGCGCCCAGCTGGGACTCCAGGTGCTCCATGGTGCGCGGGCCGATGATCGGCGCGGTCACCGCCGGGTGCTGCAGCACGAACGCCAGCGCCAGGTGGACCAGCGAAAGGTCGGCCTTCTCGGCCAGCGCGGCCAGCGCGTCGGCGGCGTCGAGCTTGCGCTGGTTCTCCGGGTTGGCCAGGTCGTAGCGGGCCGGCATCCGCTCGGCGCGCCGCGAGGTGGGGATGTCCTGGCCCTTGCGGTAGCGGCCGGTGAGCCACCCGCCGGCCAGCGGGCTCCACGGCAGCACACCCATGCCGTAGCGCTGCGCCACCGGCAGCAGGTCCGCCTCGACGCCGCGCACCAGCACCGAGTACGGCGGCTGCTCGGTGGCGAAGCGCCCGAGCCCTCGGCGCTCGGAGACCCAGTGCGCCTCGACCACCTGGTGGGCGGGGAAGGTGGAGCAGCCGAAGGCACGGATCTTGCCCTGCTGCCGGAGGTCGGTCAGCGCGGAGAGCGTCTCCTCGACGTCGGTGTTCTGGTCCGGCCGGTGCACCTGGTAGAGGTCGATCCAGTCGGTGTTCAGCCGGCGCAGGCTGTGCTCCACCTCCTGGGTCACCCAGCGACGCGAGTTGCCGCGCTTGTTCGGGTCACCGCCGGACTCGCCCATCTGGATGTCCATCGGGCCGTGGAACTTGGTCGCCAGGATCACGTCGTCGCGGCGGCCGCCGGCCAACGCCTTGCCGACGATGACCTCCGACTCGCCCTGGGAGTAGATGTCGGCGGTGTCTATGAAGTTGATCCCGGCGTCCAGCGCCCGGTGGATGATCGAGATCGAGGTGTCGTGGTCCGGCTCACCCCAGCCGCCGAACATCATTGCGCCGAGGCACAGCGGGCTGACCCGCATGCCGGTTGGTCCGAGATTGCGGTATTCCATGCGCTCCAGCCTAGGCCGGCGCGGACTTTCCGGCCGCCGGATCAGCCGAGGACTTGTCCGGAACGGCCTCGGGCCTGATCAGTGCTCGGCTTGACGGGCCGGTTCTGTCGTGCCCCACCGCTAGTGTCCCGGTCATGACAACGTTTGTGCTGGTACCTGGGTTCTGGATTGGCGCATGGGCCTGGCGGGAAGTGGCCGAGCAGCTGCGCTCGGGTGGCCACGAGGTGCTCGCGTTGACACCGGCCGGCGTGGCCGAGCGGGCCCGCGAGCAGGGCGTCACCATCGAGACGCGGATCGGCGATGTGGTGGCCGAGCTGCGCGGGCACCGCGACGTGGTGCTGGTCGGGCACAGCGGTGCGGGTGTGGTGGTCGCGGCGGCGGCCGAGCGGGCCCGCGAGCAGCTATCCCGGCTGGTGTTCGTAGACACCGGCCCGCTGCCGGAGGGAATGTCGCAGCTCGACTTCGTGTCACCTCAGGTGCGCGAGTGGACGATGAAGGTCATCGAGGAGCACGGCGGCTGGTACCCGATGCCCACCCGGGCCCGGTTCGCCGAGATGGGCGTCAGCACCGAGGGGATCGACGACGAGGCGTTCGAGGCGGCCCGCGCGCGTTCGACGCCGGAACCGGTCGGCACCGTCACCGGGTCGGCCCGGCGCGCAACACCGGACCCGACACTGCCCAAGACCGTGATCGCGTGCACCTTCACCGAGGCACAGGCCAGGGGGGCGATCTCCGCAGGAGTACTGGGGTTTGGCGAGATGGGCGGGCCGGAATGGTCGTTCACCGAGCTGCCCACCAGCCACTGGCCGATGTTCTCCGCGCCCGCCGAGCTGGCCGAGTTGCTGGTCGCCGCGCCGGCCCCGGTGCAGACACACTGAGCGGCAGCGGGTCAGCCGCGCCGAGGGACGACCTTGGCACTGCTGGTCGGCAGCGTGCTGGCCTGCGTCGGGGCCACGGTCACCGTGGTGCTGGGGGAGGCGGCCGGCGCGGTGGCGGGCACCGATTCGGCGGCGGTCGGCGTCGGGGTGACCGAGGTGGTCGGCGT
>DASYBQ010000254.1:0-7757 GCA_036500625.1 Pseudonocardia sp. | reverse complement strand
CCAGCCGCAGCGTGGGTTCGTAGCGGACCACGGCTTGCGCCGCGCCGCGCCGCGACACCACCCTGGCCGGCGCGCCGTCGGCCAACCCGGCCTGGGCGGCGGTGTCCGGGTGCACCTCGACGAACGACTCCGGCGCGACGTCGTCCAGCTCGGACACCCGCCGGGTCTGGGTGCCGGACTGGTAGTGCGCCAACACCCGCCCGGTGGTGGCCCACAGCGGGTACCGCACGGTCAACGCCTCGGCCGGGCCAAGGTGCTGCACCGGTACGAGACGGGCCAGCCCGTCCGGGTGGGCGAACCGCTCGAGGAACAGCCGGGGCGTGCCGGGGTGCTCGGGCTGGTCACCGGGCACGGCGGGACACGGCCAGTACAGCGCCTCGCCCGCGTCCAACCGCTGGTAGCTGATGCCCGCGTAGTCCGAGGGACCACCAGCCGACGCGGCGCGCAGCTCCTCGAACACCTCAGAGGGCTCGCTCGGGAAGGCACCCGCCGGGGCGGTACCGAGGCGCTGTGCCAGCCCGGCCAGCACCTCCAGATCGGTGCGGACGCCGGGGGGCGGCAGCAGCGCCCGGCGCCGGCGCAGCACCCGTCCCTCCAGGTTGGTCATGGTGCCTTCCTCCTCGGCCCACTGGGCCACCGGCAGCACCACGTCGGCCAGCCGCGCGGTCTCGGAGGGGAACAGGTCGGCGACCACCAGAAGATCCAGCGCGGCCAGCCGCTCGGCGACCGAGCGGGCATCCGGCGCGGAGACCACCAGGTTGGAGCCGAACACCAGCAGCGCCTTGGGCCCGTCCGTCCGACCCAGCGCATCGATCAGCTCGACCGCGCTGCGCCCGGGCCCGGGCAGCGCTGCCGGGTCCACCCCCCACACCGAAGCGACGTGCGCCCGGGCGGCTGGATCGTCGATGCGGCGGTATCCGGGCAGCTGGTCGGCCTTCTGCCCGTGCTCCCGGCCACCCTGGCCGTTGCCCTGGCCGGTGATCGTGCCGAAGCCGCTGCCGGGCGTGCCGGGCATGCCCAATGCCAGGGTCAGGTTGATCCACGCGGAGACCGTGTCCACGCCGTGCGCGTGCTGCTCCACCCCGCGCGCGGTCAACAGGTAGCGCCTCCTGGCCCCGGCGAGCAGGCGGACCACGGCGCGCTGGTCGGCGGCGGACACCCCGGTGACCCGCTCGGCGCGCTCCGGCCACCAGTTCGCGGCCAGCCGCCAGGCCTCGTCGAACCCGGTGGTCCTGGCGGCCAGGTAGTCGTTGTCCAGCAAGCCATCGACCATCGCGGCGTGCAGCATGCCCAGCGCCAGCGCGAGGTCGGTGCCCGGCGCCGGCCGCAGGTGCAGGCCGCCGGCCTCCACCGCCTGGCGCGCGGTCACGCTGTACCGAGGGTCGATCACCACCTGGTGGGCGCCGCGCAGGTGCACGAGCAGCGGCGGCATCGTCTCCGCCACGTTCGCGCCGGCCAGCACGATGACCTCGGCGTCGTCCAGGTCGGTGACCGGGAACGGCAGGCCCCGGTCCACCCCGAACGCCCGGTTGCCCGCCGCGGCGGCGGAGGACATGCAGAACCGCCCGTTGTAGTCGACCTGCGAGGTGCCCAGCGCGACCCTGGCGAACTTGCCGAGAGCGTAGGCCTTCTCGTTGGTCAGCCCACCGCCGCCGAACACCCCGACCGAGTCAGCGCCGTACTCGACGCGCAGCGCGGTCAGCTTGTCCGTGATGTAACCCAGTGCATCGTCCCAACTCACCGGCTCGCCGTGCAGCAGCGGCACGGTCAGCCGCTCCGGGTGATCCAGCAGCCGCGCCGAGGTCCAGCCCTTGTGACACAGCCCGCTCCGGTTGGTCGGGAACTCGCGGGGCGCCACCTCGGCCAGCTGGCCGGCACCCCCCGGGCCGACCGACATGCCGCACTGCAGCGCGCAGTAGGGGCAGTGCGTGGCGACCGTGCTGACCTCGACCGCCAGTTCGCTCGGGGATAGGGCCATGGCCCGATCCTGCGGGCCCGGCGTGTCCTTCGTGTTTCCGCGCTGTTGCCGACGTGCACGGGGGCGCTCACATCGAGCGCCCCCGTGTTGTCAGCCGTTCGCACGGCCAGCGGTCAGACCAGCGTGCGGTCGCGCGACGTGCCGCCGCCTGACATCGGCCGTGACCGCAGCAGCTCGGTGGCCTCCGTCAGCTCCCGGCGCTGGCGCGCCAGGCGGTTCTCCCTGACCCGCAGGTTGAGCTCCGCGAACCGGGCACCAAGCGCGAAGCCTGCCAGCAGGACTCCACCGGCAGCCATCACGAGGATGGTCAGTTCCATCATGATCGCCTCCCCTCCTTCTCGACTTGCTCTCTCAGTGAACCGAGATCCCCCGGTCGAGTGGTGGTAGCCAGCGGTTGAGACTTGGGGCACAGTTGGGCAACATCAGGTCATGGGGGACGACTACCACGCTCGGCACGCCGGCCTGCACGCAGAGTTACGCGAGGTACGGCTGCAGGGCATCCCCCGGGTGCGGGCCTTGGAGCTGCGCTGGCTACCGGAAGCGGCGGGCGCCCTGGGCTATCTGGCTCCCGATGTCCCCCTCGACCTGGCGGTGGAGGAGCTGCTGCGCGCGGCGGTCGGCAAGCTCGGCGAAAGCCCGGAGGCCCGCGCGGCGGCATGCACGTTCGGCCTGCCGCCCCAGCTGAAGATGGCCAAGGCGGCCGACCGGCGCAAGGCAGCCGCGCAGGCGCAGAGCGTCAGCGTGGAGACCCTGCGCAAGAGCTACGAGCGGGCGATGATGGACCAGCTGGCCACCGAGATCCTCGGTCTGATCAGCGCGCACGCCACCGAGGCGGCCGGACAGCCGGCCCAGGCCGGCGCGCGCCCCGCCGAGGTGTTGGCCGAGGACCCGCTGTTCGCCAAGGAACGCTACGTGGCCGACGTGCTGCGCGTCGCACGCAACAGCGCGGACTGGGACCTCGTACAGGGCATCTACGCACAGTGCGTGGAGATCGCCAAGGACCACCACGGCCGCTTCCTGCCCGACGAGCTGCCCAGCTTCTTCGCCAACGCGCTCGGCCGGGTCTCGGCGAACTACCAGGGTTGGGAGGAGGAACTGGTGCTGCACGGGCTGGGCGTGCTCGGCGACGCGGAGCACACCAGCCGGATCAGCAAGGCGCTGTTTCGCCAGCTCTACGCCGACGACCGGTTCGACCGGTTCGTGCAGTATGCACCCAGCGGGGATCCGCGCAGCTCACGGCACCGGCCGCGCCCGTTCGAGACACTGGTGGAGACCGCACGCCGCTACCGCGACCTGAACCAGCTGCATAACGCGCTTGCCGACCTGCCGACCTCCTGCATCCTCGGCGGCTCGATGAACTACGGCCGGTACTACAGCGTGCGCGGCAACTCCAAGGAGCTGACCGGCACGAACGTCGACCTCATGATCGTGGTGCCTGACTACGGCTGGTTGGACGAGGTGCTCGGGGCGCTGTCCGCCTTGCCCGGTGGCGGCCGCACCGAACTGCTGGCGCTGGAACAGCGCGCCAGGGTCTGGCGCGACGAACGGCTGGACGACAGCCGCACCGTCTTCACCCAGCGGCTGTTGATGTGGACCGAGGAGCCGGACCCGCTGATGGCCTGGGCGGTCAACGGCGGCGAGTACCCGATCGACCTGCGGATAGTGTCGCTCGAGGCACTGGACTGGATCCTGGTCGCGGACTGCCCGAAGCTGACCGCATCCTCGGCCGGCAACGCTCGGTCGGTCCGCGACTTCTGCCAGCGCGAACGCCCCAACGAGGACCACCTGCGCAGCTTCAGCGGGCGCAACCTGCGCACCCCGCTGGAGGTCGACGAGGTACAGGGCAGCCTGCTGCGCACCCACCGGGTCTACTCGATCCACGACGACCGCTACTACCCGGGCACCTTCCAGAACCTCGTCCTGCCCCGGTTCAACAAGCGCTGGGACAACGCACCGATCGGCGGCCGGCTGGAGGCGTTCCGTTGGAAGATCATCGAGCGGCTCCGTTCCGAGCGCCGCGAGTCGCCCTACGAGATGCTGCGGCTGAGCATGTCGCACACCCGCTCGGAGGGCTTCGCCCCGCACATGCTCGACGCCATCGACAGCATCGACACCCTCTGAACCACCCGCCGGGGGCTCAGACGCCGGCGTACGCCAGCGACCTGGCCGGCTCGGTGGCGCTCGCCCGAGCCCGCCGGCGCAGGTAGACGGCGTAGGTCAACACCGCGCACACCAGGTAGAAGCCGAGGAAGCCCCAGAACGCCGGCACACCGCTGCGGGCCACCGCGAACGACTGCCGGAATGCCAGGTTGATCAGCAAACCACCCATCGCGCCGACCGCCGAGATGATGCCGATCGCCGCGCCACCCACCCGCCGGGCCCGCGCCAAGACCACTTTCTCGTCCTCCCCCGGGTCGGCCTCGGCCAGCGCCTTGGCCCGGAAGATGGCCGGGATCATCTTGTAGGTCGAGCCGTTACCCAGCCCGGAGAGCACGAACAGCGCGATGAACCCCGCGGTGAACAGTGCCAGTGACGCCGAGCCGGACGCCAGGATGCAGACCAGCGTGGCCGCGCCCATCAGCAGGAAGTTCCAGAACGTCACCTGGCTGCCGCCGATCCGGTCGGACAGCCAGCCGCCCACCGGGCGGACCAGCGAGCCGAGCAGCGGGCCGAGGAACGTGACCGCGGCGGCCTGCAGCGGGGTGCGGCCGAACTGGCTCTGCAGCACCAGGCCGAAGGCGAAGCTGTAGCCGATGAACGAGCCGAACGTGCCGATGTAGAGCACCGACATGATCGCGGTCTGCGGGTCGCTCAACGCCGCCTTCGCCGAACGGGTGTCGCTGCGCACGGTGGACAGGTTGTCCATGAACAGCGCCGCGCACAGCGCCGCGACGACGATCAGCGGGATGTACACCGCGAGCAGCAGGCGCGGGTGCGTCGCGCCGCTCACCGCGATGACCAGCAGCCCGACCAGCTGCACCACGGCAACGCCGATGTTGCCGCCGCCGGCGTTGAGCCCGAGCGCGAGACCCTTGCGCTTCTCCGGGAACAGCGTGTTGATGTTCGTCATTGACGAGGCGAAGTTGCCGCCGCCGAACCCGGCCAGCGCCGCGACCAGCACGAACGTGGTGTACGAGTTGCCGGGATGCAGCACGAACGCGGCCACCACTGTCGGGATCAGCAGCAGCACCGCACTGGCCACGGTGAAGTTCCGCCCGCCGAAGCGGGCCACCCCGAACGTGTAGGGCACCCGCAGCACCGCCCCGACCAGCGTCGGCGTGCAGACCAGGAAGAACTTGCCCGCCGCGTCGATGTGGTAACCCGGGCCCATGAACAGTACGAACACCGACCACAGCGACCACACCGAGAAGCCGATGTGTTCGACGAAGATCGAGAACCAGAGGTTCCGGTTGGCCACCGCGCGGCCGGTGCGGGCCCAGAAGTCCGGGTCCTCCGGCTCCCAGTGGTCGATCCAGCGCCCTGGGCGGGCGGGAGTGGCACCGTGCCCATCTGAGCTGGGCCCGTCCGAGCTGGGCGCCGGAGAGCTGATGTGCTGCGGCAAGGTCATGGGGTGACGGTAGGAAGCGCGGGTTACCGGAGTGTGGCCGGAGATGACGCCGGTGAAAAGTGCTACTCATTCTCCGAGCCGCAGGTAGGTGAGCACCACCACCACCCGGTTGTGGGGAATACCCCACCCACCGTTGCTAGAGCCGCTCGGCGACCAGCTCGGCGGCGGTCTCCAGCCCGCGCAGTGACTCGGTCGAGGCGCTCGGGTGCTGGGCGTGCAGCGCGAGCCGGAACAGCAGTGCCCGCAGCAGCGCCTGCGGCCACTCGTCAAGGTGCGACCACTCGCCGACCAGCGCGGGCGGCGCGCCACCCCAGGCCAGCGCGTCCACCACGATCACCGCGGCGGCCCACTCGACCGGACGCCAGAACGGCATCAAGTCAAGCACGACCGGCGGGGCCCCGCCGTCGAAAAGCACGGTGCCGAACAGGTCGCCGTGCACCACCTGCGAGGCCAGCTTGAGCTTCCTGCGGTACCGGGCCAGCTCACCGAACAGCGCGCCGCCGGTGCCCGGGTCCAGCGTGATGGTCCGCTCCCCCCATGCCGCCGCGTCGGCCCTGGCCACCAGGTCGTCCCGGTCGTCGAGCAGCCGGGGCCGGCGCACCGACGCGGTCGCGGCGTGCAGCCGCAGCGAGGTGGCCACCATGGCGCCGTAGCGGGGCTCCTCCCGACCGCCGAGGTACTCACCCGCCCGATAGCCGGAGATCACCCAGCGTCCGTCCGAGCTGCGTAGTGGCCGCGCCACTCGCACCCCGTCCACCTCCAGGGTGTCCAGCACCCGGGCCGACCAGGAGGCGAGCGCGGTGTCGGTCACCGGCCGGATCAGCACGTCGTCGCAGACCCAAGCGGGCATGCCGGCGACCCGGACCCGCACCGGTGCGACGTCCCGGACCCCGAAGGCACTGCGCACGTGAGTCGGCAGATCGTCACTGGCAGTGCTCAAACCGGCCGTCTCGGCGCGTCTCTCGGTCACTCGATCAGTTGTTGCGCTCACGGTCAGCCACGCTACCTCCAGCGGTCACCCACAGCGGTGTACGCCACGCAGCCCCGTCCACCCATCCGGAGGCAATCCACCCGCGAGGGGTGGCCGGCCCGCTCAGTAGGTGGGCAGGGACGGGTCGACCTGGTTCACCCAGGCCAGCACCCCGCCACCGACGTGCACCGCGTCGGAGAAACCGGCCTTGCGCAGCACGGCCAGCGCCTCGGCGGACCGGGCGCCGGACTTGCAGTGCAGCACCACCGGCTTGTCCTGCGGAATCTCCGCAAACGCCTCGCCGGAGAGGATCCGGTCCTTCGGGATCAACGTGGCGCCCGGGATGTTCACGATCTCGTACTCGTTCTGTTCCCGGACGTCGATCAGCGCGAAGTCCTTGCCCGCGTCGATCATCTCCTTGAGCTCCTTCGCGGTGATCGTGTGACCGGCGGCGGCATCCTGCGCGTCGGAGGACACCGCGCCGCAGAACGCCTCGTAGTCGATCAGCTCGGTGATCTTCTCGGTCGCCGGGTCCTTGCGGATCTTGATGGTGCGATAGCTCATCTCCAGTGCGTCGTAGACCATCAACCGACCCAGCAGCGGCTCGCCGATTCCGGTGATCAGCTTGATCGCCTCGTTCACCATGATCGAGCCGATGGACGCGCACAGCACGCCCAGCACGCCACCCTCGGCGCAGGACGGCACCATGCCGGGGGGCGGGGGCTCGGGGTAGAGGTCGCGGTAGTTCAGGCCGAGCCCGTTCGGCGCGTCCTCCCAGAACACCGAGGCCTGGCCCTCGAACCGGTAGATCGAACCCCACACGTACGGCTTGCCGAGCAGCACCGCGGCGTCGTTCACCAGGTAGCGGGTGGCGTAGTTGTCGGTGCCGTCCAGGATCAGGTCGTAGTCCCGGAAGATGTCCAGCACGTTCGACGAGTCCAGCCGGACCTTGTGCAGGATCACCTTCACCAGCGGGTTGATCTCGGCGATGGACTCCTTCGCCGACTCCCCCTTGTGCTTGCCGACATCCGAGACGCCGTGGATGACCTGACGCTGCAGGTTCGAGGCGTCGACCTCGTCGAACTCGACGATGCCCAGGGTGCCCACCCCGGCGGCGGCCAGGTACAGCAGCGCGGGCGACCCCAGGCCGCCTGCGCCGACTACCAGGACCTTGGCGTTCTTCAGCCGCTTCTGGCCGGCCATCCCCACGTCCGGGATGATCAGGTGGCGGCTGTACCGCT
>DASYBQ010000253.1:0-4780 GCA_036500625.1 Pseudonocardia sp. | reverse complement strand
AGCGCGACACGCAGAACCAGGTGTGGGCCGTGGTGCGCGCGTTCTCCCGTCCGGCTACCTGGTACTCCCGGTTGGGTGCCCCGGTCGCCCGGCGGGTGCAGAACCGGGTCACCCGCGACTACCTGCGAGCGTTCTAGTACTGCAGGGCCTGTTCTCGCGCGAGAACTTCCGATCGGGGACCCTTCGGGCCCGCCTCCGCAAGTTCGCCTTCGGCCGAAAGAGCGCGCTTGTGCTCACCCTGGGGTGCCGCCACCAGGGGTTCGGCACCTTGGTTGCGGACATTCACAGCGCCGGCCTTCGCCGGAACTCCTCCGGAGCCTCGCAGGGGCGACTCGCCTTACCGGCCCTGCAGTACTAGGCGCCGCGCGGACCTGAGCCTGAATCTGACGAGTCGGCGTCATCATCGTCCCAAAAGTGATCCTGAGCCAGGACCGGAAGGCGCCGGGCGGGGCCTGGGGTGTCGGTATCCGCCTCGCCTCTGGGGTCGTGCAAACCTCAATGGCCTGGTTGTCGCAGCGGCCTGGTTGTCGCAGCCGTCCTGGCAGCCCGGGTGCCATCGGAAGCAAACGGCCTGCCCCTTTCCAGGCTCCGGTAGCCCTCCTGGTCGAGGATCACGGAATAGTGCGCGAATACTGTTCCGTCGACTGCCGGTGAAGTCAGCACCCCCCAACCTTCCTCGGCGTACCACTCGAGGACCTCGCCCCGAGTGAACGCGCCGGAGTCGGCGGCACTCGGCATCTGCCGCTCACTCCGCGTCGAGGGTGCGCAGCAGGGCGTTGACCATGTTGGGTGCCAGCTCGGGGTGCTCGACCAGTTCGTCCGGCTCGTCTCCGGTGCCGCGCAGCCGCAGCAGACAGCAGTACGTGCCGCCGCGCAGCACCGCCACCACCAACCGGGCCTCCCGACGGTCCGGGTGTTGGCGGGCCACCCGTACGGCGATCTGGTTGAGGTCGTCACCGCCCACTGCGTCCGTGCCGGCCACCGCCTGGTCCAGCTCGGCCTCCGCGTTCGGCGGCAGCACGACGATCTCCTGGGCCAGCGCGCAACCGGCCACTGTCTCCGGCCAGAAGATCCCGTCCAGCGTGTCGGCCAGGTCGGAATCCGCCAGCGGGTCCTGCGCGATCGGCGTCAAGCCGTCCGCGACGTTCAGCTGGTCCGCGAGCTCGGGTTCGGCCGCGGCCAGCTCCGCAGTCCTCACCAGGGCAAACAGTTGTGGCGGCTGGTCCCAACCGGCGTCGGAGAGGAAGCCTTCCACCTCGTGGGCCACCGAGGGCAGCCGAGAAGACCAGTCGGCCGGGTTGTGCTCGCCGGTACTCATCCGCGACATCCTCCCATCCGAAACAGGAACTGAACGCACCCTCCGTAGAGTTGGACGGACAACAGACATGTGATCCGCGCTTCGGGAAGCCGACCGGAGAGCGCGGCGCACCAGCATTGACGAACTCTGGAGCGTGCGTTGTGGCGATGACGCCCCCGACTGGGGCTGCCGCGCTGTCCCGGCGAACCCGAATCCTGCTCATCGTCGGCGGGGTGGTGCTGGTGGCGCTGCTCGCCGGATCCCGGTTGCTCGACTACTACGTGAACTGGATGTGGTTCGGCGAGGTCGGCTACCGGCAGGTGTTCGCCACGATGGTGCTGACCCGGCTGGCGCAGTTCGTGCTCGTCGCGGTGGTGTTCGGTGCGTTGCTGGCGGTAACACTCGTGGTGGCGTTCCGCTCTCGGCCGGTCTTCGTGCCGGTCACCGGCCCCGAGGACCCGGTTGCCCGGTATCGCACCGTGATCATCCAGCGGTTGCGAGTGTTCGCCATCGGGGTACCGCTGGTGATCGGTGTGATCGCCGGTCTCGCCGCGCAGGGCGACTGGCAGACCACGCAGGCCTTCCTGCACAGCACCTCGTTCGGCATCCAGGACCCGGTGTTCCACGCCGACGTCAGCCTGTACGCCTTCAAGCTGCCCTTCTACCGCTGGGGCCTGAACCTGCTGTTCATAGCGGTGGCGTTGTGCTTCGTGCTGGCCCTGGTCACCCACTACATCTTCGGCGGCATCCGGCTGACCGGCCGGGCCGGCCAGGTCTCGGTGGCCGCCCGTGCGCAGCTCGCCGTGCTGGCCGGCGTCTTCGTGCTGCTCAAGGCGGTCGCGTACTGGCTGGACCGCTACTCGCTGTTGCTGTCCCCGAACGACAGCAGCAAGATTTTCAGCGGGGCCAGCTACACCGACCTGAACGCCGTGCTGCCCGCCAAGATCATTCTACTTTTCATTTCGCTGATCTGTGCCGCGGCGTTCTTCGCCGCGGTATTCCGGCACAACCTGCAGCTGCCGTCCATCGCGATCGCGCTGTTGGTGCTCTCCAGCGTGTTGGTCGGCGCGGCCTGGCCGGCCGTGCTGGAACAGTTCGTGGTCAAGCCCAACGCGAACGTGCGCGAGGCCGAACCCATCGCGCGCAACATCCAGGCGACCCAGCAGGCGTACGGACTGACCCCGCAGACGATCAAGTACCAGGACTACTCGGGACGCTCCAACCTTTCGGCGGCCGACGCACGGCAACAGGACGCCTCCACCATCGACAACCTTCGCCTGCTGGACCCGAGCAAGCTGTCCAAGACGTTCACCCAGCTCGAGCAGCGCAAGAACTTCTACGGTTTCCCACAGAAGCTGGACATCGACCGCTACAACGTCAACAACAAGGTGCAGGACTACGTGGTGGCGGCCCGGGAGCTGGACCCGAGCCAGTTGACCGGCAACCAGACCGACTGGATCAACCAGCACATGGTCTACACACACGGCAACGGTTTCGTCGCGGCACCGGCCAACCAGATCAACTCGGCGCTGGACGAGGCGGGCGGTCAGGGTGGTTACCCGAACTTCAACGTCAGCGACACCAGCAACAAGGGCAACCTCGGGGTTGACCAGCCGCGCATCTACTACGGCGAGCTGATGGGCAGCGACTACTCGATCGTCGGCTCCCAGCCCGGTGTTGCACCGCGTGAGTACGACTCCGACACCGACCAGTTCACCTATGCCGGCAAGGGTGGGGTACCGATCGGGAGCTTGTTCAACCGACTGGTTTTCGCGCTGTCCTACGGCGAGCGGAACATCCTGTTCAACGGGTCGATCAACCAGGACTCGAAAATCCTGTTCGTGCGCAACCCGATCGACCGGGTACAGAACGTGGCGCCGTGGTTGACCCTGGACGGGGATCCGTACCCGGCGGTGGTGGACGGGCGCATCAAATGGATCGTGGACGGCTACACCACACTGGACAACTATCCGTACTCGGAGCAGACCTCGCTCGGCCAGGCCACCGAGGACACGCTGCCCGGAGTGCGCCGGCAACCGGACAAGACGGTCAGCTACCTGCGCAACTCGGTGAAGGCCACGGTGGATGCCTACGACGGCACCGTGTCGCTGTATGCGTTCAACGAGAACGACCCCGTGCTGCGGACTTGGGAGAAGGTGTTCCCAGGCACCGTGAAGCCCGCCAGCGCCATCAGCCCGCAGCTTCGGGAGCACTTCCGGTACCCGGAGGACCAGTTCAAGGTGCAGCGGGACCTGCTCACCCGCTACCACGTGAAGAACCCGGGTGAGTTCTTCTCCACCGTGTCGTTCTGGGACGTGCCGGACGACCCGACCTCGACCACCGCGACCCCCGAGCCCCAACCGCCCTACTACGTGCTGGCCGGGCTACCCGGACAGAGCCAATCGAGCTTCCAGCTGACCAGTGCACTGGTCAGCCTGCAGAGACAGTTCCTCGCCGCGTACATGTCGGTGAGCTCGGATCCCAGTAACTACGGGCAGATAACCGTGCTCCAGTTACCCGCCGATACCCAGACGCCCGGGCCGCAACAGGTGCAGGCGCAGTTCCTCTCCTCGCCCGAGGTGAGCCAACAGATCAACCTGCTCAAACAGAACCAGACGTCGATCGAGTACGGCAATCTGCTCACCCTGCCGGTTGCCGGGGGGCTGCTCTACTTCGAACCCATCTATATCGAGCGGGCCGGCCAGACCGAATCGTCGTTCCCGCAACTGGCCAAGGTCCTCGTCGGGTACGGGGGCAAGATCGGCTACCAGGCGACGGTGACCGCCGCCCTTGACCAGGTGTTCGGCGCCGGCTCGGCGCCGGCCCAGGCATCGCCGAGTTCCGGTGGCCCCGCGCCCAGCACGGGCGGCGCAACTGCCGGCGCCGGCAACCTGCAGTCGGCCGTCTCGAACATCACCGGGGCACTGGGCCGGCTGCGCGCCGCCCAGCAGTCCGGGGACTTCGCCGGGCAAGGTGCCGCGCTGTCCGACCTGGACAAAGCGGTGAAACAGTTCAACGACGCGCAGAACGGCGGCGGGGCGGCCCCGCCTGCTTCCGCGCCGGCGCCGCCGGTGCCAGGTGGCTGACCAGCACGAACTCGGGCAAACGGCCGGTGTGGGGACCCCCCTGCACCGGCCGTTCGCCGGTATGTAAACTTGGGATCACCACCGCGGGGTGGAGCAGCTCGGTAGCTCGCTGGGCTCATAACCCAGAGGTCGTAGGTTCTAATCCTACCCCCGCTACTAGGTGGAACGGCCCTCCGGAGATCGTCCGGAGGGCCGTTTTCATGCCCGGAACCTCTGTTGCCACGGCAGCCGGGGATGCCCGCGAGACGTGTCCGCAGTCACTCGGCGCGTTACGATGCGCGGAGTCGTTTGAGGAGGCGAACATGCGCAAGCCGAGGCACGTACGCATCACCGAACCGCTGGTCCGCGACAACGGGGTGCTGCGGGTGGCCAGTTGGGACGAGGCGCTTGACCGGGC
>DASYBQ010000252.1:0-37412 GCA_036500625.1 Pseudonocardia sp. | reverse complement strand
GGCCACCGGACCGTGTGGTCAGTCCTCGGCCAACCGATGGCTCCTTCATTTTACGGTCAACGCGGGTTAAGCTCTGACGCTGTAGATAGTTCGGCGTAATCGAAGAAGCTGCTGGCCTCGTCCGCCGCGGCGGGTGACGATGTGAACGATTGAGTGGAGAGGTATCGCGATGCAGGAGCGGATGGTCATTGTGGGCGCGTCGTTGGCCGGTTTGCGAGCCGCCCAGGCTGCTCGTAAAGCCGGGCACGAAGGCCCGCTGACGCTGGTCGGCGGGGAGGTGCACCTGCCCTACGACCGGCCTCCGCTCTCGAAGGCCTACCTGGAGGCGGGGGAGCAGGCCCCGGAGACGCCGACCTTCCGCACCGAGGACGAGCTGCGCGACGAGCTGGACATGGAGCTGATGCTGGGCACCTGGGCGACCGGCCTCGACGGCGAGCGCAAGATCGTCACGGTGTGCGACAGCGAGGGCGAGACCCGTGAGCTCGAGTACGGCTCGCTGATCATCGCGACCGGCGCGGCGGCCCGCACGCTGCCCGACGCGGACAAGCTGTCCGGGGTGCACACGCTGCGCACGCTCGACGATGCCAAGTCGATCCGGGACGCGTTGGACGCCGGCGCGCGGACGGTCGTGGTGGGCGCCGGGTTCATCGGCTCCGAGGTGGCGTCCGGGGCCCGCAAGCGCGGCCTGGACGTCACCGTGCTCGAGGCGCTGCCGGTGCCGCTGGTGCGTTCGGTGGGCGAGGCGATGGGCCATGCCTGCGCCAAGCTGCACGAGGCGCACGGCACCGACCTGCGCACCGGGGTGAAGGTCACCGGCCTGCAGGGCGAGGACGGCAAGGTCACCGGAGTGTCACTCGACGACGGCAGCACCGTGCCGGCCGACCTGGTGGTCGTGGGTACCGGGGTCGCACCGAACACCGAGTGGCTGGCCGAATCCGGAATCCAGCTGCACGAGCGGGACAAGGGCATCGTCTGCGACGAGACGCTGTGCGTCGGCCTGGACGGGGTGTACGCGGCCGGCGACGTGGTGCACTTCCCGCACCCGCTGTTCGACGGGACGCTGCTGCGCCTGGAGCACTGGACCAACGCCGCCGAACAGGGCACGTTGGCCGCGAAGAATGCGCTGAACCCTGCCGAGGCGAAGCCGGCCAAGTCGGTCCCGTACTTCTGGTCCGACTGGTACGACAGCCGCATCCAGTTCGTCGGCATCCCTTCTGCCGACGAGATCCGGGTGGTCAGCGAGGAGCTGGGGGAGGAGAACTTCCTCGGCCTCTACCGCACCGGCGACCGGATCACCGGCTGCATCACGATCGACCGCCCGACCCAGATCATGAAGTACCGGCGGATGATCGCCCAGTCCAAGTCGTGGACCGACGCACTCGAGTTCGCCGGGGTCAGCTGAGCCGGGGCGGCGGCGCGACGTGGCTGACAGACACGGTGTCCCAGGGCTGCCGGGATTCCCGCCGATCGCGGACTACGGGTTCCTCTCCGACTGCGAGTCGATGGCGCTGGTTGCTCCGGGCGGCGCGGTCGAATGGCTGTGCCTGCCCCGGATCGACTCGCCCAGCGTGTTCGGCGCGCTGCTCGACAGGGGCGCCGGCAGCTTCCGGGTCGGGCCGGACGAAATGGCCGAGCCGGCGTCGCGCCGCTACATACCCGGCACGCTCGCACTGGAGACCAGCTGGTGGACGCCGACCGGATGGCTGGTAGTGATCGACACGCTGCTGATCGGGCCGTGGCACCACGAGCGGGAACGGTCGCAGACCCATCGCCGGCCACCGACCGACTATGACGCCGACCATGTGCTGTTGCGGCTGGTGCGCTGTGTCAGCGGCAGTATCCAGGTGCGGATGGACTGCCTGCCGAAGTTCGGCTACGGCGCGGTGCCGGCCACCTGGAGCCACACCGGGCAGGGCTACCACGAGGCGGAGGCCCGCACCGTCGTGGCGGAGGAGACGCCGGACGGCACATCGACCGCTGAGCTCGACCCGCACGAGTCGTTGCGGCTGAGCCTGACCAGCGACATGAACATCGGTTTCGAGGGGGCCAGGGCCACCGCGCGCACGTTGCTGAGGCATGGCGAGGAGCGGTTCGTCGCGCTGTCCTGGAGCGAGCACGCGCCGCCGAGGAAACTGCAGGACGCAAAGGGTCGGTACCGGTGGACCTGCCACCATTGGCAGCACTGGCTCAACCGGGGGAAGTTCCCCGATCATCGCTGGCGGGCCTACCTGCAGCGCAGTGCGCTGACGCTGAAGGGCCTCACCTTCGCGCCTTCCGGCGCGGTGACCGCGGCGGCCACTACCTCGCTGCCCGAGACCGAGGGCGGCGAGCGCAACTGGGACTACCGGTTCACCTGGATCCGCGACGCGACCATGACGCTGTGGGCCATGTTCACCCTCGGGCTGGACTGGGAGGCCGGCGACTTCTTCGCGTTCGTGGCCGACGTCGCGGAGGCCGAGGGCGGCCAGCTGCAGGTGATGTACGGGGTGGACGGGGAGCGGCTGCTGCAGGAGCGCACTCTGGACCACCTATCCGGCTACGGCGGCGCCCGGCCGGTCCGTGCCGGCAACGACGCGCACAAGCAGAGCCAGCACGACGTCTGGGGAGCCGTGGTCGGCGCGGTGGAGCTGTACACCCGGCTGCGCGACCAGCTCGACGAGCGGACATGGCGCATCGTGCAGACCCAGGTGGAACAGGCGCTGGAGCATTGGCATGAGCCGGATCAGGGCATCTGGGAGGTGCGCGCCGAGCCGCAACATTTCACCTGTTCGAAGCTCGCCTGTTGGAAGGCCGCGCATGCCGGGGCGAACCTGGCCCGGGCGCGGGGTGAGGTGGAGCTGAGTGGGCGTTGGCAACAGGGCGCCGATGAGATGCGCGAGGACATTCTGGCCAACGCTCTGGACGAGCGCGGTGTCTTCACCCAGTCTTACGGCAGTACCGCGCTGGACGCTTCGGTACTACTGATTCCGTTACTGGGCTTCCTGCCAGGAACGGACGAACGAGTGAAACGCACCGTGCTCGCGATCGCCGATGAACTCACGGTCAACGGCCTGGTGCTGCGTTACAACACCGACGACACGAAGGACGGCCTTTCCGGCGCGGAGGGCACCTTCACGCTCTGCTCGTTCTGGCTCGTCTCGGCTCTGGTGGAGATCGGGGAGGTGCAGGACGCGCGACTGCTCTGCGAGCGACTGCTCGCCTATGCCAGCCCGCTGCAGCTCTATGCCGAGGAGATCGACACCCGGACCGGGCGCCACCTGGGGAACTTCCCCCAAGCCTTCACCCACCTGGCGCTGATCAACGCGGTCATGGCCGTCATTCGGGCCGAGTGAAACGCCGCGCGTCCCTCGCCTCGACGATCGAGCTACTTGTTCTTCGACGACGGTTTGGTCGAGGAAGAAGTGCCCTCGAGTTCGTACCTGCCCCCCTTCTTGGTGCAGCTGAAACCGTACTTCTTGTAGTCAGAAGCATTCTGTTCCTGGCATTGCTGCCCATTCTGGAGGCATTTCGACTGACCGGCGACAGTGCCGGACACGAATCCGCTGGCACATTTACCCGACGATGAGCTACCTGAATTGCTCGATGAGCTGTGCCCTCCGCAGCCGGCCAGCCCAATCGTAGCCGGAATTATCAGCACCATTGCGAAACAGCGCACCGCCGTCATTCTGCACACGTCGATCCTCCTCGTTGCACTTAGGCGATCGAACTACCCCCGGGCCAGGATTACCATGCCGCCGACTCTTGCCAACCACCCAAAAGTGTTCGCTACCCGGATGTCCGGCGCAACGAGCGGCAACCAGTGGAATCAGTGAGATTGAATGGTCAAACAATAATGCCGCGACAATCGTACGGCCGCCACCCTCAGCGCCCGGCGTCGGCGCCCGTGCTGGCAGCCGGGCGAGGCACCAGCCAGGACCACGCGAGCACCCAGGCGGCGCCGAGCAACAGCAGCAGGGCCAGCGGGACGTGGATGTACAAAGTGCGGCCGTGCCCGAAACTGGCCTGGACGAACGTCACCACGAAGACGACGGCCGCCAGCACGGTCGTCCACAGGCCGGCGCGGCTGGCCCGCCAGTAGATCGCCGCGGCGACCATGGTCAGGCCCGTGAGCACGTGCAGCACGATTGCCCCGGTCTCGTGCAAGTCACGCGCCGAGTGGCTGCGCATCAACAGCTCACCGGCGGTGAGGCCCTGGAAGAGCACGTTCAGCGTCGAGAGCAGGGCGAGAGAGCGCAGGGCAAGCAGTGGCCCGCGCGCCGTGGGGGTGCCGACGGACGAGCGCGAGGTGGTGTGCGTTGGCATGAGAGTTCCTTCGGGGTCGCTGCGCGGCTGGCTGGTGCTGCACCGGTACTGGGACAGGTTGCCTCCAGGTACACACGCCGTCCGGGGAGGTTCAGTTCACTCCTCGGGTGTCTCGGTGCGGTAACACCGGCCCGGGTTCTCAGGTACGGGCTCTGATCTCAGGACTACTCGCCGGATCAGGTACGGAACTGCCCGGTCCGGCGCGGCGACTGGCGGCTCCAGGCCCGTCCCCGCGCCGCGACCGGCTCCGGGCCCGCCGCGCCGTCGCCGACCGGCGGCGCTGGTTGGGGCGCCGCGCCGTACACCGCATCGGCCAGCTGGGCCTTCTCCGCATGACACCGCGCGATCACCTCGGCCGAGAAACCGCCGCCGCTCGGCAGTTCCGGCACCGACCAGGCGTCGGCGTTACCTTCGAGCACCCGCCATCCGGAGCCGAGCGCCCTCAGCGAGTGGTGCTTCGTGAGGTAGTAGTCCGGGCTGACCGGGATCGCAACGCCGCCGGCCCCCGAGGCGGCCGCAACCAGGTGCGGGTGGAACCGGGTGGACAGCCAGGTCTGGCCGGGGGCTGCGGGTAGTCCGTCCCGCCACACCTCGGCGAAGGGGTAGAACCGGGCACCGGGCAGCTGGTGTTCGACCAGGCTGAAGACTTCTCGGTCCACCAGCGGCAGGCACTCCACCACCCCGAGGTTGTCCGGCGCGACCCGCCAGGCGCGCAGGGTGGCAAGCACCAGGTCGGCCAGCCGGGAACGGTCCACCGCGAGCATGTCGGATTGCACGCACAACATGAACTCCGGGGCAGCGGCGGAAGGATCCCGCCGCGCGGCCGCCGGCAGGTCCAGGAACGCATCGTCGCAGCTGTGCCGGGCGTGCTCCACCCCGGCGGAGCGCAACAGCTCCGCAGAGGCCTGGTCGCGCAGGTCCACCACCTCGCACTCGGCGGCCAGCGCGGCCAGCAGTGCGGCGCTGTGCGGCGGCGCGGGCACCAGGCCCTGCCCGGTGAGCACCGCGCGGGCGCCGGTGCGCCGGGTCGCGGCAACCGCCCCGGCCAGCAATCCGATGTGCCGGGGCCAACCGCCGTGGATGTAGCCGCCGCCCACCACGTGCACCACGGCCGCCTCGCGCAGCACCTCGACGCCCGCCACCCACCTCGGTGCCCGGCCCAGGTCGTTGACCGCGTGCTGTACCCACGCGGCGAGCCCCCAAGGCTCTTCGGAGGGGGCGAACCAGCACAGCCGCCACAGTGTGTCGACGAACCGGGCCCCCGGGTGTATGCCGTCCAGCAGTGCCGATGCACCGCCCGGGCTGGGACAGTCCACCCACACCTCGGCTTCCGGCAGCCGCCGCGCCAGCGCGCGCAACCAACCCGCGAGAATCAGCTCGTCGCCGTAGTTCGGGTGTCCCGCGGTCGCCACCAGGTACACCCGTCGCGGCGGCCCGGCCGCTGAGCCGGCCGCTGAGCCGGCCACAGTGGTCGGGCTCGAGTCGGGCATAGCTGAGAAGGCTAAGGGTTGGCCGGCCGCCGCACCGGACCGGTCCGGTGTTCACCGGTGAACACCGGCGGGTACCCATGGTGAACTATCTACCGAGCCTGTATCTACCGAGCTGAGGTGCGGCTGTGGCCATCGTGGACAACGCGATCTACGTCGACGGCGAGCGATCGATCGAGCCGGAGTCGCTGGGCCATACCTACGAGGCCCTGCGCGACTGTGGCGACCCGGAGCACAGCTTCTGCTGGATCGGACTGCTGCGGCCCTCCGAAGCCGAGGTGCAGTCGGTCGCGAAGGAGTTCAACCTGCACGCCCTCGCCGTCGAGGACGCGATCCACGCCCACCAGCGCCCCAAGCTGGAGCGGTACGGCGAGACGTTGTTCGTGACACTGCGGCCCGCGTGGTACGTCGACGAGACGGAGGTCGTCGACCTGGGCGAGCTGCACCTGTTCCTCGGGCCGAGCTTCGTGGTCGCGCTGCGGCACGCCGATGAGCCGGATCTTGCCCAGGTGCGCCATCGCCTGGAGAGCGAGCCCGGTCTGTTGCACTACGGCCCCTATGGCGTCCTCTATGCGGTCCTGGACAAGGTGGTGGACGACTACAGCCCGGTGCTGGACGGTCTGCGCGGCGACATCGACGAGATCGAGGTCCAAGTTTTCGACGGCGACCCGAAGGTGTCGCGACGGATCTACCAGCTCAACCGTGAGGTGATCGAGTTCAAGCGGGCCGTCGATCCGCTGGTCGACGTGCTCATCGAGCTGCGGCGGATGCTCAAGGACCGGGCCAGCGAGCGGGACCTCGAGCTGCGGCGGATGCTGCGCGACGTGGACGACCACGTGACACGTGTGGTGGAGCGCACCGAAGGGTTCCGCCAGCTGCTCGCCGACATCCTCACGGTGAATGCCACGCTGGTCGCGCAACGCCAGAACGACGAGATGACCCGGCTGACCGAGGCGAGCTACCAGCAGAACGAAGAGGTCAAGCGGATCTCCTCGGTGGCCGCGATCCTGTTCGCGCCGACCCTGATTGCCGGTATCTACGGGATGAACTTCGCCCATATGCCCGAGCTGGCCTGGTGGCTGGGCTATCCGATGGCGCTCGGGTTGATGCTGCTGCTGTCGGTCGTGCTGTACCTGTTCTTCCGCAACCGAGGCTGGCTCTAGCTTGCTAGCCCGGCTGCTCGTCGGCGAGTCGGCGTTCGCGGGCTCGCCGCTTGCCCTCGTGCATGGCCTGCACCCGGGGGATCGGGATGGCGTGGCCCTCGGCGACCAGCTCGGTCGACAGTGCCTGGGCCGGTGGGAGCAGGTCCCGCCATCGGGAGCCCGCTCGCAACGACGCGGCGGCGGTGCGCACGGTGAAATCCGAGGGAGTCACCTGAGCCAGGTCCTCCCAACGCAGCGGGAACGACACCGGCACCCCCGGGCGGGCCCGGGGGCTGTACACCGAGACCACGGTCGCGCCGCCCGAGCGCGTCGGATCCAGGAACACCTTGCCCGCCCGGTCGGCCCTGATGAAGGCGGTGGTCGCCACGCCGGGGTCGAGGCGCTCGGCTCTGGCGGCCAACGCCCTGGTCGCGGCAGCGGCGTCGCCGAGCGCGGTGTCCGCCTCGAGCGGCACGAACACGTGCACGCCTTTCGCGCCGCTGGTCTTCACCGCGCCGGCAAGTCCGATCTCGGCCAACGCCGCGCGCACCAGCTCGGCGGCCCGCACGACGGGCGCGAAGTTGTCCCCCGGCGGTGGGTCCAGGTCGAGTACCAGGCAGCTCGCGTGCGGATCGTGCACCCGGGTCAGCGTGGGGTGGTACTCGACGGCCCGCTGGTTGGCCAGCCACAGCAGGGTGCGCCGTTCGTTGCACAGCGGGTAATGCACCTCGCGGTGCGACGCTTCGGCCCACACTGCGACGCTGGGCACCCAATCCGGGGCGTACTTCGGCAGGTTCTTCTGCATGAAGGGCTGCTGGCCGGGGCGCACCCGGACCACTGACAGCGGCCGATCGGCAAGCTCGGGGAGCAGGTACTCGGCAACCGCGTCCAGGTAGTCGACCAGCTCGCGCTTCGTCACGTCAGCCCCGTCGAACAGAAGCTGATCGACGTTGGTGAGCCGCACGCCGGCACGTATCTGCTTATCTTCCTCGCTCATGACAGGTACCCGAGTGAGAATCGGCACATCGCGGCCCTCTCCTCGCCTAGCCTAGCGGTACCACGGACGCGGTGCGTACGGCGTTCATGTGCCACCCTAAGTCTCATGCAGATCAAGATCTGTGCGTCAAGAAGTAGTTGCCGCAAATCTGCTGGTGATAAATAATAACGATCTAGTCACCAAGATCTGGTTTCGTAGCCTGGGGAGCGTCCGCCCGGTGAGGAGGGGTTCCGGTGGGGAAGCGGCATTTCCGCGACACCCTGCTGGACCTCGTAGACCGCAACGCCCTGGAGCACCCGGGCGTACTGGCGACGGTGGACGGCGACAGCCGGTTGAGCTGGTCGCGGTACCGGGAGCAGGCTCGGGCCATTGCGCTGGCGCTCGGCGACCTGGGGGTACGCCACGGCGATGTGGTCGGCCTGCAGATGAGCAACCGCGCCGAGCACGTGCTCTCCGACATCGGGGCGTTGATGGCCGGCGCCGTACCGGTCAGCTTCTACAACACGCTCTCGGAGGAGCAGCTGAGCTACGTGGCACACGACTCGGCCGCCACCGTGGTGATCGTGGACGCCGCTCATGTGCCGCTGTGGCAGAAGTTGCGCGCCACGCTGCCGGCGTTGCGCCATGTGGTGGCGCTGGACCTGGATCTGGCCCAGCCGCTACCCGAGGGCGTGATCCCGTTCTCCGAGATCGTCGAGACGGCGCAGGCGCAGCTGCTGGACCGGGCGCCTGAGGTCGACAAGTCCATCTCCCGAGTGCGCTCGGACGATCCGCTGACCGTCGTATACACCTCCGGCACCACAGGCCCACCAAAGGGCACGATCATCACCCACGAAGGTGTGCTGTGGGTGTTGGCGGAAGTCTACCGGCATATTACCGAGCACATCGGCGGCCCGATCCCGGTCGGCTGGACGACGGTGTCCTACCTGCCGCTGGCGCATGTGGCGGAACGGGTGTTCTCTCATTACCAGGCCATCACCCGCGTCATCACGGTCACCTACGTGCGGAATCCCACCGACCTGCCGCACGTGTTGCCCTCCGCCCGGCCATACCTGTTCCTCGGCGTGCCCCGAGTCTGGGAGAAGGTCTACAGCAAGGTTCGGGAGCGGCTGGTCGAGTCACGCAGTCCGGTGCGTCGGCTGATCGGGCGGACCGCGATCTCGGTGGCGTACGAGATGGGCACCGAGCGATACGGCGGCGCCCCGGCCGGCCACCGGGCGCACCTGCTCTACCCGATCATGGAACGGATCGTCTACCAGAAGATCCGCGCGACGCTCGGGCTGGACCGGGTGGTGCTCGCGGTCAGCGGCGCGGCCTCGCTCTCCGACGACATCACCGTGTTCTTCGCCGGTGTGGGAATCAACATCAGTGACGCCTACGGCATGACCGAGTCCAGCGCGATGCTCACCGGCACCCCGTTGGACGCGCCCCGCCTGGGCACCGTCGGGCGCCCCTTGCTCGGTCTCGAGCTGAAGATCGCGGAAGACGGCGAAATCCTGGTTCGCGGCCCCAACATCACCCCGGGCTACCTGAACCGCCCGGATGCGACCGAGGAGGCGATCGACGCGGCGGGATGGCTGCATACCGGCGACCTCGGCTCGCTCGACGACGACGGCTACCTGAGCCTGATCGGGCGGAAGAAAGAGCTGATCAACACGGCGTCCGGCAAGACGATCTCGCCGAGCAACGTCGAGATGGTGCTGTCCGAGCGCTCCAGCCTGGTCGGCACGGTCTATGTGCACGGCGACCAGAAGCCCTGCCTGGTGGCCCTGGTAAGCCTCGACCCGAGCTGGCCGGAGTGGTGCGCGGAGCGGGGCATCGAGGTGGGCTCGTGCGCCGAGGCCGTGGCACACGGACGGGTGCGACTGGAGGTCGCCCGGACGATCGGCGCGGGTAACGCGACGCTGTCCCGGGTCGAGCAGGTGAAGAACTGGGTGCTGCTGGAAGACGTGTGGAGCAGCGAGTCCGGCGAGCTGACGCCGACGATGAAGCTCAAGCGCAGCGTGATCGTCGAGCGTTACTGGGACGAGATCGAACAGCTCTACGACCCGCTGACCGCCGAGTCGTGGGCCGACGACTGACCGCCATCACCCGCTATGGTGCCGTTCGTCGGGCCCAGTGCGGTGACCAGCCGGTCGAGGAACTCTGCCTGTCCCTTCGCCAGTTTCCGCCGGGCCGGCGCCATCGCGAACCAGGCCACCCGATCCAGCTCGGGGAACTCGCGCAGCTGTCCGGAGCGCGGCGGCCACTCCATCTGGAACATGTTGCTGACCGCGCGGGCCGGCTCGAAGTCCGCCTCGACAGCGTAGACCGTCAGCCGCTTCCCGGTAGGCAGCCGGAACTCACCCAACCCGATCTCCCTGCCCGCCGGCACCGGTGCGCCCAGCTCCTCGGCGAACTCCCGGTGCGCCGCGGCGCGCGGCTCCTCCTGCGGCCCGTACTCGCCCTTGGGGATCGACCAGGCACCGTCGTCACGCCGGGCCCAGAACGGGCCGCCCGGGTGGCCGAGCAGCACCTCGAGGCCGGTGTCGGCCGCGGTGCGGAACAGCAGGACTCCGGCACTGCGGCGGGGTGGCACCCGCTCAGGTTAGGGCCCCGCCGGCACCGGCCGACCGGCTGGTCAGTCGGTCGGGTCGGTTGCCCTGTCCCGCAGCTCCCGCTTGAGCAGCTTGCCCGAGGCGTTGCGCGGTAGCTCCTCGACCAGGTGGACGGTCTTCGGCACCTTGAAGCTGGCCAGCTGCTCCCGCGCGTGCGCCAGCAGCTCCGCCTCATCGACCTCCTGTTTGACCACCACGAACGCGGTGATGGCCTCGATCCACCGGTCGTCCGGTGTGCCGACCACCGCAACCTCCGCCACCGACGGGTGGGTGTAGAGCGCGTCCTCGATCTCCCGGGACGCCACCAGCACACCCCCGGTGTTGATCACATCCTTGATCCGGTCGACCACCCAGATGTAGCCCTGCTCGTCGGCACGCACCAGGTCACCGGAGTGGAACCAACCGCCGGTGAACGCCTCCTCGGTCTCCTCCGGCTTGTCCCAGTAGCCCTCGCACAGCTGGGGCGACCGGTACACGACCTCGCCCAGCTCGCCGGGCGGCACGTCGTTGCCGTCGTCGTCCACCGCCCGCAGCTCCACGAACAGCACCGCGTGCCCGCAGGAGCCAGGCCGGTCCGCGTGTTCCGCCGGACCCAGCGCGGTGGCCAGCGGGCCGATCTCCGACTGGCCGAACAGGTTGAAGAAGCCCAGCTCGGGCAGCGCCTCTTGCAGCCGGTCCAGCACCGGCTGCGGCATGATCGAGGCACCGTAGAACCCCTTGCGCAGCGATGACAGGTCGCGGGTGGCGAAGTCGGCGTGATTGGACAGCGGCACCCAGACCGTCGGCGCCAGGAAGAGCGCGCCGATGCCGTCCTCTTCCACCCGGCGCAGGATGTCCGGCACGTTCGGGGTCTCCATCAGGTGGTTGGTTGCCCCGACCGCGAGGTAGGGCAGCATCATCACGTGCATGCCGGCCGAGTGGTAGAGCGGCATCGCATGCAGCGGTTCGTCATCGGAGGCACAGCCCATCGCGTCGATGCACGAGACGTACTCGTGGATCAGCGCGCGGTGCGTCATCATCGCGCCCTTGGGTTGGCTGGTGGTGCCCGAGGTGTAGAGCAGCTGCACCAGGTCGGTATCCGCGATCGGCACGTCGATGGCGGGCACGTCGCCGGACCGGCACCGCGCCAGCAGCGAGTCTTCGGCGTCGCGCAGCGTGACCACGTGCTTGGGCGGCTGCTCCAGGGCGTGTACCCGGTCGGTGAACGCCGGATCCGCCAGCACCACCTGGCTGCCGGACTGGCCGACCAGGTAGGCGAGGTCCTTGCCGGTCAGGTTGTAGTTGATCGGCACATGTACCAGGCCGGATCGGGCACATGCCAGGAACCCGATGACGTAGGCGTCGGAGTTGCGGCCGTACGCGGCCACCCGGTCGCCCTGGGCGAGACCGAGTCCGAGCAGCACCCCAGCGGCACGGCTGACCGCCTGGTCCAACTCCCGGTAGGTCCACTCCCGGTCCGCGAAACGCAGCGCCGTGCGATGCGGGGCCCTGGACGCGGTACGCCTCAGTACATCGGCCACGGTGCTGGATCGGACGGTGCTCATGGGCGTCTCCTGGGATGTGGCGCCGGGGGCATGGCGGTCATAGTGGCAGAACTCGGGCAGCTCGGCCGGCGCGTCGACCAGTTCTTCGGTTGGACCAGCCGGCCGGTGCAGACACTCGGTGCCGCTCAGCGATAACGTCGACATCATGTCGTCACCACTGCCCGGGGGCGCCTCGGCTCCGCTGAGCGACCCACTGGTGCCACCCGATCTGCGTGGCTGGCTGGACCGCGTGGTGGGTGTGGTGCGCCGCAGCCTGGTCCCGTTGCTCATGATCCAGATCGCGGTGGCGCTGGTGACCGGCGTGGTCTCCTACCTGGTCCTGCGGACGGTCGCCCCGGTACCGGGGCGACCGCTGGCCATCGAACCGACACCGGCGCCGAGAGGGCCTTCGGATCCGGCCGGCGTGGCCCCGCTCTCCGGTCTCGACGGTTTCACCGCGTTCGTCGGCTTGGTCGTCATGATCGCCGTCGCGGTGCTCGCCCAAGGCACCGCGATGTACGTCTCGGTGCGCGACGCGGCCGGCCAGCGGGTCGATTCGGCCGAGGCACTGCGGTTCGCGCTGCAACGGGCGCCCGCGCTGCTCGGCTGGGGCTTGGTTGCCGGGGCCCTCACGATGCTGGGCCTGCTCATGCTCATCGTGCCCGGTGTCTACTTCGCGGTGGTGTTCGGCGCAACGCTGACCGGTGTCGTGACGGTGGAGCGGGCCGGGATTCAGCGCTGTTTCGCACTGGTCAACCGCCGCTTGGGTCCCACCTTCGCGCGGATGGGGCTTGCTCTGCTGGTCGCGATCGCGTACTCGCTGGTCAGTGATTTCGTGGTGCACGCGCTGAGCACGACCGGCTCGTTCCAGGAGGCGCTTCTGCAGGCCGTCATGTCGGTGCCGCTCGGCGTCGCGGCCGTCGGTGTCCTGGTAGTGACCTATGCGGAGCTGCGCTTCCACGAAACCGGCAGCGTGCTGACCGACACCCTGGCAGCTGAGCTGAACCGCTGACCCGACACACCCGGTCCACCCGGCACCAATTGTCACGAGGATGGCCCAGCATCGCCGCCCCGGCTCGCTCGTTGAACCGAACACCACCGTGGTCCTAAGCCCGGCGGGAAGTGCATCGGCTGTCTAGGTTGCGCCCTGGTTCCGGTTGCGCTCGTGACAGCACAGAAGCGAGGTCGACGCCGATGGCGGACGTGAAGGTTCAGAACGAGAAGGGCGACGAGGCATCGCCGGCCGGCGAGTCCAGCGAGGCCGCCGCTGACAAAGCCGAGCAGAAGACCGAGCCAACTGACAAGGCCGAGCCGAGCGACGAGGCCAAGCCAGCCGAGCCGAGCGAGCCGAGCGACAAGGCCGAGCCGTGCGAGCCGGTGGACAAGGTCGGTGGGTCCAGGCCGGCGGAGCAGGCCGAAGCCGGGCCGAAAGGCAAGGCAGCGCCCGGAGGACGGCCTCGTCCGAAGGGGTTGGTGCTGACCGGCAGTCTGGTGCTCGTGCTCGTGCTGCTCTGGGCCGCCGGGGCCCTGCTTTTCCTGCAGCACCGCGGCACCGAGCAACGCAACACCGAGGAGCGGCAGGCAACGGCCGTCGCGCAGCAGGTCGCCACCGACCTGACCTCGCTCAACGCCACCGATGCACAGGAAAAGATCGACAGCCTCACCCGGGAGTCCACCGGAAACTTCCGAGGTCAGATCGACAGCTACGCCGCACTGGTGCGGGCCCTGTTGAGCCAGAACCAGGCAGGGTCGAACGGCACGGTCAGCGCGGTGGGCATCGAGAAGCAGGATGGGAACTCGGCCTCGGTGCTGGTCACCGTGACCGCGGTGGTGTCCAACAGCAATCTGCCCAGTGCCCAGCCGCTGAGCTACCGACTGGCCATCCAGCTGCGGCGTGACGCCGGTCGCTGGCTGGCCTCCGACGTGGGGTTCGTCCAGTGACCGACACCGTCATCGACACCGGCAACGAACCGGAGACCGGCGTGACCCCACGAACCTCCTCGAGGCGACCGCCTGTCCGGCTGCTCGTGCTCGGTGCGCTGGTCGCGGTGTCCGCCGTGGTGGTCGCGCTGCTCGGCTGGCAGTCGCTGAGCGACCGGCGTGCCCAGGATGCGCGTGACCAGGCGCTGGCCGCCGCGCGCACCGACTCCGAGGTAGTGCTCAGCTACACCCCTCGCACCCTGGACAGCGACCTGGCCAGGGCACACCAGCTCATCTCCGGCGAGTTCTCGGCCAAGTTCGACCAGCTGGCCAGCTCGGTCGTCGAGCCGGCCACCAAGCAGGTCGGCCTGGCCACCACCGCGAAGGTGGTGCGGGCGGCGGTCATCGATGCGAACCCGGAGCAGATGCACGCGCTGCTGTACATCAGCCAGACCTCGACGTCCACCAGCCAACCCCAACCGAAGACGACGGCCAACCAGGTCAAGGTCACCATGACCAAGGCGCGCGGGCAGTGGTTGATCTCGGAGATGCAGCCGCTGTAGCGAATTCGACGGCCTGTCCGCCGGCCCCGTTGAGGGTAAGGTTCACCCATGCGTGGATCAATTCTGGGCACCGAGGTCCGGCGTGTCGAAGATTCAGACTTGGTCCGCGGCCAGGGCACCTATGTGGACAACCTCGATGCGCCGGGTGCCCTGCACCTGTCTTTCGTGCGGTCCCCGGTGGCGCATGCACGGATCGAGAGCGTCGACGTCTCGCAGGCCCGCTCGGCGCCCGGGGTGCGCGCGGTGTACACCTCCGAGTCGCTGAGCCTGCCGCCGCAGGTCGGCCCCATCCCACTCAACGCCGGCTGCGCCCGGCCGCCGCTGGCGGTCGGCAAGGTCAGGTTCGTCGGTGACGTGGTCGCGGCGGTCATCGCGGACACCAAGGCCCAGGCCCAGGACGCGGCCGAACTGGTGGTCATCGACTACGACCCGCTCGACGCGGTGGTCGACCTGGAGGCGGCCATCGCGCCCGGCGCCGCCCTGCAGTTCGAGGAGCTCGGCTCGAACATCGCCGCGGCGGAACGGGAGCCCGGCGAGGACGACCCGCTCGAGGGCGCGGACGTGGTGGTCCGGCTGACCATGCGCAACCAGCGGCTGGCCGCCATGCCGATGGAGCCGCACGCGATGGTGGCGCGGCCCGGCGGACTGGACGGCGCCGACCACGACGCCACGGTGCACGTCTCCACCCAGTCGGTGCACGGCTTCCACCAGGCGATGTACGACGCCTGCGGTATTGCGCCGGAGCGGCTGCGGGTGGTGTCCCCGCACGTCGGCGGCGGTTTCGGCGCCAAGATCGGCTCGCAGCCCGAGCACGTGGTGGTGCTGGCGGCCGCGCTGGAGCTCGGCCGTCCGGTGAAGTGGGTTGAGACCCGCAGCGAGAACGCCGTGGGCATGGTGCAGGGCCGTGGCCAGCAGGAATGGGTGGAGTTGGGGCTGCGCGAGGACGGCACGTTCGTCGGGCTGCGGCTGCACGTGATCGCCGACTGCGGGGCCTACGCCGGCTTCAACGGTTTCCTCGGCATGGTGTTCACCCGGATGATGGCGGCCGGCGTCTACCACATCCCGAAGATCAGTTACACCGTCGCGGCCGCACTGACCAACACCACGCCGATGGCGGCGTTGCGCGGCGCGGGCCGGCCGGAGGCGGCCGAACTGCTCGAGCGGATCATCGACATGGCCGGCGTCGAGCTGGGCATCGACCCGGTTGAGCTGCGCAGACGCAACTTCATCCAGCCGGACGAGTTCCCCTATACCACCGCGGTGGGCACCGAGTACGACAGTGGTGACTACGACGCGCCGCTGCGCAAGGCACTGGAGCTGGCCGGCTACGAGCAGCTGCGTGCCGAGCAGCGCGAGCGCCGCGACCGAGGGGACGCCACCCAGCTGGGCATCGGGGTCGCCGCCTACGTCGAGGTCACCGGGGCGGGCAACTTCACCGAGTACGCCTCGGTGGACGTCGACGCCGAGGGCAACGCCACGGTCAAGGTGGGCACCTCCTCGCACGGCCAAGGACACGCCACCGCGTTCAGCATGATCGTCTCGGACAAGCTGGGGGTCCCGCTGGAGAACATCCGGTTCGTACAGGCCGATACCGCGACGGTGCCCCGGGGCGGCGGCACCATGGGCTCCCGGTCGCTGCAGATCGGCGGGAACGCGGTGAACCAGGCCGCCGAGGTGGTGCTGCTCTCCGCCAGGGAACTGGCCGCGGACCTGCTCGAGGCGGGCGTGGACGACATCGAGGTGACCGACGACGGCGCGCTCGGTGTGGTCGGTGTGCCGGACCGACGGCTGCGCTGGCCGGAGCTGTCCCGGGCCGCACAGCAGCGGGGCACTCCGCTGGCCGCCGAGCTGGACTGGGAGCAGGAGGGCGGTTCCACCTACCCGTTCGGCGCCCACCTCAGCGTGGTCGAGGTGGACACCGACACCGGCAAGGTCGTGCCGGTCAAGCACTACGCGGTGGACGACTGCGGCCGCATCCTCAACCCCATGCTGGTGGCAGGGCAACAGCACGGCGGGCTGGCCCAGGGCATCTCCCAGGCGCTGTGGGAGCACTTCATCTACGACGAGGACGGCAACCCGCTCACCGCGTCGCTGACCGACTACACCATCCCCACCGCTGTCGAGCTGCCCTGGTTCGACGTGGCCAACACCGAGACCCCGACGCCGTACAACCCGCTGGGCGCCAAGGGCATCGGAGAGTCGGCCACCGTCGGTTCGACGCCTGCGGTGCACAACGCGGTGGTGGACGCGCTGAGCCATCTCGGCGTGCGGCACATAGACATCCCGTGCACCCCGCAGGCGGTGTGGCGGGCCATCCGCCAGGCACAGACCGGCACCTTGACCGAGCCGTGGCGCGACCCGCCCGCTGTGTTCGCCACGCTGCCCGAGCGCACCGCGCCGGACCCGGACGAGGACGAGCCACTCGGCGCCTGAGCGGCGGGCTGCGCTGCGGCAGGCGGCCGGTCGGGCATGCCAGGTACGCGGAGCGGGCCTACGCGGCGGTCGTTGCCGCTTCGAGCCAGCCGTCAAGACAGCGGTCGAAGCACTCAGCGGCCGTCAGCGGCCGTCCGGGACCCTTGGACAGCCATTCGAGTGCCAGAAAGCGGCTGACCAGTGCGGCCGGCAACGCGACTTGGGAGTACCCGAGAAGCTCGCCGGGCGGCGACCAGATGGACATCGTCGAGGTCATGGAGGTGCGGGATGGCCTGATCTTCCAGCACCGCATCTACTGGGGTTGGGTCGGTGTCGGCATGCTGATGAGCGGTGATCATCCTGGCTGAGGGCAGTTCTGCTCTCAGTCCAGGCGCTGCACCGTGGTCACCTGGAGCACCGCCGAGCCTGCCTGGTAGGAGGCGGCCAGGTCGACCTCGGCGTTGATAGCCCAGTCGTGGTGCTCCTCCGGGTCGTCCAGCACCTGGCGCACCTCCCACCGGTCCGGGCCCTCGGTCACCATGAACAACTGGGGCCCTCGGGCGTGCGCGTCGGTGCGGAGCTCGTCGTACTCCTCGTAGTAGGGCTCCAGCGCGAGCCGCCACCGGTCCGCGTCCCACCCACCGCTCTCGTCCAGGCCGGCCAGCTCGTCCCACTGCTGGCGCGCGGCCAGCTGGACCCGGCGGAACATGGCATTGCGCACCAGCACCCGCAGCGCCCTCGGGTTGGCCGTGGCCGGGTCCCGCGCGCCGGGGGCCAGCCGATCCTCCTCATCCGGGTTGACCAGCTTCTCCCACTCGTCCAGCAGGCTCGAGTCGACCTCCCTGACCAACTCGCCGAGCAGCTCGATGAGGTCGGCCAGCTCCTCGGTCCGAGCCTCCTCCGGCACCGTCTGGCGCAGCGCCTTGTACGAGTCGGTGAGATAGCGCAGCAACAGCCCCTCGGAACGGGCCAGCCCGTAGTGCCCGATGTACTCGACGAAGGTCATCGCACGTTCGTAGAGGTCACGGGCGACCGACTTGGGCACCAGCTCGAAGTCCAACACCCACGGGTGGCCCCGGCGGTAGGCGTCGAACGCGGTGTGCAGCAGCTCGGCCAGCGGCTGGGGGTAGCTGATGTCGTCGAGCTGCTCGTTGCGCTCCTCGAACGGGATGCCTTCGGCCTTCATCTCGACGATCGCGGCCCGCTTGGCCACCGCCCGCTGCGCGGAGAGCACCTGCTTCGGGTTCTCCAGCGTCGCCTCGATCACCGAGAGCACATCGAGCGGGTAGTCGGGGGACTCCCGGTCCAGCAGCTCGACGGCGGCCAGTGCGAAGGGGGACAGCGGCTGGTTGAGCGCGAAGTCGAGTTGCAGGTCCACGGTCACCTTGGCGCGCCTGCCGTCCGGCTCCGGCTCGGGCAGCTGCTCCACCACGCCCGCCGCCCGCAGCGCCCGGTAGATGGCGATGGCCCGGCGGATATGGCGCAGCTGGGCCGGCCGGTCCTCGTGGTTGTCCTCCAGCAGGTGGCGCATGTGGGCCAGCGTGTCGCCGGGCCGGTTGATCACGTTCAGCACCATGGCGTGGCTGACCGTGAAGCTGGAGTGCAGCGGCTCGGGTCGGGCCTCGACCAGCCGCTCGAAGGTGGATTCGGTCCAGGAGACCTCGCCGTCCTTGGGCTTCTTGCGTACCACCCTGCGGCGTTTCTTCGGGTCGTCGCCCGCTTTGGCGAGTGCTTTCTCGTTCTGCACCACGTGGTCGGGGGCCTGCACCACCACGGTGCCCAGGGTGTCGTAGCCGGCCCGCCCGGCCCGCCCGGCGATCTGGTGGAACTCCCTGGCGTTGAGGTGGCGCGCCCGGATGCCGTCGAACTTGGCCAGCCCGGTGAACACCACGGTGCGGATCGGCACGTTGATGCCGACACCGAGGGTGTCGGTGCCGCACACCACCTTCAGCAGGCCGGCCTGAGCCAGCCGCTCGACCAGGCGCCGGTACCGGGGCAGCATGCCGGCGTGGTGCACCCCGATGCCGTGCCGGACCAGCCGGGACAAGGTGCGCCCGAAGCCCGCGGCGAACCGGAACCGGCCGATCGTCTCGGCGATCTGGTCCTTCTCCTGTCGGCTGCAGACGTTGATGCTGGTCAGCGCCTGGGCGTGCTCGATCGCGGCTACCTGGGTGAAGTGTACGACGTAGACCGGAGACTGCCGGGTGCTCAGCAGCTCTTCAACGGTCTCGTGCAGCGGCGTCTTGACGTAGGAGAACATCAGCGGCACCGGACGCTCCGCCGAGCTGACCTCCGTGGTGGGCCGGCCGGTGCGGTGGGTGAGGTCCTCGGTGAACCGGTTGACGTCGCCGAGGGTGGCCGACATCAGCAGGAACTGCGCGCGCGGCAGCTCGATCAGCGGGACCTGCCAGGCCCAGCCCCGCTCCGGATCGGCGTAGAAGTGGAACTCGTCCATCACCACCTGGCCGACGTCGGCATCCGCGCCGTCGCGCAGCGCGAGGTTGGCCAGGATTTCGGCGGTGCAACAGACGATCGGCGCACCCGCGTTGATGCTCGAGTCGCCGGTCATCATGCCGACCTGCTCGGCGCCGAACGTCTCACACAGCGCGAAGAACTTCTCCGAGACCAGCGCCTTGATGGGCGCGGTGTAGAAGGTGCGGATGCCCTTGGCCAGCGCGGTGAAATGCGCGCCGGTGGCGACCAGGCTCTTGCCCGAGCCGGTCGGGGTACTGAGGATCACATTGGCACCCGAGACTATCTCGATCAGCGCCTCCTCCTGGGCGGGATAGAGGGTCAGGCCCTGCCCGGTGCTCCAGCGGGTGAAACTGTCGTACAGCGCGTCGGGATCGGCGGTGCCTGGAAGGTTCTCGGTGAGCGTCATGTCGCAGTCGATGGTGCCTGTCTCGCGGGAGCGGGTCGGGAGCGGGTCGGTGTGGGTTACGGCCTGGTCGCGCCCTGTGGGTCGCGGGCCGTGCTGCCGGGGTGGTCGCCGCGACCGTTCCCGGACCGCGCCGCCGGCTCGGCAAGGCGGGTCGGCTCGGTGCGCCCGCGCAGGGTGACCCCATCCCCGACCACCCAGCGGGCCGCCTCGGAGGGGCGGGCCAGCGCGACCGCGTCGCCGGCGGCCAATACCCGTTCCGGGGTGGCCTTGGCCAGTTCGGTCAGCCGGGCCGCCTCGTTGACCGGGTCGCCGATCACGGTGTATTCGAAGCGGCGCAGGTCGCCCACGTAGCCGGCGACCGCGTCACCGGCGGATATCCCGATCCCGGCGAGCAGGTCCGGCAGCTCCTCGGCCAGCCGGCCGGCCAGGGTGCGCCCGGCGCACAACGCCTGCCCCGCCGGGTCGGTCACCGGGTTGGGCGCGCCGAACACAGCCAGCGCGGCGTCACCTTCGAACTTGTTGATCCAGCCGCCGCAGGACTCCACCACCTCGACGACCACGGCGAAGAACCGGTTCAGCAGCTCCACGACGGTGGTGGGTGTGCCCCGCGCGGCCAGTGAGGTCGAACCGACGAGGTCCACGAACAGCACGGCAACGTTGCGTACCTCGCCGCCGAGCTGGATCTCACCGGCGGCGGCGGACACACTGGCCACCTCGTGCCCGACCTGGCGGGCGAACAGATCCCGGATCCGGTCCCGCTCGCGCAGTCCGTCAACCATCGTGTTGAAGCCCGCCTGCAACCGGCCCAGCTCGGTGGCGTCGTAGACCGGCACCGCCGCGTCCAACCTGCCCTCCTCGACCTCCTGCATCGCGCGGCGCACCGACCGGACCGGGTCGGCCACCGCCCGGGCCGCGCCGACCGTGGTCAGTAGGCCCGCGCCGACCGCCGCGACACCGATCACGATCGTGATCACCGCAAGGTCGCGCGCGGTGACGTCCGGGTAGATCAGCGCGCCGGCAGCGGCCGCGAGCATCCCGCTGACCGGCACGGCGGTACCCAACGCCCAGAACAGCACGAATCGGACCAGCACGGTGGCGCCTCGGCGCACTCTCGGCGGTGCACCGCGCAGCACCCTGGTGGCGGTGCGCCGCAGGATGCGCTCGGCGAGCAGGTAGCACAACGCGCAGGTACTGATCCCACCGACCACGACCGTCTCGGTCACCGCCAGGCCAAGCCGCACCGAGAAACCGGTGTTCACGATGCCGAACAGGACCGCGGCGAGCGCCCAGAAAATGCCCTGGGCAATGGTCAGCCGCAGAGGTGCATACAGCACCAGCTGACGTTCCCGGTGGGGGTCCTCGGCGCTCACCCGGAAGCGCAAGGTGCCCCAGAGCACCCCCAACGGCACCGTCACCGACAGGTAGACCAGCATCAGGACCGCGTTCAGCAGCCGCACCCGCGCGGGGTCGGCCAGCGGGCCCGGGGGCAGCACCCAGATCGCGAAGGTGGCCACCACGATGGCTCCGCCCACGTTGGCGGCGCCGATCACCACGATGAGCAGTAGCCGGACCGGGAGGTCGATGACCGACTTCCTCCGGTCCGAGAAACGCTGAAATCTGCTCATGACCGGTGAACTCTAAGCCGAATGGCGGGTCGAACCCGGCGGTCAGCCCCGTGTCACAGCACCGGCACCGACGGCCCGGCGTGGCGCGGCGTCGAGCCGCAGGCCTCGGCCCACCGCCGCGCCGGCATGGATCGGCCGCCGCACGTGCAGCACCGGCCAGGCGGGGGAGGGCGGGAAGAACGCGGTCAGCTCCAGGTTGGGCGTCAGACCGACCCTGGCGCAGGTCTCGACGAACGCCTCGTACTGCTGCACCGCCTCGGAGACATTGCCGGCCGCCAGGTGCGCCTCGATGAGGTTGCGCCGGGCGTTCTCCCGCAGCGGCTCCGCGGCAACCACCAACGCGCCCGCCCGGATCGCCGCCGAGTGGCGCCCGGTCGCTGTCAGCTGGGTGCACAGCGCCTCCAGCGCGTGCAGCCGGACCCGCCGGAACCCCTCACGCTCCTGATTGGCCCACGGTTCGCCCATATCGGCGAGCAGGTCCTGGCTGAGCAGCTCGACCAGCTCGTCCAGCGTGGACGGTGCCACGCCGTGTGGGTCACGCTGCCAGCTACGCAGGCGCTCGAGTGCATCGGCGAGGTCGACCCGCACCTCGTCGGCCAGCCGCCACGCGGGCCCGGTCACGGTGACCAGGTCGCCGAGGGAGTCCCGGACGCCGTCGAGCGTGCCGAGGGCGAGATCGAGGGTGAGCGTCGGCCAGAGCATCCCGGCCAGTTCACGAGCGGTGCGCGGCCGGGACCCCACGGCGAGCGCGGCGAGCAGCCTGCGTTCGTCGGCGGCGAGCAGCGGGGCGCTGTCCGCGCCGAGCTCGTCGCGCAGCTCGAATGTTGCGAGCACGCGGAGGGTGGCTCGGCGCGGCAGCGCGCCAGAGCGTGGCTGAATCGCAGACATGCGTGTGGTCCCCACATTAGGTCGGACGGGTTGAACCGAAAACGACTCGAGCCCCGAGCGACGATGAAGATGTGTGCCGGCGCGCGTGGCAATCTTACGGGCGCGACCTGGCCCCAGTATTGTTCCCCGTGCACCCGGCAGTGCCTAGGTCCGTTTCGGCGTACATCTTCGCCCATTCGTGCCGACCGGCCGACGAGGGGTCCCAGTTGGCTCGCCAGAGGTACCCGAGTAGGTGAACTTAACGGCTCAGCGTACGCAGCCGGACATGCGTCCCGGTCGGGTCGGTCCAGACATGTAGCAGGTCACAGAGCTGGCGGGCGATCCACACGCCCCGGCCTCTCGGGCTGTTGGGGTGCGGCGGGCGCAGCCCGGGCAGCGGTTCGCCAAGCGAGCCGGTGTCATGCACTTCACAGATCAACCCATCGATTCGCCGCCAGATCCGCAGTCGACCGATGCCGTGGCCGTGCTCGACCGCGTTGCTGGCCACCTCGTTGACCGCCAGCACGAAGTCCTGCGCGCGGTCGTAGGGCAAACCCACCGTCTCGGTGGCCTCGGTGACAGCGGTGCGCAGGTCGATCAGCTGCCACGGACTGAACGTCATCTCCCGGTCCGGCCGGCCGAGGTCGGCCGGCGCGGCGATCGGGTGCATGACCAGCACCTCCGACGGCGAACGGGCGTCGAGGTTCTCCCGGACCACCCCGCCGGAGTCCAGCAGGTTCGGATGATTCCACCGGACCGCGTCCAGCGTCCGTGACCCGAGTTCGACGGGATAGAGGCAGGTCATGGTGACCGGCAGTGCCGCGAGTGCCACGTTCATCGCCGCGTCGGCCTCGACCCAGGCGGAGGCATCCACGCCGACGCTGTCCCGGTGGTGCTCGGTGATCACTGTGATCGGCCCGGCCCAGTCGGTGAGCTCTCGCAGCTCACGAGCGCGCTGGGTCACCACGCCCTGGCCGGAGGCGCGCAGCGCGGGCTCCGGTGGCGGCAGATGGATCAGGCCGAGGGAGCTGTCCAACGCCTGCCGCAGTCGTCGCTCGGTCTCGTCGGAGACGATGAGCCCAACCGGCATGTCCTGGCGTAGCGCCTCCGCCACGATCGGCGTGGCCAACGCGATGACCTCGTCGCGCGAGGAGTAGAACCCGGCCCGGTGGGCGAACCTGTCGGGCAGCGCGGTGCGGGTGTTCTGCACCTTCACGGCGTCACCTCGACCATGGTGAGCTGGGCGGTGAACGCCGCGCCGCACCGATCGAGTACCCGCCGGACCAGCGGCTGTACGCCATAGAGCACCAGGCGGTGGCTCTGCGGGAAGCTCTCGGCGGCCTGCACGAACTGGACGACCGTGGTCACGTCGGCGAACCGCAGCGACTCGAGGTGCACTTCGATCTCGTCGTGGTGCTGCAGTGCCCGCAGCGCCCGGTCGAGCTCCTTGTCGATGATGCCTCGAACCAGGTGCCGATTGCTGAAGTCGATCTCGCCGGACACCCGGGTGCTGAACGGCGCCTGGCGGGTGATGCGCAGCAGACCGTCGTCGTAGATCGCCGGCGTTGCCACGTCGATCGAGTGCAGGTCGCACAGCTCACTGAGCTCGGCGGTGGACCAGTCGGTGCGTTCGTACTGGCAGAGCAGGGTGACCGGATTTCCTTGCATCCCGTCGTGCACCGCCCGGTCGTACTTGGCGAGCGAGATGCCGCGTGGCCGGTGCACCGCATTGGCAGCCTCGTCGGTGATCCGGATGCTGGGATAACCCTCGCCGAGGGCATCACCCACCGTCTGTCCCAGCAGCCCCAGTAGTTCGGGCAGGGACATCGTCCACAACTTGTCGGTCTGCTCGGGTGTCATCAGCGTCAGCTGCCCGGACCGGCGGTGTTGTTCGACGTCCACGTTGTCCTCGCGGAGCCGACGCATCAGTGGCTCCGCGCTCCGCGCGCTGTCGTAGTAAACGATCTTCTGATCGTGGCGCAGACCGCCGGTCACGAAGTTTGCGGCGACCTCCCAGTGCTGCTCGTCGCTGTCCACGACGACGCATGCGTGATCGCCGACCGCGATCTCATCCAGCGCCTTCGACACAGCTAACAGCCACCCACCCGGATCTTCGTCACAACTTCCACCCCTGCCACATACTTTATGTGCTTGGCCTCAACCTCACGCGCTCAGCGGACGGGCGGCGGAATTAAATCGCTGAGCGGACGTTCGGTAGACAGACTGTCGCACGTGGGTGCCGGCGGAATCGGTCCAGACGTGCACGTGGTCGCAGAGCTGGCGAGCCATCCACAGCCCCCGGCCCCGAGTCCCGGTCAGCTCGGGGCGTCGGAGGCCCTGGTGAGAATCGGCGAGCTGACCCGAATCATGTACCTCAATCGTCAGCGCGGTCGGGCCCAGCCATAACAGCTAGGGTGCCGCTGCCGCTTCCGTGCTCGACGCTGTTGGTGGTGACCTCCCCCGCGGCCAGCACCAGCGCACTGGCCCGGTCCTCGTCGAGCCCGGCCCGCTCCGCGTGCCGGGCCAGCTCGGCCCGCAGCGCCCGTAGCTCGTGGTAACCGAAGTCCAGCGTCACGTCCGGCTCCGGCAGCGGGGGAGGCGGCGGGGTCGGTCCCTGCCCTCGCGCGCCGGCCACCGGACCGACCCGCCGGACCAACGTGACCCGCAGGTGTCCCAGCACCGCCTCGCTGGCCCGACCCAGCTCCCGCCAGAACGACTCCGGGCGCTCGGGGCTGGTGAGCGCGTCACCATACTGCTCGACGACCAGACAGCCCTGGTCCCGCCCATCGGGTGCCAGCCCGATGACCGCCCGGCCCCGGTCGACCGCGACCGCCTGCGCGGAGTAGCCGGCGTAGACCTCGGCCGGGTCGGCGAAGTTGACCTGGCGGCTGCGCCGCCCGAGTGCGCGGACCAGTACCCGCCTGGTTGCTTCATCCACCACCGCCTGCACCCGCTCCTCGCGCTCCAGGCTCCGCCGTACCAGGGGCAGCAACTCGGTCCGCAGACCCTCGCCGCCCCAGCCGGAGATGTCCTCGCTACTCAGCACCCGCTCGGTGGCCGCGCCTGATGTGGTGGTGCTCGATGTGGTGGTGCGCATTGTCGCCAGCTCACCGTCCCAGTTGGCTCAGTTCCCGATATGCCTTGCCACTGCCCGCCGCGCGACCGGCCCGTGGCTGTCAGGAACGGTCGAAACCAGTTCGCGGGCTCGCCGGCAGCCGCGCACCGCCGGCGAGCCGGCCGGTCGGCACGGCCTCCGGCGGGTGAGTCCAGGCGTCTGGCGTCATACTGAGAGCTACCCGACGACACGGTGGGCCAATCATCGGATCGACCACCGCGCTGGCCCAACCAGGCCCGAGGGTCGGCGACGACACCTGTCCGGCTGACCGTTGTATTCCCCGACGAAATGTGACAGCCACCTGAACGGGTCATGATGGCCGAATGCGCACACACCCCGTAACCATGCGATTGTCATAATCGTGGATTCTTGGCGGCTGATCGAGTCCGAGCTCGATCTGGACCGGTTGGCCCAGACCGAGTCGTTGTTCGCGTTGTCCAATGGGCACATCGGGCTGCGCGGCAATCTGGACGAGGGGGAGCCACACTCATTACCCGGCACGTACCTGAACTCGCTGTACGAGCTGCGTCCGCTGCCGTACGCGGAGGCGGGTTACGGTTATCCCGAGTCCGGGCAGAGCATCATCAACGTCACCAACGGCAAGCTGATCCGGCTGCTGGTCGACGACGAGCCGTTCGACGTCCGGTACGGGCAGCTGCGCCGGCACGAGCGGGTGCTCGACTTCCGCAACGGGGTGTTGCGCAGGGATTTGGAGTGGACCAGCCCTGCCGGGCAGACCGTGCGGATTCGCTCGACCCGGTTGGTGTCCTTCGTGCAGCGCTCCATCGTGGCGATCCGCTACGAGGTGACCCCGGTCGGCGGGCCGGCCCGGATCGTGTTGCAGTCCGAGCTCATCGCCAACGAGCAGTTGCCCGACCCGGCCAACGACCCCCGGGTGGCGGCCGCGCTGGAGGCGCCGCTGGTGGAGGAGAACGCGGAGTCCAACCACTGCAGCGCGATGCTGGTGCACCACACCAGGCGCAGTGACCTGCGTCTTGCGGCGATGATGGACCATCTCTGGGACGGCGACGACGACGTCCTTGTCACCAGTGACACGCACGCCGACATCGGGCGGGTCACGCTCAGCACCGGGCTCGACGACGGGCAGACGTTCCAGCTGACCAAGCTCGTCGGCTACGGCTGGTCCAGCCAACGCTCCCGGCCGGCCCTGCGCAGCCAGGTCTCGGCGGCGGTATTCGGTGCCCGGCACACCGGTTGGGAGGGTCTCTGCGCGGAGCAGCGGCAGTACCTCGACGAGTTCTGGTACCGGGCGGACGTCCAGCTGGACGGCGACGACCGGCTGCAACAGGCGATCCGTTTCGCGCTGTTCCACGTGCTGCAGGCGGGTGCCCGAGCCGAGCACCGGGCCATCCCTGCCAAGGGGTTGACCGGCAACGGCTACGACGGCCACACGTTCTGGGACACCGAGACCTTCCTGCTGCCGGTGCTCACCTACACCGCCCCCCGCTCCGCCGGTGACGCGCTGCGCTGGCGGCACAGCACGCTCGACCTGGCCAGGGACCGGGCGCGCCAGCTCGGCCACAACGGCGCGACCTTCCCGTGGCGCACCATCCGGGGCCAGGAGTGCTCCGCCTACTGGCCAGCCGGTACCGCCGCCTACCACATCAACGCCGACATCGCCGATGCCGTGCTGCGCTATGTCAACGCAACCGAGAACACCGACTTCTACCGGGACATCGGACTGGAGATCCTGGTGGAGACCGCGCGCATGTGGATCTCACTCGGCCACTCCGACGCGGCGGGCGCGTTCCGCATCGACGGGGTGACCGGGCCGGACGAGTACAGCGCCATCACGGACAACAACGTCTACACCAACCTCATGGCGCAGCGGAACCTGCTCGGCGCGGTCGACGCGGCCGAGCTGTTCCCCGATGAGGCCAAGGCTTTCGACGTCACCGGGACCGAGGTGCACCGGTGGCGCCAGTCCGCCGAGGCGATGTTCATCCCGTACGACGAGCGGTTGGGTGTGCACCCGCAGGCAACCGGCTTCACCGACCACGAGCGGTGGGACTTCGAGAGCACCCCGGCGCGGAACTACCCGCTGCTGCTGAACTACCCGTACGGGGACATCTACCGCCGCCAGGTGATCAAGCAGGCGGACCTGGTGCTGGCCATGCACCTGCGCGGTGACGCCTTTACCGCCGACCAGAAGGCGCGCAACTTCGCCTACTACGAACAGCTCACGGTGCGCGACTCGTCGCTTTCGGCGTGCACCCAGGCGATCATCGCGGCGGAGATCGGCCACTTGCGGCTGGCGCAGGACTACCTGCTCGAAGTGGCACTGACGGATCTGGAGAACCTGCACGACAACACCGGCGGCGGGCTGCACATGGCCAACCTGGCTGGCGTGTGGCTGGGCCTGGTCGCGGGTTTCGGCGGCATGCGCGACCACGCGGGCGAGCTCACCTTCGCCCCCCGGCTGCCGCCCGGCTGGCGGCGGCTGCGCTTCGGCATGACGTGGCACAGCCAGCAGCTGCGGGTGACCATCACCCGGGAGGAGGCCAGCTACGACGTGCTCGACGGCGACCGGCCGATGCGGCTGCGCCACCACGGTGAGGAGTTCACCGTCGATGTGGGGAAGCAGCTCACCCTCAAGATCCCGCCGGTGGTCACCCCCGCGCCGGTGCATCAGCCGGCCGGCCGGCCGCCGCTGAGCCGCAAGCAACTGGGGGAGTTGTCCGGACCGCTCGGCTGAGCGCGATCCGGCCCGACCCTCCTAGACCAACGGAGGAACCACGGCGTCGATCAGGTGCGGCCCAGGCTCGGCGAATGCCTTGGCCAGCGCCTCGGCGAACTCCTCGGCGGTGCTGGCCCGCGTTGCCGGCACCCCCATGCCGGTGGCCAGCGCGACAAAGTCGATCTTCGGATCGCTCAGGTCGAGCAGCGCTTTGGCCTTGGGGCCGGGCTCGCCCCGCTGCTCGGCGGTCTCCGCGCCGACCCGCTGCAGCTCCATCCGCAGGATGGCGTAGGCGCTGTTGTTGTAGATCACCGTGGTGACATTCAGGTTCTCCCTGGCGTGCGTCCACAGCGCGGACAGGGTGTACATCGCGGAACCGTCGGCCTCCAGGCACAGCACCGGCCGCTCCGGAGCCGCGACAGCCGCCCCGGTGGCCGCCGGAAGGCCGTAACCGATGGCACCGCCGGTCAGCGTCAACAGGTCGTGGCGGGGGGCTCCCTCGGTGGCCGAGGGCAGGAACATGCTCGAGGTGTTTCCCTCGTCCACCACGATGGCCCGCTCCGGCAACAGTGCGCCCACCGCGGCGGCCACCGTCTCGGCGGTCAGCTCTCCACCGGGTAGCCCGGGGCGCCGTGCCGGGGCAGTTTGCGGGGCGGTACCCGGCGCGAGCTCGTCGGCGAGCGCGCCGAGCGCGGCCTCGGCGGCGCCGGCACGTTCCGCCAGTACATGCACCTGGCAGCCGTCCGGCACGAGGTCGCTCGGCTTGCCGGGGTAGGCGAAGAACGTGACAGGCGAGCGGGCACCGGCGAGCACCAGGTGCTTGGCGCCCTCGAGCTGATGGGCCGCCATCTCGGCGAGGTAGCCGAGGCGGCCGACCGCCGGGACCCCGGCGCCGCGCTCCAGCCTGGTCGGGAACGTCTCGCAGAGCAGCCTCGTGCCAGTGGCTTCGGCGATCCGCGCGGCGGCGCTCAGCCCCGGCTCGCGGGTCGCGTCGCCGCCGATCAACAGCACAGAAGACTCGCCGGATCCCAACGCCTTGGCGGCCGCCGAGACGGCGTCCGGTGACACCGCCGCCTCGGAAGCCGGGGCCGGACCGGCAGCCTTGCCCGGGTCGGTCGCCCGCGCACCGGACTCCCAGGACACGTCGGCGGGCAGTACCAACGTGGCGATGGTTGCCGGCGGACCGTTCGCCGCGGCCAGCGCCTCGGCCGCGTCGGTCGCCACGTCACCCGCCCGCTCGCTGCGCCGCAACCAGCCGGACACGCTGCCGGCCACCGCGTCGATGTCCGACTCGAGGGGTGCGTCGTAGCGCTTGTGGTAGGTGGCGTGGTCGCCGACCACGTTCACCATGGGCACCCCGGCCCGCCTGGCGTTGTGCAGGTTCGCCAGACCGTTGCCGAGACCCGGCCCGAGGTGCAGCAGCACCGCGGCCGGGCGGCCGGCGATCCGGGCGTACCCGTCGGCCGCCCCGGTGGCGACCCCTTCGAAAAGGGTCAGCACGCCGCGCATCCGGGGCACCGAGTCCAGCGCGGCCACAAAGTGCATCTCCGAGGTGCCCGGGTTGGCGAAACACACCTCGACCCCGCCGGCGACAAGGGTGTCGAGCAGGGCGCGGGCGCCGTTCATCGACGGTCCCTTTGGCTCGAGGTCCACGTCAGTTGGAGGCCGCCGCGGCTGTGTCGGTGCGCATCTCCACCTGGGTGTCCGGAGCGGACCGGATGGTCTGCAGCACCACGCAGTACCGCTCGGTGAGCTTGAGCAGGGTGGCCAGCTCCTCCTCCGAAGCCGACGTGTCGAGCTGGAACGTCAGCCTGATGCTACGGAAACCGACCGGGGCGTCCTTGGCCACGCCGAGCGTGCCCCGGAAGTCCAGGTCGCCCTCGGCGTGCACGGTACCCGAGACCTCGAGGCCCAACGAGGTGGCCACCGCGCGCAGCGTCACGCCGGCACAGGCGACAAGCGCCTCCAACAGCATGTCGCCCGAGCACAGCTGAGTGCCGTCCCCACCGGTCGCCGGGTGCAGCCCTGCCTCCTCCAACGCCCGCGCGGTCTGTACCCGGCAGGCCACCCCGCTGCCGTCCAGCTCGCCGTCCGCCTCGAGGGTGACGACGGCGGAGTTGGGGTCGTCCCGGTACTGGGTCTTGAGCGGAGCCTGCCGCTCCCTGAGCTTGGTCGCGTCCATGCTCCCGAGTCTGCCTGGCCCGGTCCGTGCGCGCACAGCTCCCCGAGCGGTACCCGTCCTCGGCGCGCGTCGGTTCGGCCAACTGTGTGGCACGCTTTGACCCGTGGTCACTCCCACTCCGAGCGATGAGTCGGCCGGTGAGCCGAGGGGCGGGGGCCGCGCGGCGGCCGATACCTCCGGTGGGCTGGTCAGCTCGCGGCTGGCCGATGTGGCCGGCGAGCGGGTGCTCACCGTGCCGAACCTGCTCAGCGTGCTGCGGCTGGCCGGCGTGCCGCTGTTCGTCTGGCTGCTGCTGGGCCCGCACGCGGACGGCTACGCGGTGCTGGTGCTTGCGGTGAGCGGGGTCACCGACTGGCTGGACGGCAAGACCGCCCGCTGGCTCGACCAGTACAGCAAGCTCGGTGAGCTGCTCGACCCCGCCGCCGACCGGCTCTACATCCTTGCCGCCCTGGCCGCCTTCCTGATCAGGGGCATCGTGCCGTGGTGGGTGGTCGCGGCCCTGGTCGGGCGGGACGTGCTGCTCGCGGTGTGCGTCATGGTGCTGCGGCGGCGGGGCTACCGGCCGTTCGAGGTCACCTATCTGGGCAAGGCCGCCACGTTCAACCTGCTCTACGCGTTCCCCCTGTTGCTGCTCGCGCAGGCCTATCCCGGCATCGCCCAGATCACGCTGACCTTCGGTTACGCGTTCACCGCCTGGGGTGGCGGGCTTTATCTGTGGTCGGCGGTGGGCTATCTCGTGCAGTTCAGTGCCGCCATGCGCCGACCGGTGCCAACCTCGGCGGAGGGCCTCGATAGGCTAACCGGGTGATCCCAGAGGACTTGCGCTACACCGATGCTCACGAGTGGGTTCGCGTCACGGGCGACGACGCTGACCACGTCGTCCGGGTAGGCATCACCGACTACGCCCAACGGCAGCTCGGTGATGTGGTCTTCGTGCAGCTCCCCGAGGTCGGTGAGCGGACCGTCGCTGGAGTCGCGGTCGGCGAGGTCGAGTCCACCAAGTCGGTCTCCGACCTGTTCGCGCCGGTCAGTGGTGAGGTGACTACCGTGAACCAGGCACTCGACGACCAGCCGGAACTGGTCAACTCCGAGCCGTACGGCGGGGGTTGGATTTTTGAAATTCGGCTCGACGAACCGGTCGAGCAGGCGCTCGAGGGGTTGCTCGACGCTTCGGCCTATGGGTCGCTGACCAACCAGACCTGATCTCGCGGCCGCGCGGTAGGTTGGCCATCCAGCCAAACCGTATTTTCGCGGCCCACTCGAACCACCGCGCAGGAGGAGACCCCGAGGTGACCACCAACGACGGGCCCGGTGTACCACCCGAGCGTTCCCCGGAGACCACATCGGTCTTCCGGGCCGACTTCACGGAGTTCACCGAGCGTGAAGCGCCGGCCCAGGAACAGCCGGTATCCGGAGTAGACGCGTTGCCGCCGGGCTCGGCGTTGCTCGTGGTGAAGCGCGGCCCCAACGCCGGCTCCCGTTTCCTGCTGGACCAGGCGACCACCAGCGCCGGCCGGCACCCGGAGAGCGACATCTTCCTGGACGACGTCACCGTGTCACGCCGGCATGCCGAGTTCCGGCGCGACGTGGGTGAGTTCGTCGTCGTCGATGTCGGCAGCCTGAACGGCACCTACGTGAACCGAGAGCCGGTGGACACCGCGGTTCTGGCGAACGGCGACGAGGTCCAGATCGGCAAGTTTCGGCTGGTTTTCCTGACCGGCCCTCGAGAAGCCGGTCAGGGGGCCGCGCAGAGGCCGGCGTGACCGCCCCGCAGTGGTCGTCGCGGGGTCGCGGATCGGAACAGGGCCGCTGGAGCATCGGGGCGGTGTTGGACCGGTTGCGTGGCGAGTTTCCGGACGTCACGATCTCCAAGATTCGGTTCCTCGAGTCGGAGGGGCTGGTCTCGCCGGCCCGCAGCGCCTCCGGGTACCGCCAGTTCTCCAGCGAGGATCTCGAACGGCTGCGGTTCGTGCTGGCCGCCCAGCGCGACCACTACCTGCCGTTGAAGGTGATCAAGCAACAGCTCGATGACCGGGACGGGGTGGCCGCGGCCGACTCGCGTCCACTGGTCGTCGTGCCCAGCGGTGCGCCGGAGAAGGCCGCGCCGACGGTGAAGGCCCGGTTGACCCGCGAGGAGCTGCTCGACGAGGCCGAGATCGGGCTGCCCATGCTGAATGCTCTGGAGCAGTTCGGCATCGTGCGGCCCGGCGCCGCGGGTTTCTACGACACCGACGCGGTCGAGCTGGCCCGCACGGCGAACGCGCTCACCGAGTTCGGCATCGAACCCCGCCACCTGCGCGCGTTCCGGGCCGCGGCGGACCGGGAGACCGGGCTGCTGCAGCAGGTTGTCGGGCCGGTGGCCCGGCAGCGGGACCCGGACGCGGCGGCGAGGGCCGAGGATCTGCTGCGTGAGATGGCCGGACTGTCGGTCCGGCTGCACGCCCTGCTGATCCGAGTGGGGTTACGGGAGGGTCTACTCCGGTGAATATTGAGCACGGGCGTTATCAGTCGCCGGATGGCGCGCGAATGCCCGCTCGCGCGTGTAGCGTCTTCAGATATCAGGGTCCACTGGATCCGACCCGACAATAGGTTCCATCGCTGGGCGATCAGGTGGTGCTAGTCCCCGTCGGGGAGGGAGGCGAGACGCGTGAGTGAGATGCGCGTGGTCGGTGTGCGAGTGGAACTACCCGCGAACCAGCCCATTCTCCTGCTACGGGAGACCAACGGTGATCGATACCTGCCGATCTGGATCGGTTCAGTAGAGGCCACCGCTATCGCACTGGAGCAGCAGGGTGTGAAGCCGGCGAGGCCGTTGACGCACGACCTGCTCAAAGATGTGATCAAGTCGCTCGGCCGGCGGCTGGAGCAGGTCCGCATCACCGATCTGCAAGAAGGCACGTTCTTCGCCGAGCTGGTGTTCGACGGAGGGACGAGGGTGTCGGCCCGGCCGAGTGACTCGGTGGCGCTGGCCCTGCGGGTGGGGGTGCCGATCCACGCCGAAGAGAACGTGCTCGCCGAGGCCGGCCTGATCATCCCCGATGAGCAGGAGGACGAAGTGGAGAAGTTCCGCGAGTTCCTCGACTCGGTCTCCCCGGAGGACTTCCGGGGCGCTCAACCCTGAACCCGGCCTCGAAGGTTCCCCGCGCGTCGCGTTGACCGGCCGCTGGCCTCCTCTTACGGTCTTCATTATGGACATCGAGCGCCCGGACCATCCAGCTGAGCAGGGTGAGCTGTTCCCCGACTCGGCTCTGGCCGACGGGCTGCCCGATCAGATGAGCGGGTACCGGGGGCCGACCGCCTGCCAGGTGGTGGGGATCACCTATCGGCAGCTGGACTACTGGGCCCGCACCGGGCTGGTCGTTCCGTCGATACGAGGCGCCTCGGGCTCCGGCACCCAGCGGCTCTACTCGTTCAAAGACATCCTGGTGCTCAAGGTGGTCAAGCGGCTGCTGGACGCCGGGGTCTCACTGCAGAACATCCGGCTCGCCGTGGACCACCTGCGGGCGCGCGGCGTGCGCGACCTGGCCGGCATCACCCTGCTCAGCGACGGCACCACCGTCTACGAGTGCGCCTCGCCCGAGGAGGTCGTCGACTTACTGCAGGGCGGCCAGGGCGTGTTCGGCATCGCCATCGGCGGTGCCATGCGGGAGATCAGCGGCTCCATCCGCGAGTTCCCCGCCGAGCGGGCGGACGGACTCGCCCCGGCGGATACGCCCTCGGACGAGCTGAGCCGTCGTCGCGCCACCAAGCGAATCAGCTGATCGGCCGGCTAGACTGGGCGGGTAGTCGCCGACGACACGCGGGAGAGTCCCGGCTGTGAGCGAGCCGGGCGCCGAAGGAGCAAATCCTCCCCGGAACCTCTCAGGCAACCCGGACCGCGTGGACGAGACGCCTCTGGAAAGAGTGACACCGGTCACTCGCCGACGGGGAAAGCCCACTGCCGGGCGAATCTCTCAGGCGCCCGATTGGGCAGGGACAGAGGGGGAGGGCCGCCGCACGCTGCCCTGACCGGAGGCGACATGACCCCCCTGTCTGTGAACACATCCCTGGCCGACCTGGAGCGAGGCACCCCGTTCGTCGAGCGCCATCTGGGCCCGGACGAGTCGGAGCTGACCAGGATGGCCGCCACGATCGGGGTCGGCTCGCTGGACGAACTGGCCGACCGGGCGCTGCCGCCGGACATCCGTACCGGCGCCACCGAGTCCAGCTCACTGCCTCCGGCCGCCACCGAGAGCGAGGCGCTGGCCGAACTGCGCGCCCTGGCCGCCCGCAACAACCCGACCGTCCCCATGATCGGCCTCGGCTACCACGCAACCGTGACGCCGCCGGTCATCCGCCGCAACGTGCTGGAGAACCCTGCCTGGTATACGGCGTACACGCCCTACCAGCCGGAGATCAGCCAGGGCCGGCTGGAAGCCCTGCTGAACTTCCAGACGGTGGTGTCCGACCTGACCGGCCTGCCGGTGGCCGGGGCGTCCGTGCTGGACGAGGCGACCGCGGCCGCCGAGGCGATGACCCTGCTGCGCCGGGCCGGTCGCTCCAAGGCCAGCCGTTTCGTGGTGGACGCGGACACGCTGCCGCGCACCCTCGCGGTGCTGCGTACCCGGGCCGAGCCGCTGGGCATCGAGATCGTCGAGGCCGAGTTGACCGGCCGCGGCCTGCCGGACGGCGACTTCTTCGGCCTGTTGCTGAGCTACCCGGGCGCGTCTGGAGCGGTACGTGACCACGCCGGGCTGATCGCCGAGGCACACGAACGGGGTGCCAAGGTCGTGGTGGCCGCCGATCTGCTCGGGCTGGTCCTACTGCGTGAGCCGGGGGAGATAGGCGCCGACGCCGCGGTGGGCAACACCCAGCGCTTCGGCGTGCCGCTGGGCTTCGGCGGCCCGCACGCCGGCTACCTGGCGGTGCGCGACGAGCTGCGCCGGCAGCTGCCAGGGCGGCTGGTCGGCGTGTCGGTGGACGCCGACGGCACACCCGCGCTGCGCCTGGCGCTGCAGACCCGGGAGCAGCACATCCGGCGGGAGAGGGCGACCAGCAACATCTGCACCGCGCAGGTGCTGCTTGCCGTGATCGCCTCGATGTACGCCGTGTACCACGGTCCGAGCGGCCTGCGGGCGATCGCCACCCGGGCCCATCGGATGGCCGTGGTGCTGGCCGCGCGGCTGCGCGCGGGCGGACTGGAAGTGGGGCCGGAGCATTTCTTCGACACGCTGCTGGTGCGGGTGCCCGGCAAGGCCGACGAGGTGGTTCACGCCGCCCATGAGCGCGGCATCACGCTGCGCCGCATCGACGCCGACCGGGTGGGGGTGGCCTGCTCGGAGCTGACGGTCCGGGCGCACCTGGTCACCGTGGCCGAGGCGTTCGGCGTACCGACCAGCCGCGAACAGCTCGACGAGCTGGATTCGACCACCGAGGACGCGGTCCCGGAGCCGCTGCGCCGGCGCAGCGAGTACCTCACGCACCCGGTTTTCCACCGCTACCGGTCCGAGACCGCGCTGATGCGCTACCTGCGCCGGCTCGCCGACTCCGACGTGGCGCTGGACCGGGGCATGATCCCGTTGGGTTCGTGCACCATGAAGCTCAATGCGGCGGCCGAGATGGAGCCGATCAGCTGGCCGGGCTTCGCGGACCTGCACCCGCACGCTCCCGCATCGGACGCCGAGGGAACCCTTGCCCTGATCGCGGACCTGGAGACCTGGTTGGCCGAGCTCACCGGGTACTCGGCGGTCTCGCTGCAGCCCAACGCGGGCAGCCAGGGCGAGCTGGCAGGGCTGTTGGCCATCCGCGGCTACCACCGCGACCGCGGCGAGCAGCACCGGGACGTCTGCCTGATCCCGGCCAGCGCGCACGGCACCAACGCGGCATCCGCGGTGATGGCCGGCATGCGCGTGGTAGTCGTTGCCTGCGACGACAACGGCGACGTCGATCTGGGCGACCTGCGGTCGAAGATCGCCGAGCATGGCGGGAACCTCGCCGCGTTGATGATCACCTACCCGTCCACGCACGGCGTGTACGAGGCCGAGGTGGGGCAGGTGTGCGCGGCGGTGCACGAGGCCGGCGGCCAGGTGTACGTCGACGGCGCAAACCTCAACGCGCTGCTCGGGCTGGCCAAGCCGGGGGAGTTCGGCGGCGACGTGAGCCACCTGAACCTGCACAAGACGTTCTGCATCCCGCACGGCGGCGGCGGGCCCGGGGTGGGTCCGGTGGCGGTTCGTGAGCACCTGGCCAAGTACCTGCCGGACCGGGGAAGCGGCGCGGTGTCCGGAGCGGAGTACGGCAGTCCCGGGGTGTTGCCCATCTCATGGGCCTACCTGCGGATGATGGGCTCAGCGGGGTTGCGCCGGGCAACGCTGGTCGCGGTGGCAGCGGCGAACTACGTGGCACGCCGGCTGTCCGCGCACTACCCGGTGCTCTACACCGGCCCGGGCGGCTTCGTGGCACACGAGTGCATCCTGGACCTGCGCCCGATCACCTCGGCGACCGGCATCACCGTCGACGACGTGGCGAAGCGGTTGGCCGACTACGGGCTGCACGCCCCGACCATGTCCTTCCCGGTCGCCGGCACGTTGATGGTGGAGCCGACCGAGAGCGAGGACCTCGCCGAGCTGGACCGGTTCATCGACGCGATGATCTCCATCCGGGACGAGATCGAGCGGGTCGGCGCCGGTGAATGGCCGGTGGAGGACAACCCGCTGCGCGGCGCTCCGCACACCGCCGCCTGCCTGACCGACAAGTGGGACCACCCCTACCCGAGGGAGCTGGCCGTCTACCCGACCGGTCGGACCGAAGCCAAGGTGTGGCCGCCGGTCCGCCGGATCGACGGCGCATACGGCGACCGCAACCTGGTCTGCTCCTGCCCGCCGATCGAGGCGTACGACGGGTAGGCACGGACCGGCTTACGCGTCGATGAGCTCGCGGAGCGCCTCGATCGTCCGCGTCGGGTCCCCGAACGGCTCGATGTTCAGGTAGGTGACCCCGGCCTCGCGGAAGGCGGCCAGCCGTTCGGCGACGTAGCCGCGCGGTCCGATCACCGTGAGCCGCTCCAGGAGGTCGTCCGGGATGGCGGCCTCGGCCTCGGCCTTCTTGCCCGCCAGGTACAGG
>DASYBQ010000251.1:0-7146 GCA_036500625.1 Pseudonocardia sp. | reverse complement strand
CCCCCCCCCCAACACTCACGGGGTAAGGCCGAGGGCGCGGGCGGCCAGCTGGGCGAGGTGGACCGGTTCGCGCTGGCCGGCCTGGCGCAGCTGGGTACGGCAGCTGTATCCGTCCGCGAGGACCGCGACGTCCGGGGCGGCGCCGCGCACCGCCGGGAGCAGCACCCGCTCGGCGCACGCCATGGACACCTCGTAGTGGCCCTTCTCGAATCCGAAGTTGCCGGCCAGCCCGCAGCAGCCGGAGTCGAGCACCTCGGCGTCCACCCGCAGTGCCTTCAGCACCGCCCGGTCCGCCTCCGCCCCGAGGTCGGCGTGCTGGTGGCAGTGCAGCTGGACCAGCGCGCGCAGGCCCCTCTCGCGCACCAGGGCGGCCAGCTCGTCGGTGTGCTCGGCGAGTACCTCGGCGAAGGTGCGCACCGCACTGGCCAGCGCCGCCGCGCCCGGGTCGGACGGCAGCACCTCGGGCAGGTCGGCGCGCAGCGCGGCCGCGCAGCTGGGTTCCAGCGCGATGATCGGCACGCCGTCCTCCAGGTACGGCCGCAGCGTGGCCACGCTGCGGCGCAGCACCCGCCGGGCGGCATCCAGCTGCCCGGTGGAGTACCAGGTCAGCCCGCAGCACACCGGGCCGTCCGGGATCTCCACCTGGTAGCCGAGCGCGGTCAGCACGGCGGCCGCGTCCCAGGCGATCTCCGGGTCGAAGTGGTCGGTGAACGTGTCCGGCCACAACACCACCCGCGAGTCGGAGCTCTGCGCACCCTGAGTCGGGGATTTCGGCACACCGCTCTGGTGTGCTGAGACGCGCGGCTCAGTGTGCTGAGACGCCCGACTCGCGGAGAAACGGCGGGTGAAGGTGTGTTCGGCGAGTGGGGGGATGGCGCGCTGCGGGGCGATGCCGGCGAGGCGCTTGGCCAGCGACGACAGTGCCGGGCGGCGGGCGGCGGCGTTCGCAAGCCGGGGCAGGCCGGGCACCCGGGTGACAAGGCGCAGCCAGCGCGGCAGCGCACCCATCGAGTAGTGCGACAGCGGGCGGAGCCGCCGGCGGTAGCGCTGGGCAAGGAACTCGGTCTTGTAGGCCGCCATGTCCACCCCGACCGGGCAGTCCCGCTTGCAGCCCTTGCAGGACAGGCACAGATCCAGCGCCTCGGCCACCTGGTCGGACCGCCAGCCGTCGGTGATCACCTCGCCGTTCGCCATCTCGAACAGCAGCCGCGCGCGCCCCCGGGTGGAGTGCATCTCCTCGCCGGTGGCCCGGAAACTGGGGCACATCACCCCGCCGGACCCGGTGACACAGCGGCCGACGCCGAGACAGCGGCGGGTCGCCCGGTTGAAGCTGCCCTGGTCGTGGGCGAAGGCCAGCTCCGGTGCGTCGCGCAGCGTCGGCATCCCGACGAAGATGCGCAGGTCGTCGTCCATCTTCGCCGGGCGGACGATCCGGCCGGGGTTCATCCGGTCGTCCGGGTCCCAGATGCCCTTGAACTCTTCGAACCCGGCGATGATCTCCTTCGGGTACATCCGGTCCAGCAGCTCGGAGCGGGCCTGCCCGTCGCCGTGCTCACCGGACAGCGACCCGCCGTGCGCCACCACCGCGTCCGCGGCGTCCTCCATGAAGGCACGGAAGTTGGCGATCCCCGCGCGGCTGAGCAGGTCGAAGTCGATCCGCACGTGCAGGCAGCCGTCGCCGAAGTGGCCGTAGTAGATGCCCCGGCGACCGTGCCGCGCCAGCACCTGGTCGAACTCGCGCAGGTAGGCACCGAAGCGCTCCGGGGGCACCGCCGCGTCCTCCCAGCCGGGCCAGGCCTCGCCGCCGTCCGGCGAGCGGGTGACGATGCCGGCGCCGTCCTCCCGGATCCGCCACAGCGCCTTCATCTTCGCCGGGTCGCTGACCACTATGTTCGTCGCCCCGTAGGGCTGCATGGCGCGGGCAACGGCGTGTGCGGCGGCCTCCGCCTCGGCCACCGTGGCGCCACCGGTCTCCACGTACAGCCAGCCGCCGCCCTCGGGCAGCGCGCGGCTGGCCGTCTCGTTCGGGTGCTGGGCACGCAGCACCGCGATCAGCCCGGCGTCCATCCCCTCGATGGTCAGCGGGTGGTGCTCGCGGACGGCCATCACGTGGTCGGCGGCGGCGTAGGCGTCGGCGAACCCGAGCACCGCCAGCGCACGCGCGGCCGGCGACTCGACCAGCCGGACCGTCGCACCCAGCACAGTGGCGCAGGTGCCCTCGGTACCGACCAGCGCCTTGGCCAGGTCCACCGGTCCTTCGGGCAGCAGCTGGTCCAGGTTGTAGCCGGACACCCGCCGGGTCAGGTCGGGGAACGCCGCCCGCACGTCGTCTGCCATCCGCTCACCGAGAGCGCGCAGCGCATCCGGAATCGGGCCGCCGACGCCGCCGGTCCCGATGGTCAGCCTCTCGCCCCGGTAGGTGAGCACGTCCAGGGCGTGCACGTTGTCGACCGTCTTGCCCCAGGCCACCGAGTGGGAGCCGCAGGCGTTGTTGCCGATCATGCCGCCGAGCGTGCAACGGTTGTGCGTGGACGGGTCGGGCCCGAAGGTCAGCCCGTGCGGGCGGGCCGCGTCGCGCAGCGAGTCGCAGATCACCCCGGGCTGCACCCGGGCGGTCCGTGCGTCCGGGTCGATCTCCAGGATCGTGTCCAGGTGCCGGAAGTCCAGTACCACCGCGGTGTTGACCGCCTGGCCGGCGATCGAGGTACCCGCGCCCCTGGGCAGCAGCGGCACGCGGTGCGCCCGGCACACCGCGACCGCGGCCTGCGCGTCCTCGGTGTCGCGCGGCGCAACCACCCCGATCGGCACCCGCCGGTAGTTCGAGGCATCGGCCGACCACATGGCGCGGCTGGCCGGGTCGAAACGAACCTGACCAGCGACGCTGGCGGTGAGGTCGGCGATCAGGGCGGCGGTGTCGTCTCCGGTGTCTGGCGTACTCACCCGCTCAGTCTGACGCGGGCCGCGAAGTCGAGCTCGGGCCGGCCGCCGAACCGTGTCCATGGCCGTGTCCATGGCCGTGTCCATGGCCGTGTCCGGCGGTCCCTGCCGGACCGGCCTCCGACGGACCGGCGCCGGGCATCGGGTCGCCCGCGCGCAGCGGCGCGTCGTGGAAGCGGCCCTCGTGCGCCAGGATCGGCCGCTGGTCACCGGCGATCTCCGGGTGTTTCGCCTCCAGCCGCTGCCGCTGCTCCCACTGCCGGCGCAGCCGGCCGGTGTACTCCCGGTCGCCGTGGTAGGTGCCGCGCCAGGTCTGCGGCATCCGGTCCATGGCCAACCCCGCGTCGGCCCGGCCGCCCAGGCTGAACCCGGCCGGGATTTTCCGCGTCTCCGCACCGCAGCGGGGGCACTCCGGGGCCGGCGTTTCGAACGAGGTCAGCCGCTCGAACCGCAGCCCACAGCTACAGCGGTAGACGTAGATCGGCACGACTCGGCTACCAGTTCTGGATGGAGCCGGTCAGGATGTCGGCGATGTCGTCCTCGGTCGGCATCTTCGGGCAGGTCGCCAGCAGCCGCTGCTGCTTCATCGTGCCGGGCACCAGGTCCGGTACGTCGGCCTCGGTGTAGCCGACGCCGCCGATCCCGTTCGGGATGTCGATGTCGCGCATCAGCCTTACCAGCACTGACGGCAGCTGCTCCCGCTCGTCGTTGTGCTTGTCCGCATCCGGGTCCAGCAGCGAAGCGGCCCGCAGGTGCCGCTGCGGCGCGCTGGAGAAGGAGAACCGGAACGCCTCCGGCGCGGTCAGCGACACCGACTGGCCGTGCGGCACCATCGGCTCGGCCGGCGGATAGCCCTCCGGGACGTAGTCGCGGACCATGCCGGCGATCGGGTAGGCGTTGGCATGCGGGATGTGCACCCCGGAGTTGCCGAAGCCCATGCCGGCGAAGGTCGCGGCCATCATCATGTCCGAGCGGGCCTCGAGGTTGTCCGCCCCCTCGTGCACCGCCGCCCGGAACGAGTGCGCCAGCAGCTGCATGGCCCGCTCGCACCACAGGTCCGACACCGGGTTCGAGCCGCAGTAGGTGACCCGCTCCTCGGGCTTCTTGCGGTCGAACGCGGTGTAATAGCGCGCGGTGTAGCTCTCCACCGCGTGGCAGACGATGTCCATCCCGGAGGCGGCGGTGACCTGCGGCGGCAGCGACATGGTCAGCAGCGGGTCGATCACCGCCAGCGTCGGGCGCAGCCGCCAGTGGCTGATACCGGTCTTGACCCGCATGGACAGGATGTCCAGCACACACATCGCGGTGGACTCCGAGCCGGTGCCGGCGGTGGTCGGCACCGCGATGAGCGGCTTGAGCTGGCCTTCCGGGGTGCGCGCTTCGCCGACCGGCTTGTTCACGTAGTCCATCAGCTCGCCGGGGCAACTGGTCAGCAGGTTGATCGCCTTCGCGGTGTCGATCGAAGAGCCGCCGCCGACGGCCACGAAGCCGTCCCAGTCGCCTTGCGCGCGGGCGTACTCGACGGCCTTGTTCATCGAGTCGTCGGTGGGCTCCACGTGTACCCCGTCAAAGATCTCCGACTCGATCTTGTAGCGGCGCAGGCTGTCCGCAATGCGCTGTGGAGCGCCAAGGGCATGCACCCCGGAGTCGGTCACGATCAGCACCCGGCGCGCCCGGTAGCCGGCCATCTCGAAACCGATCTCGTCCACAGCGCCGGCACCGAACTTCAGCGGCGGCGCACCCCAGGTGAAGATCGTCTCCTCGGTCAGACTCACCTCGGGGACGCTCATGTGTAGCAGCCCTCCGGTGCTACCCGCAGCTGGTGGATCTGCTCGGCGTCATGACCGAAGATCATCTGGCCATTGGTCTTCTCCTGGATGCCGCGCAGCTTCTCCACCGAGGAGTAGAACTGCTCCAGGTTGTTCACGATCGCGGCCGGGGTGGCCGGCGGGCCGTAGCTCTCCCCCATGTACACCGCGTCCGAGGTGAAGATCATGGTGCCGGTGTCCGGCAGGTCGACCTGCATGGACATGCAGCCGACGGTGTGGCCGGGTGTCTCGATCAACGTGACCCCAGGCAGGAACTCGGCATCCCCTGAGACGGTCTGGAACTCGCAGCCTTCGTAGTCGGCCTTGAGGTGCGCGCCGGTGAACAGCCCTTCGAAGCCGAACGCGAAGTCCTTCTCCTTCTGGTTGCAGACCAGCTTGGCGCTGGTGTCGCGGAACATCTGCACGTTGCCCGCGTGGTCGAAGTGCAGGTGCGAGAGCACCACGTAGTCGATCTCGTCGAGGCCGACGCCCAACTGGTTGAGCCGGGAGTCCAGGTACTCGTCGTCGGCGACCTTGTCGTAGGGGAAGAAGTCCTGCAGGCCGGTCGGCTCCCAGCGCTGCTCCCAGTCTCGGGGGCAGCTGGTGTCCCAGAGCAGCGTGCCCTCGTCGGTCTCGACCAGCACGCAGTGCGTTGGCACATCGACCCAGGGCGCCGGGCCTTGTTTGTGGTGGCGGTCGGTGATGGAGCGGCCCGGCTTCAGCAGCAGCCAGGTCAGATCGGCGGTCATCGCTCCGCAGGGGATGACGCTCACCTTGTTCGCGGTCGCCATGGATAGGCCCTTCGACACTGAGGGGTCCGACTCGTCACAGCACCGTGGCATGTCGCATGCGCCGGGTCAACGGTGGAGCCTGGCACGCAACCCACCCCCGGTCAACGCCCGCGCGCCCAGCGCGCCAGCGTGCCGGCCGGGAGCGCGCGCTGCGGGTTCAGCACCGTGTCTCGTACCCCATCCATCTCATCTGCCACGGCTTGATAGGCCATTCGGGCGACAAGAACCCTTACCTCATTAGAGTGATAATCCCCCATTTGCCACAGCCGTGAGGCGACTGGCAACGGGTGAGGCGTATTGCGGCTCTTCTGGCCTTTGTTGCGGCAGCAATCTCTATGTGGCCCCATCCACATCCCGCTGACCTCGGACAATCAGGTAAACTACACCGATGAAATTCTCGCTTGTAATTTAAATGGCCTACCGGGGGGCCCGCCGGCGGCCGCGTGATGACTTTCCACGGACGGCCGCAAAGAGAATGACTCAGTATCGGCGCGATGAAATGGTCGTTAAGGCCTTTGAAGAGTCGGAAGCCGGGCAACGGATCACCGACCCGACCACTGCGATTGGGGGGTGTCGCCATGGAACTCAGACCAGACATAGTGAACGCAGCGACACGCATGACAGCGGACTACGACGTGCACCGGGAAATCCGTCAGCTCAGCGCGTACCTGCGCGAGGGCGAGACCGTGCAGCGACTGGCCAGCGGCATCTACGGCGCTGGTCCGGGGCTGCTCGCGGTGACCGACTACCGGGTGCTGTTGCTGCGCGACGGGCGCAGCGGCCAAGCCAGCGAGGGGTTCCCACTGGGGCGACTGTCGTCGGCCGAGTGGGTGGCTGACGGCAGCCGCGCAACGATCACGGTGTCCGACTCGGCCAGCACAGCATCACTGCGCCAGGTGCCGATGCCGGACGCGCAGGAGATCGTCTCACTGGTCCGCGCACTGGCCGGTGAGGCACTGCACGGTGGCGCGGAGAGCTTCCTCGGCCCGCACACCCTCGGCGCGGACCAGTCCCACCCGGGTTTCGAAGGGTTCGAGGACTTCGACGCGTTCGACGACGGCCTCGGCGGCGAGTCGCAGCCGTACGGATCCGAGCCCGCATCGACGATGCGGCCGAGCACCGCCCCGGGACACGCCAGCAGCCCGGCCGCCCGAGAAAGCGATCTGGGCACGGCCGGTACCGAGCGGACCAATGGCAAGTTGGGCACGCCCGGCGCCGATCTGAGTGCCGCCGAGGACGACCCGAACCTGGCCGGCGACGAGCCGGGCATGGCCGAGGCGGGCACCGGCGCGGGCGGGCTGGAGTCGGCCACCGCGGCGCTGCGACCCTCCGACTATCGGCGGTCCAGCGGGACCGGCGGTCTTCGGCGCTCCGGCGCGAACGGCAGGTCGGAGGGCTCTGCCGGCAGCCACGCCGAGGCGACCGTCGCGCTGCGCACCAACGGACACCACCGGGCCGGCACCAGAGCGGTGACCGAGCACCCACGCGGCCGCGCCGCCGCCGGCATCGAGGCCGAAGGGCTCGGCACGACCACCCGGTTGGCGCCGTCGGAGAGTCCCGAGACTCCGGAATCTTCGGCGCCCGAGCGCAACCCGATGCAGGACACCGCG
>DASYBQ010000250.1:0-18997 GCA_036500625.1 Pseudonocardia sp. | reverse complement strand
AGCACCGGGTTGCCAAGGTCCGCGAGGCGCTTGGCGCTCACCAGCGCATCGCGGTACCGGGACGGCGCGAGCATCCAGCCCAGCCGCAGTGCCGGGGCCAGCCACTTGGAGACGCTGCCGGCGTAGCACACCTGGTCGGCGAGCATCGAGCGCAGGGCCGGCACCGGCGGTCGGTCGTAGCGGTGCTCGGCGTCGTAGTCATCCTCCATGACCACACCACCGGCGCCGGCCCATGCCAACAGCTCCCGCCATCGCTCGCCAGCCAGCACGACCCCGGTGGGGAACGAACAGTCCTATCGCCTGGGCCACACCGGCGACGATGACCACCTCACCCGGGTCCACCTGGATACCTCGGTAACGCGCCAGCCAGGTCGCCACGGCCCGGCGCATGGCCGGTGCGCCGCGCGGGTCCCCGTAGCCGAGGTCGGCGGTGCACAGCTCCGCGAGCACCGAACGCTCGGCACGCAGCCAGCCGGTCCGGGGGAAGCGCCGAGATCGGGCAGCCCGGGAGACAGGTCGATCCGGGCCGGCGTGGCGCGCAGCGCGTCGAACACGTCCGCGCCGGGCGCGGCGCCGAACGGCCCTTCCGCCCGGTCGGGCGCGGGTGACCGGGTGGCCCTGGACCGTACCGGCGGTACCGGAGCGGGCGCGGCAACGATCTTGGTCCCGGCCCGGCCGCACCCGGCGGCCCTGCCGTCCTCGATCAGCCGGCGGTAGGACTCGGTGACCACGCCGCGCGAGACGCCGAGCTCATCGGCCAGCACGCGGGTGGCCGGCAGGGTGGCGCCCACCGGCAGCCGGCCATCGGCGATCGCCACCCGGAGCTGCCCGGCCAACCAGTCGGCCAACCCGCGTGCCGGTACCTCGTGCACGCTGAGCCGCAGGAAGTCGGACCCGGCAGTTTTGGACCTTTCGGACCGGCTCTGCCTGGATCTGTTCACCGGTCCATTCTCGCGGCACAGTACCGGTATGTGTGAGCACGCAGCGGTACTGACCAGGCCCGATACCAGCCGGACATCCGGGACAACCAGGGCCGGCTACCTGCACGGGTACTCGGCGCGCGAGGCGCAGCGGCTGGCCGACCAGGCCGACAGCCTTTCGGCGCTGCTGCACGCCGGCACAACCTACCCGGCTGGCAGCCGGGTGCTGGAGGTCGGCTGTGGCGTCGGCGCACAGACTCTGCACCTCGTCACGGCCAGCCCGGCGGCCCAGCTCGTCGCGGTGGACATCTCGGCGGACTCGCTCGGCAAGGCAAAGGCACGGATGGCACGGCGGGCCCCGAACGCGTCGGTGTCCTGGTACCGGCCCGACCTGAACGACCTCCCGTTCGCCGACGCCTCGTTCGACCATCTTTTCGTGTGCTTCGTGCTGGAGCACCTGGCCGACCCGATGCACACACTGACCCGGCTGCGCCGAGGGCTGCGGCCCGGCGGCGGCATCACCGTGATCGAGGGCGACCACGGCTCGGCGTTCTTCCACCCGGACAGCGGCAACGCCCGGGCAGTGATCGGGTGCCAGATCGCGCTACAGGCGGCCGACGGCGGCGACGCGCTGATCGGCCGGCAGCTGCAGCCGCTGCTCACCGAAGCCGGCTACCGGGACGTCACGGTACAGCCCCGCACGGTGTACGCCGACGCAACCCGGCCAGCGATCGTCGAGGGGTTCACCCGCAACACCTTCGTCGCCATGGTCGAGTCGGTGCGGGAGCGCGCGCTGGCCGCCGGCCTCACCGAGCCGGCCCAGTGGGAGCGGGGCATCGCCGACCTGCGCCGCGCCGCCGACCCCGGCGGGACCTTCCACTACACATTCTTCAAGGCGATCGCGGTGGCCCCGCCGAAGTAGCTGTCCCGCGCTCCTAGATCGCGTCGAAGGTAGCCGGGCGGCCCACCAGTGCGGCGAGCCGGTCGCCGATCGACTGGGTGTGTCCCGCCGCGCCGTGATCCCGGGTGGCCAGGTCGAACGCGACCGAAGCCTCCACCTTGCGGGCGGCCTCCCGCTGGCCGAGGTGGTCCAGCAACAGGGCAACCGACAGCACGGCGGCGGTCGGGTCGGCGATGCTCTGGCCCGCGATGTCCGGCGCGCTGCCGTGTACCGGCTCGAACATGCTCGGGAAACGCCGGCTGACGTCGAGGTTGCCGCTCGCGGCGAGGCCGATGCCACCGGTCACGGCGGCGGCCAGATCGGTGAGGATGTCGCCGAACAGGTTGTCCGTGACGATCACGTCGAACCGCCCCGGGTCGGTGACCAGGTGGATCGTGGTGGCGTCCACGTGCTGGTATGAGACACCGACGTCCGGGTACTCGAGCGAGATCTCCTCCATGATCCGGGACCACAGCCCGCCCGCGTAGGACATCACGTTCGTCTTGTGCACCAGGGTGAGGTGCTTGCGCGGGCGGGACGCGGCCCTGGCGAACGCGTCGCGCACCACCCGCTCCACACCGAACGCGGTGTTCACGCTCACCTCGGTGGCGATCTCGTGCGGGGTGTCCTTGCGCAGGTGTCCACCGGTACCCGCGTACGGGCCCTCGGTGCCTTCCCGTACCACCACGAGGTCGATCTCGCCGGGGTGGGACAGCGGGCTGCGCACGCCCGGGTAGAGCCGCGCCGGCCGCAGGTTCACGTGGTGGTCGAGCTCGAAGCGCAGCCGCAGCAGCAGCCCGCGCTCCAGGATGCCACTGGGCACCGAGGGGTCGCCGACGGCGCCGAGCAGGATGGCGTCGTGCTGGGACAGCTCGGTGAGCACCGACTCCGGGAGCAGCTCACCGGTCGAGTGCCAACGAGCCGCACCCAGGTCGTAGGTGGTCGTCTCGGCGCCGGGAGCAACCTCCCCGAGGACCTTGAGTGCCTCGGCGGTGACCTCCGGGCCGATCCCGTCCCCGGGAATGACCGCCAGTCGCATGACGTGCCGCCTTCCATGCCGCCGGCGTTCGCCGCCAGCTGTAGATGTTTCGTCGGCACGCTACCGGCTGTGGTCTGACCCCCTTTACAGCGGCCACCCGTTCGGCCCTACCTGATCGGGCGAAGATCGGTAAAGTCCGCTGGTCAGCGACACATTGACCTCGGCAAAGCGCCACCACGGCCAGCTCCGATCCGAACACACCGGCAGGGAAGTTGAACTACAACCCCCGGACGAGTGAAGATCGCTGGTCGTGGTGGCGCCGAACTGGGTGGCGGCGTCAGGCGACGCCGGTCAGCGTGGCGAACGCGACGATGCTGTCGACGTAGCTGCGCTTGCCCCGGTCGAAGCTGCCACCGCAGGTGATCAGCCGCAGCTCGGCGTCGGGGGTGTCCCCGTAGATCGCCTGGGTGGGGAACTGGTTCTTCGGAACCTGCTCCAGCTTGGTGACCGTGAACAGGGCGGTCTTGCCGTCCGCCCGGCTCACCTTGACCTGGTCGCCCGGCTTGAGCTCGTGCAGCCGGGCGAAGATGCCGTCCTCCCCGCCACCGTTGATGTGCCCCAGGATGACCGCGGGGCCGAGCGCGCCAGGGGGCGGCCCGAACTTGTACCAACTGGCCTGCAGCGGCTGGCTGACCGGTGGCACGGTGATCGTCCGGTCCGGGTTGAGGCCGAGCGGCACCAGGCTGGACGTCGCGTTGATCGCATCGATCCGCAGCTGTGTCGGGTTGGCCGCCGCCAGCGGCGGGATGGCGGTCACCGGCCCACCGGCGATCGTGGGCGAGGCCAGCGTCGGGCCGTCGTTGGGACCAGGCTCGGCGGGCGCCGAGCCGCAGCCGGCCAGCAGCGCCGCCGACGCGACCATCGCGGCGACCGCGAGTACCAGGCGCCGGGGGCTCATCGCCGCCCACCCCGCCGAGTCGACGCGGCACCCGCGCCGGCCGCACCGGTCAGCCCGGTGAGCCCGAGGGCGAGCACGGCGGCCGGGCTACCCGTGCCGACCGGGCCACCGCCGGTTTCCGGCGCGCCCTGTGGATACACGCTCACCGTGTCGCCGCCACCGGGCGTGTCGCCGTCGTCAGCACTGCCGCCGTTGTTGTCGCCGTTGCCCTGGACGAAGAAGTCGCGTTCCAGCGTCTGGTCACCGCAGCGGATCCGGATCGTGTGCTCACCGCGCTCGGCATCATCACGCACGTGGGTGGTACCCGCGAACCGCCACGGCCGGCCGTCCTGGTCCAGGTCGATGTCGTCGAGCACCGCGTCGCCTTCGGAGTCAATCGAGCCGACCGACCGGTCACAACCGACGTGCACGTCGATCGCGTCACCGGGGTGGCCGTAGCCAGGGTCCAGGTCGAGGTAGGTCTCGTGGTCGCGGTCCCGCAACACGTAGAACCCGGTGCTGGCGCGGTTGCCGTCGCAGGCCACGGTCACCCGGTGCCAGCCGTAGCCGGCGTTGCGCTCGACGTGCGTGGTGCCGGTCAACCGGCCGCCGTCGCGGTGCAGGGTGATGTCGTCGAGTGCGTCTGAGTCCAGCCGGGCGTTGTTGTCCCGGCAGCGCACCGACACGTCGACCGAGTCGCCCTGGTAGCCCGAGCGGTCGCTGAGCCACAGGTCACGCGGACCACCGGCTCCCGGGTCACCGTCGCCACGAACCACCGAGAAGTGGTCGGTGGCCTGGTCCCGCGCGCCGTTGGCGCCGACACACACCCGGGTCACCGTGTGGTCACCCTCGCGAGCGTTGTCGTTGACCCAGCCGGTGTTGCCCCGGAAAGCGACGTCGTCGCCGAACAGCCCTTCCTGACGGCCATTGACGCACGTGCCGTTGGCATAGACCGCGTCGCCCTGCCGGACCCGCTTCGGGGACACCTGCAGGGTGGCCTTCACCGCGCCTCCGCCGCCGGGCACCCGGTTGACCATGAAGTTCGCCGTGTCGGAAGCCTGCTGGCCGCCGTTGCCGCACACCAGGATCGCGGTGTGCTGGCCCTCCCGCGCATCCTGGGACACCACCCCGCTGTTGCCGTTGAACTGCACACCGTCCGCGGACAGCGACTGTTGCCGGCCGCCCTCACAGCTCACGTTCGCGGTGAGGGTGTCCCCGGTGCGCACCGACCCCGGCGACACCGTCAGGTGCGCCTTGAGATCACCGCCGTTGGGGACCTGCTGCACGGTGAAGGTGTCCACCGCGCCGACGTCCTTGGTGCCGTTCGAACAGACCAGGGTGACGTTGTGGTCGCCAAGGTTGGCGCCCTGGCCAACCCGGCCGGTGTTGCCGCTGAACAGGATGGAGTCACCGGTGAGCGAGCGCTGCCTGCTGTTCTCGCAGCGCGCGTTCGCGGTGACCATGTCGCCGGCTCGGACGGTCTTCGGGGACAGCGACAGCGACGCCCTCGGCTCGGCGATCGGCGCGAGCGCCTTGGTGGTGGGCACCGGGGCGGGCGTAGGCGTGGGCACCGGAGCCGGCAGCGGCCGCGGCGCGGGCGTCGGCTCCGGCACAGGCGTCGGCACAGGCGTCGGCACAGGCGTCGGCTCCGGCGTCGGCTCAGTCGTGACGGGGGACTGCTCGCGCTGCCCCTCGGTGTTCCCGCCAGCGGCGCCGCCGCCGTTGTGGCCGCCGCCGGGGGCGACGGGCGCGACCGTCGCGGTACTGCTGGCGGTGTTGTCGACGGTATCGGCCGCCAGTGCGGTCGGCGCGCTCCACAGCAGCGCCAGTAGCGCAACCGTGGTGCCGGCCAGAGCGGTGTTCGCTCTCATCGGAGTCCTACCCCTCAACGTGGCACTGGCGGGATTACCAGCGTCAACCTCACAGGGAACACCGTTTGGAAACCTGAGAACGTTTCGCTACGTTACTGAATTGTAATCTGGCCGGCACTGGGCACAGCCGTGCCGAGCTGGCAAAGGGCGCGGCGACCACGCCCTTCGCCTGCTTGACTCAGCCGAAGCTGACCTGGCCGGTGGTACGCGCACCGATCGCGCCGCCGACCGGGCTGAGCACGGTGTTGTCCACCGGGCGGTCCACCCGCAGCAGCATGATCGCATCCTCGCCGCCGGTGGTCTGGCTGATCTGGGCCGCCTCGATGTTCACCCCGGCCTCGCCGAGCAGCGTGCCGACCCGGCCCATCACGCCGGGACGGTCGGTGTACTCGAGCAGCACAACGTCGCCCTCGGCGCGCAGGTCGAAGTGCCGGCCGTTGACCTCGACCAGCTTCTGCACGCCCGCCCGGCCGGTGAGGGTGCCGGACACGGTCACCTGGCCGCCGTCCGGCATGGCCGCGCGCAGCCGCACCACGCTGCGGTAGTCCTCGCTCTCCGGAGCGGTCGTGACAGTGACGTGCACCCCGCGCTCCTCGGCCAGCGAGGGCACGTTCACAAAGGTGACCTGGTCCTCCACCACGTCGTTGAACACCCCGCGCAAAGCCGCGAGCGGCAGCACCGAGACGTCCTCGCTGGCCAGCTCGCCGAACACCTCCACGGTGACCGACGCCGGCACCCGGTTGGTCAGCGCGTACAGCAGGGTGCCCAGCTTCTGCGTCAACGGAAGGTAGGGGCGAACCTCCTCGCCCACCGCGCCGGTGATCTGCACGTTCACCGCGTCCGGCACGAACTCACCGGCAAGGGCGAGCAGCACCGAGTAGGCCACATCGGTACCGGCCCGGTCCTGGGCCTCCTTCGTCGAGGCGCCGAGGTGCGGGGTCACCACGATGTTGGGCAGCTCGAACAGCGGGCTCGACGTGGTCGGCTCGGTGACGTAGACGTCGATGCCGGCGCCGCCAACGTGGCCGGAGCGGACCGCCTCGGCCAGCGCGTCCTCGTCGACCAGACCGCCGCGCGCGGCGTTCACGATGACCACGCCCGGCTTGGTCTTGGCCAGTTGGTCCTTGCCGATCAGCCCGAGGGTCTCCGGGGTCTTGGGCAGGTGGATGGAGATGATGTCGGCGCGCTCGAGCAGCTCGTCGAGCGAGAGCAGCTCGATGCCCAGCTGCGCGGCACGGGCCGGCGCGACATAGGGATCAAAAGCGATGATCGTGGTGCCGAAGGCGAGCAGCCGCTGGGCGACCAGCTGGCCGATCTTGCCGAGCCCGACCACCCCGACCGTCTTGCCGTTGAGCTCCACACCGGTGTAAGCGCTGCGCTTCCACTCCCCCGCGCGCAGGCTGGCGTCGGCGGCCGGCACGTTGCGCAGCGCGGCGAACAGCAGGGCCACCGCGTGCTCGGCGGCCGAGACGATGTTCGAGGTCGGTGCGTTGACCACCAGCACGCCGCGCGCGGTGGCCGGTGCAACCTCGACATTGTCCAGCCCGACGCCGGCGCGGGCCACCACCTTGAGCTGGTGCGCGGCGGCAAGTACCTCGGCGTCGACCTTGGTGGCCGAGCGGACGAGCAGCGCATCGACATCCGCGACGGCCTTCAGCAGTGCCGGGCGGTCGGTCCCGTCGACGTGCCGGATCTCGCAGGACTCACTCAGCACATCGATCACGGACGGGGCCAACTTCTCGGCAAGCAGGACGACAGGTCGGCGGGCGGCGGTGCTCACAATGCTCCCAGGTATAGGGGTTCGGGTCACCCCCGATGGTAGTAGCCGGGCCGGACGGTGTTTCGCGCACCGTGACCAGTGTTAAAGGACGGCGCGGTGATCTGAGACCGCTCCGCGACGGTCTCAGCAAAGGGCCGTCACCTCGGCGGCAGCACGCTCGGGTCCAGGCCGGCGAGGTGGCCGCCGCTGACCCCGCCGCGCGGCGACACGGTCAGCTCGTCACCGACCGCGAGCCAGCCGCCGCGCAGCACCGCGAACTTGGCGCCGAACACCACCTTTCCCTCGCCGGCGCGGCGGTACTCGGCGAGGCTGCGCAGCGGCTCCGGCCCGGCCTTGGTACCGCTCGCCGGATCGACCATGGTGACCGCGCACCGGGCGGCGAGCTTGGCGAAACCGAGCTCGGCCACGCCGATGGCGATCCGCCACGCCCCGTCCTCGGCGTGTGGGCACGCCCAGCCGTCGACCACGACGTTGGGCCGGAACCGGGCCATCGGCAGCGGTGCCGAGGCGTGCTCGACCAGGCGCTGGTTCAGCAGCCGCAGCGAGGACATCGAGACCAGATGCACCGCACAGCTGTCCGCGTAGCCGGATGTGCCGGAGGTCTCGCCGTCTGTCACCCGGTCGTGCTCCGGCGGTACCCGGACCAGCCGGCTGGGCGAGCCGAGCAGCTCGGACAGCCAGCCGGCCACCGCGTTGCCCTGGTCGATGCCACCCAACGGGGTGCCGAGCATGCTCACCGCACGGCGCGGGCCTTCGGTGACCACCTCGATGTCCAGCTCCCCCAGCCCCTGGGCCCGCAGCCGCAAGCGCGTGCCGTCCTCGGCCACGGCGGGCTGGACCAGAACCAGCCGGGGAGCGCGGCGCTGGGTGCGGCACTGCCCGTGCTCGTCGACGACCGCGAAGCTCCGGTCGTGCGCAAGGCCCGCCGGGCGCAGCTCGGCGCGCGTCGCCTCGACCCCGGCACAGCCCTTGATCGGATAGCAGTACAGCGCGGTGACCGAGGGCACCCACCGCACGCTACCCGGTGGCCGACGCCGCACGGGCGCCAAGCCGCGCCGGTACCGGGCAGGCGCCGTGCCGGTCAGGCCAGGTGGTCGGCCCGCAGCAGCACAGCGCCCTGCACGCTGCGCACCTCCAGCGCGGCCAGCCGCGCTCGGTCCAGCTCGGTGGCGCTGGCCAGCACGATGTCCTGGTTGGGCACCGCGGTCCAGCGGGCCAGCTCGGCGGCGCTGCCGTCGGTGCCTCGGGCGACGAGCACGTACACCGAGGGCTTGGACTCGCCGCTGCTCTGGTATCGGCACCGCATCACTACCTGGGTGCCCCAGGGCCGGTTGGTCAACGCCAGCGCCGCGGTCAGGTCGGAGTCACCCATCGACCGCATCCGCACCGGCAGGTCCGCCGCCGCGCTCACCTGGGTGCTCTGCCCGATGAAACCGCCGGTGAACAGCCCGGTACCCGCGACACCGAGCAGCGCCACCAGCACCAGCGCCGCCGCCACCAGCCCCCGGCCCCGGGCCCGCAGGCGGCGGATGTCGGCCAGCGCGCCGGCGACCAGGGCCGGCTCGGCCCGCTCGAGCCCTTCCGGCGGGGCGGCCGGCACGGCGGCGGTGCGGGGTGTCGGGCCGGGCGACACGTGCTCGGTCCGGGAGAGCAGGCCGGGTAGCCCGGCCAGCTGCCCGATCTCCCGCAGGCAGACCGGGCAGTGCGCCAGGTGCGCGGCGTAGTCGGCGCGCTCCGTGGGGCGCAGCGAGCCCAACAGGTAGGCGCCGACCTCGTGGCCGCGCGGGCAGCCCTCCTCCGGCGTGCTCACGGCGTCACCCCCATCTCGATCAAGGCGGCGCGCAGCGCGCGCAACGCGTAGTGGGTGCGTGACTTGACCGTGCCGGCCGGCACACCGAGTCGGTCGGCCGCCTCGGACACCGAACGGCCGGCGAAGTAGCACTCCCGGATGACGTCCTGGTGCGACGCGCTGAGCTGGGCGAGCGCCTCGGCCACCAGCCAGGACTGCAAGACATCGTCGACACCGTCGGCCACCCCGGTCTCCGGTGGCTGGTCGGTGATCGTCTCCGGCCGGACCGAACGGGCCCGCCACTCGTCGATCAGCACGTTGCGCAGCGTGCGCAGCAGCCACCCCCGGGTGCTGCCGCGCCGCCCGTCCAGCGCCTCCGGGTGCCGCCAGGCCCGTACCAGCACCTCTTGCACGGCGTCCTGAGCCCGCCCGAGGTCACCGTTGGTCATGCCTATCGCGTAAGACTCCAGTGCCGCGCCGTGCTCGTGGTACAGGGCGCGGATCAGGCGACCGTCCGAGACGACCACACCCAACCACCTCCACACCCTCCGCCACCCACACGGACCGGCCACCGGGATGGTTCACCGGCATCGCCGAGGGGCGGCACCCGGGGGCAGACGAGCCCGCCCCGCCGGCCAGAGCGACCGACGGGGCGGGCAGTGTTTCGCGAGCGCCGGTCAGGCCGGCGGGGCGACCCAGGACATCAGGCCGCGCAGCTTCGCGCCGACCTGCTCGATCTGGTGCTCCTCGCCCTGCTTCTGCAGCCGGTTGAAGTTCGGCCGGCCGGCCTCGTCCTCGGCCACCCACTCGCGGGCGAACGTGCCGTCCTGGATCTCGCCCAGGATCTTGCGCATCTCGTCCTTCACCGCCGGGGTGATCACCCGGGGGCCTCGGGTCAGGTCGCCGTACTCGGCGGTGTCCGAGCAGGAGTAGCGCTGCCCGGCGATGCCGCCCTCGTACATCAGGTCCACAATCAGCTTGAGCTCGTGCAGACACTCGAAGTAGGCGATCTCCGGGGCGTAGCCGGCCTCGGTGAGTACCTCGAACCCGGTCTGCACCAGCGCGCTGGCGCCACCGCAGAGCACGGTCTGCTCACCGAACAGGTCGGTCTCGGTCTCTTCGGTGAAGGTGGTCTCGATGACCCCGGCGCGGGAGCCGCCGATGCCCTTGGCGTAGGACAGCGCCAGCGCCTTCGCCGCGCCGGAGGCGTCCTGCTCGACCGCGATCAGGCACGGCACACCCTTGCCGTCGGCGAACTGCCGACGCACCAGGTGACCGGGGCCCTTCGGCGCGACCATCGCGACGTCCACGTCGGCCGGCGGCTTGATCAGGTCGTAGCGGATGTTGAACCCGTGCCCGAAGAACAGCGCGTCGCCGCTGCGCAGGTTGGGCGCGATGTCGTCGGCGTAGATGAAGCGCTGCCTGGTGTCCGGCGCCAAAATCATGATCAGGTCGGCCTCGGCGGACGCCTCGGCCGGGGTCAGCACGCGCAGGCCCTCGTCCTGCGCCTTCTGCCGGGACTTGGACCCTTCCGGCAGACCGACCCGCACGTCGACGCCGGAGTCGCGCAGGCTCAGCGCGTGGGCATGGCCCTGGCTGCCGTAGCCGATCACGGCCACCTTGCGGCCCTGGATGATCGACAGATCGGCGTCGTCGTCGTAGTAGATGTTGGCAGGCATCGCTGCTCGAAGTCCCTTCTGAAAACTCTGTTTTGTCGAAAAACGGTCTACCGGACAGCGGCGGCGGTGATCGACCGGGGGCCCCGGCCGACTGCCACCATGCCGGACTTCACCATCTCGCGGATCCCGTACGGCTCGAGCATCCGCAACAGTGCGTTGAGCTTGTCCGAGGTCCCGGTCGCCTCGACGGTCAACGCCTCCGGTGCCACATCGACCACCTTGGCCCGGAACAGCTGCACTGTCTCCAGCACCTGGCTGCGCACCGTCGCGTCGGCCCGTACCTTGATCAGCAGCAACTCGCGCTGCACCGAGACGGCGGTCTCCAGCTCGACAATCTTGATCACGTTGACCAGCTTGTTGAGCTGCTTGGTCACCTGCTCGAGCGGTAGCTCATCCACAGAGACCACGATGGTCATGCGGGACACCTCGGGTAGCTCGGTTGGCCCGACGGCCAGCGACTCGATGTTGAAACCACGGCGGCTGAACAGCCCGGACACCCGGGCAAGCACACCGGGCTTGTTCTCCACTAGCACCGAAAGCGTGTGGTTCATCGCCCACTCCCCCCGCCTGCGCCGGCAGTGGTCCCCTCGGTGCGCACGCTCGGGCCGCCGAGGGCGTCCTCCTGCTCGATCACCGCGCCGGTCGCCGCGTCATCGTCGTCGTAGAGCGGGCGGATGCCGCGCGCGGCCATCACCTCGTCGTTGCCGGTGCCGGCGGCGACCATCGGCCAGACCTGGGCGTCCGCGCCCACCACGAAGTCGATCACCACCGGCCGGTCGTTGACCTGCATCGCCTGGCTGATGGTCTCGTCGACCTTGTCCCTGGTGTCACAGCGCAGCCCGACGCAGCCCATCGCCTCGGCGAGCAGCTTGAAGTCCGGGATTCGGTGCTTGTGCGTGCCGAGGTCGGTGTTCGAGTAGCGCGAGGCGTAGAACAGGTTCTGCCACTGCCGGACCATGCCGAGGTTGCCATTGTTGATCACCGCGACCTTGATCGGGATGTTCTCGATCGCGCAGGTGGCCAGCTCCTGGTTGGTCATCTGGAAGCAGCCGTCGCCGTCGATGCACCACACGGTGGTGTCCGGCCGGCCGAGCTTGGCGCCCATCGCCGCCGGCACCGCGAAGCCCATGGTGCCAAGGCCGCCGGAGTTGATCCAGGACCTCGGCTTCTCGTAGCGGATGAACTGGGCGGCCCACATCTGGTGCTGGCCGACCCCTGCCGCGTACACCGCGTCCGGTCCGGCGATCTTGCCGATGCGCTCGATCACGTACTCCGGCGAGAGCGTGCCGTCCGCCGGCCAGGTGTAGCCGAGCGGGAACCTGTCCCGCCAGCTGTCCAGCTGCTGCCACCAGGCGGTGAGGTCCACCTGGCCGGTGCCCTCGGCCTGTTCCGAGCGCACGGCGTCGATCAGGTCGACGATGACCTCCTTGCAGTCACCCACGATCGGCACGTCGGCACGCCGGTTCTTCGAAATCTCCGCCGGGTCGATGTCCGCGTGCACCACGGCCGCGCCGGGGGCGAAGGTGGACAGCTGCCCGGTGACCCGGTCGTCGAACCGGGCGCCGAGCGCGATCAACAGGTCGGAGCGCTGCATGGCGGCCACCGCCGCGACGGTGCCGTGCATGCCCGGCATGCCCAGGTGCTGCGGGTGGCTGTCCGGGAAGGCCCCCCTTGCCATCAACGTGGTCACCACCGGCGCGCCGGTCAGCTCCGCCAGGGTGCGCAGCTGCTCGGACGCCTCGGCCTTGAGCACGCCGCCGCCCACGTAGAGCACCGGGCGGCGGGCCACCGCGATCAGCCGGGCGGCCTCCCGGATCTGCTTGCCGTGCGGCCGGGTGGTCGGCCGGTAGCCGGGCAGCTTGAGCTCCGGCGGCCAGGAGAAGGTGGTCCGCTCCTGCAGCACGTCCTTCGGAATGTCCACCAGCACCGGGCCGGGCCGGCCGGTGGACGCGAGGTGGAACGCCTCGGCGATCGCCCTCGGGATGTCGATCGGTTCGGTGACCAGCATGTTGTGTTTGGTGATCGGCATGGTGATCCCGGTGATGTCCGCCTCCTGGAAGGCGTCCGTGCCGATCAGCGCGCGGCTCTGCTGGCCGGTGATCGCGACGACCGGGATCGAATCCATGTACGCATCGGCAATCGGGGTCACCAGGTTCGTCGCGCCAGGGCCACTGGTCGCCATGCACACCCCGACCCGGCCGGTGGCCTGGGCGTACCCGGTAGCGGCGTGCCCGGCACCCTGTTCGTGGCGAACCAGCACGTGGCGGACCGTGAGGGAGTCGAGCAACGGGTCGTAGGCAGGCAGGATGGTTCCGCCCGGGATCCCGAACACTGCCTCGCAGCCCACGGCCTCGAGCGAATGTACCAACGACTGGGCGCCGGTCACGGGAATCGGTTCACTGGTCGCGCGCTGCGGGCGACCTGCTGGCGGGGTGGGTTTGGGCGGGCCGGGGACCGGTGCCGGTCGGGGCGTCGCGGTCGTCATCTGCTGCTCTGCCTCGTTGTCTGCTGTTCGGGCGGGTGGCGATCGGGAACTTCTGGAATCGTTCAGCATGCTCTTGGCACGAAAAAACCCCCGCGGCCGCTGGATCGGCGGAGCGAGGGTTGCGCGTCGACGAGGACTTCTCAGGCGCCGACGCGCCGCGGAAGTACCAGGCCGACGAAGTTGTGCACGCCATCGACCGTATTCCAGGACCGCGCGACGGTCAACTCATCCGGCTCACCGGTGCGTTGCGCGGCGGCAAGGACGAACCGGTCACCGCCGGGGCCACAGCCCCGGCTGGGCACCGGGCACCGGGAGCGGCCTGCCACGATGGTGGGGTGAACGGCCCCACCACCGCACGTGTCTTCCGAATCTCGCGGCTCGGCATCCTGGCCGGGATCACACTCGCGCTCTGCGCCACACCGGTCGCCATCTCGGCCTGGTGGCTGCTGCCCGTGTACCTGATCCCGGTCGTGGCCATCGTCTGGGTGGTGCGCCGGCGGACCGAGGTGGACGCGGACTCCGTCACGACCAAGAGCCTGGTGCGGACCAGGCGCGTACCCTGGTCTGACATCACCTCCCTGCGGCTGCGCTCCTCGCGGACACGATCCCGGGTAAGCGCGGTACTCGCCGACGGCACCGAGCTACCGCTGCCGGCCGTGACCGTCGCGGACCTGCCCCTGCTGGCCGCGGCCAGCGGGGGCCGGGTGCCCGATCCCACCCGGTCGGCGGTTCCGCCGCCATCGACCCCCGAAAAGGCCCCTACCGGACAACCGGCCGACGCCGAGCAGTCCTCGGCGGAAGCGTCGAAGCCGGCGTCAGCCAAGGAGTGACCGATGCCCGCCCTCCGTTCCCGCGTCACGACGCACGGCCGCAACGCTTCCGGAGCCCGCGCGCTCTGGCGGGCCACCGGCATGGGTGATTCCGACTTCGGTAAGCCGATCGTGGCCATCGCGAACTCCTACACCCAGTTCGTGCCCGGCCACGTGCACCTGAAGAACCTCGGTGACATCGTCGCGGACGCGATCCGCGAGTCGGGCGGGGTGCCCCGCGAGTTCCACACCATCGCGGTCGACGACGGCATCGCGATGGGCCACGGCGGCATGCTCTACTCGCTGCCGTCCCGCGAGGTCATCGCGGACGCGGTGGAGTACATGGTGAACGGGCACGCGGCCGACGCGCTGGTCTGCATCTCCAACTGCGACAAGATCACCCCCGGCATGCTGAACGCCGCGATGCGGCTGAACGTCCCGACCGTGTTCGTCTCCGGCGGGCCGATGGAAGCCGGCAAGGCGGTCGTGGTCGGCGGGGTCGCGCAGGCACCAACCGACCTGATCACCGCGATCTCCGCGTCGGCGTCCACCGAGGTCGACGACGAAGGCCTGGCCACCGTGGAACGCTCCGCGTGCCCCACCTGCGGCTCCTGCTCCGGCATGTTCACCGCGAACTCGATGAACTGCCTGACCGAGGCACTCGGCCTCGCCCTGCCGGGCAACGGCTCCACGCTGGCCACGCACGCCGCCCGCCGAGCGCTGTTCGAGCAGGCCGGGCACACCGTGATGGAGCTGGCCAGGCGCTGGTACACCGACGACGACGAGTCCGCGCTGCCCCGCTCGATCGCGTCCCGCGCGGCGTTCGAGAACGCGATGGCGCTGGACGTGGCGATGGGCGGCTCGACGAACACCGTGCTGCACATCCTGGCCGCCGCACGGGAGGGCGAGGTCGACTTCGGGCTGGCCGACATCGATGCGGTCTCCCGCCGGGTGCCGTGCCTGGCGAAGGTCGCGCCGAACTCGGACTACCACATGGAGGACGTGCACCGGGCCGGCGGCATCTCGGCCATCCTGGGTGAGCTGCGCCGCGCCGGCCTGTTGAACACCGACGTGCACACTGTGCACAGCCCCTCCTTGGAAGCCTGGCTGGACGCATGGGACATCCGCTCCGGCGCCACCTCCGCCGAGGCGCTCGAACTGTTCCACGCGGCGCCGGGCGGGGTGCGCACCACCGAAGCGTTCTCCACCTCGAATCGCTGGTCGTCGCTGGACACCGACGCGGTCGGCGGTTGCATCCGGGACCGAGAGCACGCCTACTCCGAGGACGGCGGACTGGCCGTGCTCTACGGCAACCTTGCGCCGGACGGCGCGGTGATCAAGACCGCCGGCATCCCGGACGACCTGCGTCACTTCTCCGGCCCGGCCAGGGTGGTGGAGAGCCAGGAGGAGGCAGTCTCGGTCATCCTCGGCAAGCAGGTTCAGCCAGGGGACGTGCTGGTGATCCGCTACGAGGGCCCTTCCGGCGGGCCCGGCATGCAGGAGATGCTGCACCCCACCGCGTTCCTCAAGGGCGCCGGGCTTGGCAAGGCGTGCGCGCTGATCACCGACGGGCGGTTCTCCGGCGGTTCGTCCGGCATCTCGGTCGGGCACATCTCCCCGGAGGCCGCCGCCGGCGGTGCCATCGGCCTGGTCCAGGACGGCGACCCGATCGTGCTGGACGTGCTGGCCCGCACCCTGCAGGTAGCGGTGTCCGACGAGGTGCTCGCGGAGCGTCGGGCCAAGATGGAGGCGACCGAGCGTCCATGGCAGCCCGCCGAGCGGCAGCGCTCGGTGTCCAAGGCGCTGCGCGCCTACGCCTCGCTGGCCACCTCGGCGTCCACCGGCGCGGTGCGCGAGGTCCGCTGACCCTCGCGCCTGTTGCTCAGCCGTGCAGCAGCAGGCGCACCGCGACCGCGAGTCCCAACCCGAGCAGCAGGCACGGCAGCACCGCGGCGGCGGGACGGCGGAAGAACCGCAACCGGCGGTCCAACGCGAGCCGCCCGCCGCCGGTGAACACCAGCGCGGCGGCCGCGCCGGTGAGCACCAGCGCCAGCTCGAGGCCCCGACCACCATCCGGCGGCAGGCCGGCCCCGGTCAGCCGGATCCACACGGCGTTGAGCATCAGGCCGAGCAGCGCGGCGGCCACCAGCGGAGTGGCCGCGCCGAGTAGCACCAGCACACCGCCGGCCAACTCGACTGCGGCGTCCAGCCAGGCCAGCACGGTCGGCTGGTGGAAACCGTTCTCCGCCAGCACGGTGGCGAGCCCGCCGAGCCCCTGGCCGCCGAACCCGCTGGCCAGCTTGCGCACGCCATGGCCGATGAACACCGCCCCGAGCACCAGGCGCAACGTCAGCAACCCCAGGTCGGTGCCTGCGTGCCAGCGCAACGCCTTCGGTGCCGGCGGCGCGTCTTCAGCTTCCTCCACCGCACCCCGGACGCCGCCCAGGGTGCGGGTCCAGTGACCACGTTCGGCCGCGGTAGCCATACACGCAGGGTAAGCATGATGGGTGGGCCAGCGGGGGGTGCGACGCGCCGGATAGCCCTACTCACCCGAGGTTCACGGCGCGCTGGCTAGTGTCCTGCGAGTGTTCCGATCGCCGTCCCGCGTCCCGGCGCGCCGGCCATCGGCGCCCAGCCGCCGGCTTCTCCTCGGCCTCGCCCTGGCGTTGGCCCTGCTACTCAGCGGCTGCGCCACGTTCCAGGACAACGGACCCCGGGTGTGGCGCCCTCAACCGCAGGACGGCGGCTCGCTGATCTCTCCGCCGCAGGTCCCGGACCAAGCGCCGGACTCCCCGAAGCCCCCGCCACCACCAGGACAGCAGTCCGGCCCGAACGGCTGCGTGGACCCCGACCCGCAGGTGGTGGCGACCTGCCTCAACCCGGTGTCCGCGATCGCGGTGCTGCCCGACGCGCAGAGCGCGCTGGTCGCGGAGCGGTCCACCGGCCGCATCCTGCGGGTGCAGAAGGGCAAGCAGCCGCAACTGGTCGCCAGCGTGCCGGTCGACGCGTCCGGCGGCGGCCTGATCGGCCTGGTGCTCTCCCCCACCTTCGACGAGGACCAGCTGCTCTACGCCTACGCCGCCTCCCCGACCGACCACCGGGTGCTGCGGGTGCCACCGGACAGCCCGCCGGTACCGATCCTGACCGGCATCCCCCGCACCCCCGGCGACGACTCCGGTGGGATGGCCGTCGGCCGGGACGGTGCCCTGCTGGTGGCCACCGGCGGCGCGGAAAGCGGCGGACTCGGCGGCAAGCTGCTGCGCATCGACACGTTCGGGCACGCGTTCAAGGACAACCCCAGCCCGGGCTCACCGGTCTACAGCAGCGGCCTGCGTTCCCCCGGCGGCGTGTGCACCGCGCCGGACTCCGGCACCGTCTGGGTGACCGACCACCTTGACGGCAGGGACGGGCTCTACCAGGTGATACCCGGCCAGCTCGGCGAACCGGCGTGGAGCTGGCCGGACCGCCCGGGCGTTGCGGGGTGCGTCGCTCCCCCCGGCGCGCTCGCCGTGGCCGAGCGCGGTGCCGCCGCGCTGTTCCTACTGCATACCAACGGCCCCACCGGATTCACCGGGGTGCCGCAGACCCTGCTCGGCGGCGTCTACGGCCGGCTGGGCCCGGCGGTGGTGGCTCCCGACGGCCTGCTGTGGATCGGCACCACGAACAAGGGCGCCGGCGGACCAGTGGTGTCCTCCGACGACCGGGTAATCCGAATCCAGCCCCCTTCCGGCGGCACCGGCTCCGGCCCCGACTAGTCAGCCGCTCAGCACGAGACCACGAACTCGGTCACCGCCGGCAGCAGAAAGATCAGCAGCGGTAGGAGCATGAGGCCGCCTACCACCCTTGGTGATCATCCAGTAGATCACCGCGAAGAAAAGGGTGCCAGCCAGTGCTATGACGAGGCCGGAAACCGGCTCAGCGCGCTGCTTCAGCACGGTGACGGCGACCGCCCAGCCAAGGAACGCCGCTGACCCAGCCGCGAGATACTCCCGACGGCTGACCCAGGTTGCTTCCATCGCCGCCGTGAAGCTGCCACCCCGAATTCGCGCCGCGGCGGTTTCACCCAACGTAACCAACGCGGCGGCCAATCCCCGCACGCCAACGACAAGTTGCCAGGCAAGGACTACTGAATCCACCGAGTGTCTTCTTCCGGGAATCGCGCCGATGGGTTCGTCCCCGCTCACCCTCACAGCAGCACATCAACCGGTGGATCGGAATCCGGGTGTCCCGCCCAATAGGGTGCACGGTGTGCGGACGTTCGTGACCTCGGTCATCTCGGTGGTACTGGGCCTGCTGGCACTGGTCGCGCTATTCACCGGCCGGCACGGACTCGCACTGACCTGCCTTGGCCTCTGGGCGCTGAACCTGGCAGCGGCCGGCTGGCTGCGCCGCCGCGGCCGCCAGCGCACACCCACCCAGAACCCACTCGACTGACGAACCGGCCAACACACGCCAGTAAGATGCACCCAGAAACCTCGCTGCCACAGGCCGTCCAACTTGTCCGCGACCTCTGATTGCCCGCGAGCCCAGAGCGTCCCAGGCCGCCGACGGAAGCGCAGCGCTGACATCAGGTCAGGTGCAGCGTTCGATGATGAGTTCGCGGACGCGTTTGGCGTCGGCCTGGCCTCGGGTGGCCTTCATCACCGCGCCGACGATGGCGCCGGCGGCGGCGACCTTGCCGCCCCGGATCTTGTCCGCCACGTCGGGCTGTTGTGCCAGCGCGGCGTCCACAGCGGCGATCAGCGCGGAGTCGTCCGAGACGATCTTCAGGCCGCGGGCGCCCACCACCTCGTCCGGCGAGCCTTCCC
>DASYBQ010000249.1:0-7140 GCA_036500625.1 Pseudonocardia sp. | reverse complement strand
GTGATCGAGCAGGCCAAGGGCATCCTGTCCGAACGCGGCAGACTCAACCTGAACCAGGCCTTCGACCTGATGCGTCGACATGCCCGCGCGCACAATCAACGCCTCAGCGAGCTGGCCCGTGCCGTGACCGAGCGCAGCGTCACTATCGACGGTGTCCCTTATTTCGCATCTGACCAACCGCTGTAACCGCACCCGCGGTTGTAATAACAACGCGTGACAGCACGCATCGCCAACGGTGCGTTGGTTCGAAGTTCCCGCCCCAGTCCCCGGCGGCTTCCGTACAGCTGCTGGCGCCACAGGCGCCGGCCCTCGGCGCGGAGGGCTGGTGAGAATACTCAGTCACCCCCAAGCTCCCGCCGACCGAGCGGTCGTCGCACCCCTGCCCGAGGGCGGTGGGTGGTTGAGCAGCCCGGTAGCGCAACCGCTGACGTGCCTGCCGGCCAGCAGGGCCCTTCGGCGCCCGGACCGACTCGCAGCACCGTGGCGAGCCCGTGCCACAGGGAAGGGCTACATCCGCTATGGCGATCCCACCGTGGTCTGAGCAGCGGCGATGGGGAGTCGGCTACAGCGCGTGCACGATATCCAGTGCGCGGCCCAGCGTGGTCAGCCTGGCATCCACCGTGTCTCCGGCGGGGTAGAGCCGTACGGTATCCACCCCCGCGTCGCGCCAGACCCGCAGCCGCTCGCGCACCATCGGCTCGGTACCGATCAGCGTGGTGCCCAGCACCATGTCATCGGTGACCAGCTCGGCCGCGCCGTCCCGGTCACCGGCCTGCCAGCGTTCCCGCACCTCGGCGGCGGCCCGTGCCCAGCCCTGGCGGCTGTACGCGCCGTTGTAGAAGTTGGTCTGCCCCGATCCCATGCCGCCGAGACTGAAGGCCAGCTCCCGTTTCCGACTGGCCACCATCGCCGCCAGCTCGCCTTCGTCCCGGGCGAACGAAACCTCCGCGCCCTGGCAGACATCCAGGTCGACGCGGGTGCGGCCGGCCTTGGCCAGCCCGGCGTCCAGCGGCTCGAAGTAGGCCGCCGCGCCCTCCGGGACGAAGCTGGTACCCAGCCAGCCGTCCGCGATCTCGCCGGTCAGCTCCAGGGTCTTCGGTGAGATGGTGGCCAGGTAGATCGGGATGTCCGGGTTGGCGTTCATGGACAGCCGCATCGGCTTGCCCTCACCACCGGGCAGCGGAATGTGGAACTGGTCGCCCTGGTAGTTCAGCTTCTCCCCGGTGAACACCCGCCGGACGATCTCGACGGTCTCCCGCAGCCGGGTCAGCGGTTTGGCGAACGGCACGCCGTGCAGACCCTCGATGACCTGCGGGCCGGAGGCGCCGAGCCCGAGCAGGAAGCGGCCCCGCGACATCTCCGCCAGCGTCATCGCGGTCTGCGCGATGGCTACCGGGGTGCGGGTGCCAAGCTGGATGATGCCCGAGCCGAGCTGGATGCGTTCGGTGCGCGCCGCCAGGTAGCCCAGCGCGGAAGGCCCGTCCGAGCCCCAGGCTTCGGCGACAAGGCACAGGTCGAGGCCGAGTCTTTCGGCCTCGACGACGAAGGTCAGGGTGTCGCGCCAGCTGCCTCGGTTCGAGGCCTCGACTGTGGTTGCGGTGCGCATCAGCCCTGCGCGGTCCGTGTTTCGGCCCGCTCCTTGATCTGGGCCAGGGTGGCCGACATGTTCGTCTCGAACTCTCGCAGTCGACTGTAGACGATCTTCTGCTCCTTGTCCGGCATCCGGTCGATAGCCTCCGAAAGCCCCGAGCGGCCGGGACCCATCCGCACCCACTGCCGCACGGTGGTTCCCCCATCGCGCGGCTCGAGGGTGAACCGCCAGGTCGCGGTTGGGTCGTCGGGGTCCTCCACCACCCAGGCGAACACTTTTGGCGCCTCACATTCGACGACCTGCGAGGTGGTCTGCCATTCGCCCCTCGCCCTGTGCTCGCTGTGGCCGACGAACCGGGCACCGACACGGGGGCCGGTCGCACCGTCCTGCCACTCGACCCGCTGCAGCTCGGAGCTCATCGACGGCATCAGCGTGACATCGCTGACCAGTTGCCAGACCCGCTCGGGTGGAGCGTCGATGAACATCTCGACCTCAACCGTCGGCTTGTCCGCGTACCTTGCCCCGGTCCACTCCATACTCGCGATCACTCCTCGGCATCTCAGCGCGAACGGCTCCCGACGTCACAGTTGCGTATGAAGACTCAGATGTCAACGATTGGCCACCAAGGCCGGGAAGTCTTCGAACGCGGCGGTGCCGGCCAGTTCGCCGCGCGGGCCTACGGCGAGGCTCCGACCCTCGTCCAGCAGCACCGCGCCGCCTGGCACGGCCGCACCGGCGACACCGGTGATGACCTGGTCGGCGGAGATGAGCATCCGCACGGTCACGACCTCCAGATCTATCACAACCGGCGGTGAGATTAGGCTAGCCGGGTGGGTGCGCATCGGGTTCTGTCGGCGGCGCAGTTGGCGGCCACGGTCGTGCTGCTGGCGGGTTGTGGCTCATCCGCGTTGACCAACCAGCCCTCGAGCATGCCCGGCAACAGCGCGCCGGCCGCCGCGCCGACCATCTCACCCACCGGCGCACTGGCCGGTGCGGTCACCAAGCTCCGGCTGATCAGCCAGGACAGCTGCCAGACCGCCCCGCCGGAGCGGATCTACACCGCGTGCGACCGGTTCCTGGCCGAGCTGCGTTCCGCCGTGGGCACCTTGTCCGACGGCGCGTCGAGCCTGCCCAACAGCGCCGGAGTACGAACCGCCTCGGCGGTCGTCGCCGGCGGCGCACAGTCCTTCGACCAGGACGGCTGCGGGTCGGGGCCCTATGCGGCCGGGCCGACCGCGGCGCCTCGGTGCGCGGCCGACCTCGGGCGGATTCGCCAGGGTGTCAATGACCTGTTGGCGCTGACCGGCGGCCAACCGGGCGGGTAATGCGCCGGATTCTGGTGCCCACCCTCATCGCTTGCTCAGTGCCCAGCCAGCGCGGCGGCGCGGAGGTACGCTTCGGCCGCTCTAGGGTTCCCGGGTGAGCGCACCGGGCGAGGAGCACAGCCAGCCAGCCTGGCGGCGGCAGACCAGGGGAGAGCACCGGTTCCCGGTCACCGTCGCGGTGGTGGTGGCGATCGGCCTGCAGCTTGCCCTGCCGGACCGGATGGTGCCTGCCTCGCGGTATCTGCTGCCGGCATTGGAGCTGGTGGTGCTGATCGGCCTCGTGGTGGCGAACCCGTTCCGGCTGGACCGGCAGTCCACCGTGCTGCGCGTGGGCGGGCTGGTGCTGACCGGCCTGGTGGGGCTATCCAACGGTTGGTCGGCGGTGCTGCTGGTGCTCGACCTGGTGCGTGGCCGGCCGAGCGGACCGGTAGCACTGCTCTCGGCGGGCGCGACGATCTGGCTGACCAACATGCTGTCGTTCGCGCTGGTCTTCTGGGAGCTGGACCGGGGCGGCCCGGCCGCGCGGGCCGCCGGGCTGCGGGACGCGCCGGACTTCCTGTTCGCTCAGATGCAGAGCCCGGAGATGGCACCCCCGGACTGGGAGCCGGTCTACCTGGACTACCTCTACCTCGCGTTCACCAACGCCACCGCGTTCAGCCCCACCGATGTGCTCCCGCTCTCCCGCTGGGCGAAGCTGGCCATGATGGTGCAGTCCGCCGTCTCACTCATCGTGGTGGTGCTGGTGGTGGCCCGCGCCATCAACGTGCTCGGATGAGGCCGGTCACGCCGCCGAGTTCAACTCGGCCCGCTCCCGGCGCAGCAACCGGTACTCCCGGATCACCAGCACGATGATCGTCAGGTCTAGCGCCGCGAGCAAGGGCAGCAGGATTGAGTGCGTGTTCACTGCCCGGTACACCTCGTAGACCACGAACAGCACGAGCACCAGGATTGCCGCCGGGTAGGCCGGCAGCCACTTGCGCAGCAGCGCGACGACGAGCGCCAGCTTGAGGACGCCGTGCAGCCCGAGATAGGTGATCGCGAAGGCGCGGTTGCCGGAGGCGAACTCGTGGGTGCCGACCACGAAGTGCCTCGACAGCGACCCGTCGGGCGGTCCGAGCAGGTCGTGGCTCACGATGTGCCCGATGATCCGCTGCACCAGGTCGCTGGACACCGACATCAACGTCACCGCGCCGATGAGCTCGGCGGCACCGTCGATGCCCTTGACCACCAGCGCGATCCGGAACAACCGCTCGGTAACCCGGGCCGATGAGTCATTCACCGGGCCAGGCTACGCGGGCCGCCCGAGCAGCCCTCCAGCCGTGTCGGGGCGGAGGCGGTCAGCTCAGGACTGGTCGCCGTGCAGGCGGCTGCCGAGGATGTCGCGGACCGCGTCGGCGGGGATACGGAACGAGCGACCAACCCGGACGTGGGTCAGCTCTCCCGAGTGCACCATGCGGTAGATCGTCATTTTGGACACTCGTAGCATGTTGGAGACCTCGGCGACCGTCAGCAGCTCCGTACCGGTAGGTAATTGATCGCTGCCCATGCCGCCGCCATCCAGGCCCACGTTGACCTTGTGCTCGCCGAGACTCATGTCAACGCTGTCGCGTCCGTCCGGGAGCGTGTTATCCAAGTGGAGAGAAGTAATCGAGTAGTTCACCGCTACGAGTGGGGCTGGTGCCTCAAAAGAGTGGGTTGCTACGCTCTGTTATAGCATCTGCGGAAGTATCGCGTGGTATCCGTACTCCCTCGGGGTCGGCTAACTCGATCATCGCCCACTGAATGGATGAACTGAGCCGGTTTGGGGTCGAGACAGCCGCGAAGAACGTTGAGCCGGCGGCCGTTACGCCAGTGTGCGCAGAGACCACCCTGGAGCACACCAAGTGGCGGGAGCCCGCCGCGCGGTCGCACGGGTAACGGCGCTGCTGACCGGCCAGTGGTTCTACGGCACCAGCATGGCTTTCCTGGTACGCGCGCGCCTCGGCCTTGACCCGTGGGACGTGCTGCACCAAAGGCTTGCGCAGCGACTGGGGTGGAGCTTCGGCGCGGCCGAGGCGGTGCGGATTTCGGTGGCCGACGGTGTCGCGTTCATTTCCTCTGCCGAACAGGAACGCCCCGGCCGCGCGGGCCAGCAGCGCGTCGACCCGCCGCTGGCCGAGGGCCGGCCGGAGGTCGGCAAGGAACAGAGCGCTGACCACCGTACCTGGTACAGCCTGGCCATGGCGACCGATGCCCAGCTGTGCCCGGCACGCGGCTCGGGCCCCATCGGCGGCGATCGCGTAACGCGCGTGCACCAGGGGCGGTCCCCCCGGGCCGGCGAGCCGGGCGCTGACGTGATCGCCGTGGTCGGTGAGCGTGTCGACCCTGGTGGCGAAGTACAGCTGGGCGCCGAGCGCTTCGGCACGCTCGGCCAGAATGGGCTCGATGCGTTGCTGGTCGCAGGAGTACGCGGACACCGGGCTCAGGGTTTGGTCGGCGCCGTTCTGCTCCGGCGGCGGGTGCCACGCCTCGTGCTCTCCGGCGAGCGTGTCCGCAACCACGAAGCCTCGGTTCGGTTCGCCGGCCGCGCGGATCGCCTCGTCGATCCCGAGACCGAGGTAAAGTTCCATCGAGCGGGCGGTGACCAGGCGGGCCTTGGGGTGTAGCGAGGTGGTCGGGTGTTGCTCGGCGAGCACAACCTGTGCGCCGTGCTGGCGCAGGAAGCCGGCGGCAGCGAGCCCGGTCAGCCCACCGCCGATGACCAGGACGTCGGTGTGCCGGTCCGGTGGATTGGTCATCAGGTCCGCCACGGGTTGCGGCTCGTGGTCGTCGTCGTAGCGGCCGAGGTGTCGTTCGCCAGTGCCGAGACCAGGTGGTGCAGCTTCGCGGCGAAGTCGGTGATCTCGCCGGCGGTCCAACCGTCGAGGTGGCGGGTGAACTGGGCGGTGAGCTCGGCGCGGAACCGGTCGCGGGCGGCTCGGCCCTGTTCGGTGACCTCGATGGCGTAGGAGCGCCCGTCCTCGGTGTCTCCGACCCGGTGCACGAGCCCGGCGGCCAGCAGAGTGCCCATCGCCCTGGTGATCGACTGGGCCGGTACGTCCAGCTCGGCGGCGGCCGAGGATGGCCGGACCGGTGCCTGGGCCGCCAGGTTGAGCAGGCCCAGCGCCACCGGGCCGAGCGGGGACCGCGCGGCGGCGCGCCGTTGCAGCTGCCCAGCACGGTGCAGCTCCCGCACGATCCGCCACACCGGCTCAGTTACTTCCACGTAGTAACTATATCTGCTCCGCCGCTCCTGAACGGCACGAGGGTGGCGGGGTCAGGTGATGCGGGGTTTTGCGGCCATCTGCTTGAGCATGTCGTCGTGGATGATGTCCATCCGGGTCCGGGCCTCGGCGGCGACCAGTGCGTCGCGGATGACGGTGAGCTGGTTGTCCTGGTCCTGCTCGCCGGACTTGGACCAGTTGGTGCTGCCGGTGATCACGTCGAGGCCGTCGATGATCACCATCTTGAGGTGCATGATCGCGTTGCGCTCGCTGTGCCCGATCGCGATGCTGTTGCCGACGCCGTCGTGCTTCCACTTGTCGAGCAGTTGCTTCTCGTGCACTCCGGAGGCCTGGGTCTTGTCGAGGCTCAGCTGTACGAAGATCCGCTCCGACTCCAGCTTCTCCCGGAGCACGTCGTCCAGCTCGTCGTCGTCGTAGCCGTACATGCTCACGACCACACTCTTGGTCGCCGAGGAGATCAGCGTTTTGAGTGCCTCGTGGACCTGGTCGACCGGGCTGTAGAAGGTACGCGCCGCGTCCGGGTAGCCCGGTGGGAACGTGGCCGCTTTGAACTTGTCGAGCTCATTAAGGGACTGCAGTGCCATTCGGGAACCTTCCTCGCTCGGGGTGGCCGATCCCGCCGGCGCACCCACACTCGCCCGCTGGCGGCGTGGCGTGCCCGAGGAGTTCCCCCTAGCGAAACGGGCAGGTGGCCGGCACGGAACGGGCCGGCCAACAGGCGCCCGATGTTGACCGCCAGTGACCGCGACCGGTGGTGCCCCTACCGCCTGGGCTCAGCGGGCCCCGCCGGTGTGCAGCATGGACGGAATGGTGCGGGCCAGGATGGAAAGGTCGCCGAGCAGGTTGCGGGTGCGCACATAGGTCAGATCCAGGTGCAGCATCTCCAACGTGCCCATCGTCGAACGACCCGACACCTGCCACAACCCGGTCAACCCCGGCCGCACCGAGAACCGCGGCTGAA
>DASYBQ010000248.1:0-16185 GCA_036500625.1 Pseudonocardia sp. | reverse complement strand
AAGACTCATCGCACACTTTAAGTCATGGCGTATTCTCCACACCGACTACCGTCGACCATATGCAACCTACAACGACGCGTTCGACGCTGCCCGCGCCTTGTTCTTCTTCTCGATCAGCTGGGGTTTTGAATAATGCTCCGTAGCTCCAATAACCTGCAACTCCTTGGCAAAGTGGGCTGCCGGAATCTCCGATACCCTCGCGCTCGGCCTCCTCGTCGAAGCAGTTGGTAAACGTCAGCCCGTAGTAGCCGTGCCGTTTTCCAACTGGGCACAGATTGGCTTTCCTGCCGTCCAAGAAGCCATCCGGAACCTGTCTGATTGGGGCGTCCAGGTACTGGTAGGTGACGACGTATACAAACAGCACGATCCTGGGACCGGTGAGCAATACATCAGCTTCTTTCCGTGGCACCTGGCCTGGCGGGCCCTCCATGAGCACCCTTGGCTGGCTGCCCGATGACCTGGCCGGGTGTGGCGACACATAGGCCGGCGGCCTCGGCGGCGGCGGCGAGCCGGTGATCGTAGGAAACGAACGCGGTGAGTTCGTTGCTGAGCAAGATCGCTGAGGCCAGGTGCAGCGCATCGAGGGTGCGCACGAGCGGCTGGCCGATGTCGGAGGCGAGATCGAGCACCGCGCCGCGCAACGGGACCAGGTCGACGTCGCCGAGGACCGCGCGGGCCTCCGCCAGCGCCCGACCATCGATCCGGCGAGCCGCCCGCAGGACCTCGACCCGGCCCAGCTCACTGGTGACCATTGGCTGCTCCGGGCGCTGGGTGAGCCAGGAGCGCAGCGCCTCGGTCTCCTCTTCCTGGCGGACCAACTTCATCAGCGCTGAGGAGTCCAGATAGATCACAACCGATCCTCGCGTTGGGCGTCGAGCAACTCCTGGTTGCTGGGCGCCCCTTCGACCACCACGGGGTGCGGCGACCGTGCGCGTCCGGTCGGGTCGGCCGCCGGGATCAGCTTCCCCTCGGCGATCAGCCGATCCCTTGCGCTGTGGGAGCGTTGCGGAGGCACCAGCAGGGCGACCAGCTCACCCCGCTCGGTCACCTCCACGGTCTCGCCCGACTTCACCAGGGCGAGGTAACGCGACGCGTTCTGCCGAAGTTCGCGAATCCCGATACGTTCCACATCCACCATTGTAGCACAATTGGTGCTACAATGGTGCCGCAGACTACGAGCCGGTGATGATCACTTTGAGGGCGGAGTTGGCGGCGGCGTTCGCGAAGACGTCGTAGGCCTGGTCGATCTGGTCGAAGGTGAACGTGTGGGTACCCATCTTCTCCGCCGGGATCCGCCCGCTGCCCACCATCTTCAACAGGGTGGGGATCGACACGGTGTCCACCAGGCCCATGGTCAGCGTGATGTTCTGGATCCACATGTCCTGCATGGGCAGCTCCACCGGCACGCCGTGCACGCCGATGTTGGCGATGGTGCCGCCGGGCCGGACCACCGCGGCGGCGGTGCGCAGCGTCTCCGGGTGGCCGACCGCCTCGATGGACACGTCCACGCCGAGGCCGTCGGTCAGCCCGACCACGTCGGACACCACGTCGGCGCCGGCCTCGACCACGTCGGTGGCGCCGAAGTCCAGCGCGGTCTGCAGGCGGAACTTGTCGGAGTCGACAGCGATGACCTTCGAGGCACCCCACAGCCCGGTGGTCAGTACCGCGGACAGCCCGACCGCGCCGGCGCCGATGACCGCCACGGTGTCACCGGGGCGCACCCGCCCGGCCAGCACGCCGACCTCGTAGCCGGTGGGCAGCGCGTCGGCCAGGAAGATCGCCTGCTCGTTGCTCACCGAGTCCGGCACCGCGTGCAGCGACGTGTCCGCGTAGGGCACCCGCACCGACTCGGCCTGGGTGCCGTCGATCAGGTGGCCGAAGATCCAGCCGATGCCGCCGACGGTCTGGCAGTGCGAGGGCATGCCGCGCTGGCAGTACTCGCAGCGGCCGCACTGGGTGATCGCCGGCACCAACACCCGGTCGCCGACCGCGAAGCCCCGCACCGCGTCGCCGACCTCGGTGACCGTGCCGACCGCCTCGTGGCCGAGGATGCGCCCTTCGGTCACGGCGGGCACATCACCGGCCAGGATGTGCAGGTCGGTGCCGCAGATCGTGGTGGTGTCCACCCGGGCCACCACATCGGTCGACTCCCGCACCCGGGCGTCCGGCACGTCCTGCCAGGACTTTTCCCCGGGACCGTGGTAGACCAGCGCCTTCATCGCAACCTCCGTCGGTCGGAGGGACCCGGCCGGCGGCCGCATCCTCTCCGTGAAGCTAGCCACCGCACCGGCCCCCGACTGTCGCAGAATCGGACAGCTCACCTCAGTCGGATCGAAGGGTCCAGGAACTGGTTGGTGGCGATGTCGGCGGCTGCCAGACCCGGCCGGACGTTCCCGCCCGATCTGGACAGGATCGGTGCCAACGTGTCGATGGTCGCCTGCACCCGGACCGTCCGGGGGAGGAACTCGCGGGCCTGGCGGGCCAGGTAGAACATGTCCGGGTAGCACGACGCGATCAGGTCGCCGATGGACCGGTCCAGCGCGTAGTTGTCCCTGCCGCCCTGCAGGTAGTTCCACATCCGGGCCGGCGACGGCTTCTGGAAGTAGTTGTCCGGCAGTGCCGACCGACCGGCGGGTTGGTGGTACCAGTCATCACCCATTCGGAGGCCCCCGCGCAAAGATTGCTATAAACTATAGCGACTCGCGTGGTCCGGGCCACAAGATCGGGGTTCAGGCGGCCTTGCGCGCCACACCGGCGGAGCTGGGGACCGGCCGCGCGGCGCCGACCTCGGTGGGCTCGGGCCGCCACAGGGTGACCGGCACGATGCCCGGCCGCAGCAGTTCCAGACCGCGGAAATAACTCTGGAACTGCTCGACGGTGCGCAGGTGGTACGGCGCGATCCCGCTCTCGTTACGCCGGGCGATTCCCTGCCGCATAGCGCTGTCGTCATCGACGCCGTCACCCACGACGAGGCAACTGCCCGCCGATGCCGCGCCCATCACCTCGTCGACAAGCCCGAGGGCTTCGTCGAAATCGGCGACATGGCCCAGAATCCCGATCATGATCACCCCGATCGGCCGGGTGAAGTCCAGCGTCTCGCCAGCCCGGACGAGGATGGGCCGCACATCGTGCACATCGGCCTCGATATAGGCACAGCGGCCCGCGGGCGTCAACGGGGTCAGCAGCGCCTCGGCATGCGCGAGGACCACCCTGTCGTTGTCGACGTACACGACCCTCGCGTCCGGGTGAGCGCTCTGGGCGACTTCATGCACATTGTCAAGGCCCCGCGGCGCGGGCAAACCGCAACCCAGATCCAGGAACTGCCGAACCCCAGCCTCGACGGCCACCGACCGGACCGCCCTGGACAGGAACCGGCGGGCCTGGCGAGCCAGGTAGAAACTGTCCGGCTGGGCCGCCGCCATCGCGTCACCGGCGGACCGGTCCAGCGGGTAGTTGTCCTTGCCGCCCTGCAGGTAGTTCCACATCCGGGCCGGCGACGGCTTCTGGAAGTAGTTTTCGGGCAACGCCGGCCGCCCCGCGGGTTGCTGGTGCCAGCCGTCACCCATTCGGAGACCCCTTCGCAAGATCGCTATCGACTATAGCCACTTGCGTGGTCTGGGCAACGGACCAGGCTACCCGGCGAGGCGGCGGAGGGCGGTGGTCTCCAGCCAGGTCAGCGCGCCGAACAGCACCACCGACACCGCGGTGACCACGACGACGGCGGCCCACAGGGTCTGGAAGTCGGAGTTGATGGTGGACAGCGCGATGAGCCGGCCGAGGCCCTCGCCGGTGATCAGGAACTCGGCGAGGGTGGCGCCCAGCAGCGCGCCGGGTATCGCGACGCGGGCGCTCATCGCCAGCGCGGGCAGCGCGTAGTACAGCCGGACGGTGAACATCGCCCTCGGCCAGCTCACCGCGTAGGCGCGTAGCAGGTCGGTGGCCGGCGCGGGCACCTCACGCAGCGCGGCGACCAGGTTGACCAGCGTGGGCACCACGGTGATGGTGGTGGCAAGCGCGGTCACGCCGAGCAGGCCCCTGCCGAACACCAGCGCCACCAGCGGCGTCATCGCGACCAGCGGGACCGACCGCAGCGCGAGCGCCACCGGCAGGAACATCGACTCGGCGAACCGCGAGCTGAGCATCAGCACCGCGAGCAGCACGGCGAGCACCGTGCCGACCAGGTACCCGCCGAAGGCGTCGCGCAGCGTGATGAGCAGGCCCTGGCCGACCGCCGCGCGGTGCGCCGAGGCGCCCGCGTCGAAGAACAGGTAGCGGAGCACATCCAACGGGGTCTTCGCCAGGTACGGGTCGAGGCCGAGCATCTTGAGCAGCAGCCACCACACCAGGCAGGTGCCCGACACGATCGCCACTGAACGGACCGCGCCGGTGGCGAGCCGGCCGGCCAGCGGCCGCCGTGCGGTGCCAAGGTCGGTCCGCCGGGTCGGGTCGGTGCCGACCAGTTCGCTGGTCACCGCGACGAACCGCAGCCGGCGCCCGAGCAGCGAGATGACCAGGTATGCCAACCCGGCGACGCCGGTGGTCAGCAGCGCCAACGCCCAGGTCCGGGGCACCTGCAGCGCCAACTGGGCCTGGACAAGGGCCACACCGAGACCCCGGTCGCCGCCGAGGTACTCCCCGACGATCGCGCCGAGCAGCGCGGCCGGCACCGAGAGGCCGATGGCGGCCAGCACCGCAGGCACCGCGGCGCGCAGCCGGATGCGCAGCAGCGCGAACAGCGGGCTGCCGCCGGTGACGTGCACCAGCTCCAACGCCGAGTTGGGCGCGCTGGAAAGGCCGAGCACGGCACCGAGCATGGTGGTGAACAGCACCGACAGCGCGGAGATGATCACCTTTGCCTGGTCGGGGTCCAGGATCACCGCCAGCACCGGCCCGATGGCGACCGCCGGTGCGCAGTAGCTCGCCGCCGCCAGCCGGGTGAGGGTGCGCTGCGCGCCGGGCAGCAGCAGGCACAGGCCGGCGAGCAGCAGTGCCAGCACGTTGCCGATGACGAAGCCGCGCAGTGCCTCCCACCCGGTGGTCAGCAGGTTGTCGGAGTAGAAGCCGTCGGCGACCATCGTGCGCAGCACGGCGAAGGGCTGCGGGATGACGTGCCGCGAGGTGCCACCGAGCAGAGCGGCGAGCGACCAGCAGCCCAGAAGCACCAGCACGCCGAGCACGGCCGGGAACCACCGGGTGCCCAGCAACCCGCGCGGCGGGCGATCCATCGATCGGGCGGCCGTCGCACGCTCCTCGGTGGCCTGAGCGGTCAGAGTCATCCGCCGTTACCAGGGGCCGGGTGCCCCGCCGAGGCTCCGCCGAGCAGTTCCTGGGTCAGCTCGTCACACATCGCGTGGAACTCCGGCGTGCGCAGCATCTGCACGGTGCGCGGCCGGGGCAGCGTGACACGCATTCGGCGCACCACCCGGCCTGGCCGAGGCGCCATCACCGCGACCTCGTCGGCGAGGAACACCGCCTCGCTCACCGAGTGGGTGACCAGCAGCGTGGTGGTGACGTGCTGCGTCCACACCCGCAGCAGCTCCAGGTTCAGCCGCCGCCGGGTCATCTCGTCGAGCGCGCCGAACGGCTCGTCCAGCAGCAGCACCCGGGGCTGGTGTACCAGCGCCCTGGCGATCGCTACGCGCTGGCGCATGCCGCCGGACAGCTGCGCCGGCTTTGCCCCCGCGAAGCCGCCGAGCCCGATCAGCTCGACCAGCTCGTCGATCACAGCGGCGTCCACCGGCCGGCCGGCGGCCTGCAGCGGCAGCTTGATGTTGTCGATGACGCTGCGCCATGGCAGCAGGGCCGGGTCCTGGAACGCCACGCCGATGTGGTGCGCGCGCCGCGCCGCCGACGGTGCCTCACCGTGCACCAGCACCTCCCCGGCGGTGGGTTGGTCCAGGTCGGCGAGGATCCGCAGCATGGTGGACTTGCCGCAGCCCGACGGTCCCAGCAGGGCGAGGAAGCCGCCCTGCGGTGCGGAGAGGTCCACCCCGGACAGTGCGTCGACGTGCCCGGCGCGGGTGGCGAACCGCTTGGTCACCTGCCGGGCGTGCACACCGTCACCGACCGACACGGCTGCCCCGCTCGGGTTGTCGGCGCCGTCGGTGATCGCGGTGGCGCCCCGTGCGGTGCGGGCGTAACCGCCCAGCGCCTCGCCGCTCCGCACCGCCGGTGCGTCGTGCATAGCACGTCCTTTCAGCCGGCCCTCACACCTCGGCGTACCGGGTCGGTCTTCGTCACACCGTTGACTTGCCCTGGTACACCTGTTGCAGGACATCGGTGGTGAACATGGCCGGGGTCGCCTTCGCGCCGCCGAGAGCCAGCGAGCGCGAACAGTCGCTGATCTTCTTGTCGGTCATCCAGAACAGGCCGTGCGCCTTGGTGTCCGCATCGACGACCAGTGCGTTCTGCGCCTGCGCCTGGCGCACCTGCTGGGTCTGGTCCAGCTTGAGGTCGGCGCCGTACTTGGTCACCGCGAGCCGGGCCGACTCGTTCGGGTCGGCCACCGCGGCCTGCCAGCCCTGCGCCTCGGCCTTCATCAGCGCAACCACCTTGGCCCGCTGTGCCGGATCCTTCAGCGTGGCGCCCTTGGTGATGTACACATCCTCCAGCAGCGGGTAGTTGAAGTCGCCGAACTGGAAGGTGCTCGCCGGGATGCCCATGATCTCCAGCACGACCGGCTCGTTGGTGTAGAACGCCATGAAGCCGTCCACCTCGCCGGTGGCGAGCGGCGTCGGGTCGAACTGAATCTTCACCACCTGCAGCGACGACGGCGCGATACTGTTCGCCGCAAGGAACGCCTGCCACACCGGCGTGTTGGTGTCCGAGACGCCGATCTTCTTGCCGATCATGTCCTGCGGCGTCCTGATCGGCTTTTCCGCGGTGGACACCACACAGAACGGGTTCTTCTGGTAGCCCGCCCCAATGATCTGCAGGTCGGCGCCGTTGTTGATCGCATTCACCGCCTGCGCGGTGTGCGTGATACCCACCAGCGCCTTGCCGCTCTGCACCACCGTCTCCACCGCGGTGCTCGGCCCACCGGCCAGCAGCTCTACATCGAGTCCGCCTGCCTTGTAGAAGCCCCGGTCGTCGGCCACAAGGCTGCCCGCGAACTGGACGTTCTTCAGGTAGTTCAGCTGCAGCCCCACCTTGCTGGAACCCGGCCCTGGCGACGAACCGCCGCACGCGGTCATCAGGCCGCCACCGGCGACGGCCAGGGCGGCACCGCCCAGCGTCACACCGAGAAAGCCGCGCCGTTGCATCGGCCGGCGCAAGGCTGACGGAAGCCGGGTCTCGTCCATCGATTTCCTTCCGAGAAGTTGGATGAAGGGCGGGGTGAACTCAGGCCTGGGTGTTGGCCAGCCGACTCGTCAGGACTTGGTCGAGTAACGCCACCAGTACGGTCTTGACCGACTCCCGGCTGCGCGCATCGCAGTTCACCAGCGTCACCGACTCGCTCACCCCGAGCGCCTCGCGGACCTCTTCGAGGTCGAAGTTCTCGGCTCCGTCGAACTCGTTCACCGCGACCACGAACGGCTCAGCGCGATCCTCGAAGTAGTCCAGCACCGGGTAGCAGTCCTCGATGCGCCGGGTGTCGGCGAGGATCACCGCGCCGAGCGAACCCTCCGAGAGGTCGTCCCACAGGAAGGTGAACCGGTCCTGCCCCGGGGTGCCGAACAGGTACAGCACCATCGTCTTGTCCAGCGTGATCCGGCCGAAGTCCAGTGCCACCGTGGTGGAGGACTTCTCGGTCAGCAGCCTCGTGTCGTCCACGTTCGACGACAGGTCGGTCATGGCTGCCTCGGTGACCAGCGGCTCGATCTCGGAGATCGCGCCGATGAAGGTGGTCTTGCCGACCCCGAAGCCGCCGCTGACGACCATCTTGACCGATGCGGGAGGCGCCGCGGTCGCCGGACTGCCGGGGTACTCAAAGCGCCCGAACAAGGTCACGGATCCTTTCGATGACGTCGACCGACAACACGTGCGGTTCGACAAGCTTGATGAGGTTTGCGTAGTAGAGGTCGGAGACCAGCACACGGACCACGCCGACCGGCATGGCCAGCCCGGCGGCGACCTCGGCGAGCGAGACCGCCCTGCGGGTCATGTCGATGATTCGCCGCTGCTCGAACTGCAGCTTCGCCGACTCCGCGCCCGGCGCGGCGACCAGCATGGTCTCCAGCCGCAGCCCGCTGTGCAGCGGCCGGGTGCGACCGCCGGTCACGATGAACGGGCGTACCAGTGAGGCGTCCGCCTCGTTCGTCGTGTCTGCCGCTCGACCACCGGCGGGCCGGCGGGCCGGCGGGCCGGGTGGCCTAGGAGGCGGCGGCTGCGCGCCGGGCTCGATCCAGGGCCGCAGCCAGGAGCGCGACTCGCCCCGGGGGGCGGTCGGGTCACCCGGCGACGACGGTGGCTGAGTCATTGTGCCAGCGCTTCCCTCAGCTCGGAGATCAGCGCCGGGGTGAGTAGGTCGCCGGCGCGTTCGACGAGTACCGCGATCTCGTAGCCGATCAGCCCGATGTCGCAGTTCTGGTTGGCGAGCACCGCGATGCAGCTGCCGTCGGCGATCATCGAGACGAGCAGGAAGCCCCGCTTCATCTCAATCATGATCAACCGCAGCCCGTCGAAGTCGTAGTACCGGGAGGCACTGCGGGAAAGGCTGGCCAGACCGGAGACAAGGGCGGCCAGACGGTCCGCCGAGTCCCGGTCGAGACCTTCGGAGGTGGCGATCAACAAGCCGTCCGAGGACACCACCACGGCGTCCCGGACACCGTCCGTGCCCCGGACGAACTTGCTGATCAGCCAGTTGAAACTGCGCGGATCGGCGACTGGCTCGGCGGTCACTTCGATCCTCCCTGGGAGGTCGGTTGAGTTTCCCGATCGGTTGCTTGGTCATCGACTGGCGTGCCGCCCGGTTCGCCGGCCGGTTCGCCCGCTCGCCGCGCCGGCTCCGGCGTGGCGTTCGGGCGGGGCGGCTCCTCGGTCGACTGGTCCGGACTCGGCGAGCCGGCCGGTGTGCTGTCCGGCCTGCTCGCCAGTGGCGGTGCCGGCCTGGCTGCCGGTCCGCCGGCCGGCGGCGGGACAGACGACCGACCCGATTGTGGGCCCGCCGGCGGCGGACCGGCCGGTGATCGACCCGATTGTGGGCCCGCTGATCCACCTATCGGACCAACCGGCGCCGGTCGAGTGGCACCCGTCGCCCCGGAGCCGGGGCCACCGGCGGGCGGCGGGCCACCCGCAGGACGCCCCGAGGGCGGCTGGCCACCCGCGGGCTGCGGGCGAGACCCACCGCCGGGAGGCGAACCGCTGCCCGGGCGACCCGGCTGCTGTTGTCCTGCACCACCCGGGAGCCGTGAGCCATCCGCCGGGCGCCCCGAGGGCGGCAGAGCCGGTGCATCCCGCGGACCACCGGCCGGGCGACCCGAGTGCTGTCCCGGACCCCCCGGAGAAGACGGAGCCGGCGGGCCACCGGCCGGGCGACCCGACGGCGGAGCGGATGGGCCGCTTGCCGGGCGGATCGCGGGGAACCGGCCCGTGTCGTTGCTGGGCCCGCCGGCGTGTGCCCCGCGCTGGTGCCCGGCCCGGTAGTTGGACAGCATCGCGCTGATGTCGCTCGGCGTGCGGTCCTTCGCCGGCGTCTCGGACGCCGTACGGGCGTGCGCGCTCGGCGGCCGGGCCGCGGCCGCGACCCGCTGTGGGCGGGTGGTCTTCGCCTGCCGCTTCACCAGGCCGTTGCGGGTGCGCTCGTTGCGCACGTCCACCCGGACCCGCTGGTTGAGCGGCGGGGTGAGCGACTCGTGCTGCCGAGCGGCCTCCTCGGACCGGTGCTGCTGGTCCTGCTGGTCCGCCGGCTCCCGGTCGGGCCGCTGGCCGGAGTTGTGCACCGGCGCCCGCTCGGGCCGCTGAGCGGTGTTGCTGTGCCTCGGCCGTTGGGCCGCCGGGGTCGGGGCGCCGTCGGCCGGCACGGACCACGCCCAGCTCGGGCGCGACCCGCCCGGCCGGCCGGCCGGCTCGCCCTGCTGGGCCGGTGCTTCGGCGCGGTCGCGCTGGGCCGGCGCGTCCTCGGCGTGGCGCTGGGCCGGCGCTTCGGCGGCGAGTTGCTGCCCGTTCACGCCGGGGCGCTGCGACTGCTGGGGGTCCTTGCTGACCCGCGCGTTGGGCGAGTCGGTGAGCATCTCCGGCGGCAGCACCAGCCGGGCGGTGATTCCGGTGATCGGCGCCGGTGCCAGGTTCACGTCGACGCCGAGGCGCCTTGCCAGCCGGCCGACCACGTAGTGGCCGAGGAACTTGGTCGGCGCGACCAGGAAGTTCTCCTCGTCGTGCAACCGGGCGTTCGCCCTGACCAGCGCGTCGCTGTGCATCCCAGCGCCGTGGTCGACCACCGCGATGGTGTAGCGGTTGCCGATCCGGCGGCCGTAGATCTCGACCTCGACGTCCGGCGGGGAGAACGAGAGCCCGTTCTCCACCAGTTCGGCGAGCATGTGCGCGAGCTCGGTGACCACCGCGCCGGCGACGTAGACGTCGTCGACCCGCTTCAGCGACACCCGGCGGTAGTCCTCGACCTCGGAGATCGCCGCGCGGACCACGTCGACGATCGGCAGCGGCTTGGACCACGGCCGGGGGCTGGACTCGTCGACCAGCACCAGCAGGCTCTCCGCGTTGCGTCGCATGCGGGTGGCCAGGTGGTCCAGCTCGAACATGTTGGCCAGCGCCGAGGGGTCCAGCTCCTCGCGCTCGAAGTCGCTGATCAGGCCGAGCTGCCTGCGCACCAGGTTCTGGTTCCGCCGGCCGAGGTTGGCCAGCGAGACCGTGGTGTTGCGCCGGATCATCGCCTGCTCGCTGGCCAGCGCCAGCGCGGTGTTCTGCAACCGGCCAAGGGCGTGGCCGACCTGCCGGATCTCGGTGCCGGCGTGCCGCGAGACGGAGAGCACCGTCGGCTTGGGCGCCTTGACCTCGTCGTCGGTGGAGTTCTCCAGCGCGGCGACCGCCTCCGGCAGCCTGGTGGTCGCCACGTCATCGGCGTGCGAGGCCAGCGTGGACAGCGGGCCGATGATGGAGCGCAGCGTCCCGATCACCAACGCCACCTCCAGACCCAGCGCCACCAGGCCCAGCAGCAGGAACAGGCCCAGTCCACGCAGCGCGTCGGCCTGCAGCTGCTCGGCCCGCGCGGCGACATCGTCACCGACCGACTGCTGCGCGGTGCGCAGGTCGTTGATGACCAGGGTGGTCTGGTCCCACCAGTGGTTCTGTGCGTCGACGCGCTGGGTCAGCGGGCCGGCCACGCTCTGCACCGCGATCTGCTCGGTGCCGTCCGCCATGGTGGCCACCCGCGAGTGCAGCACCGTCTCCACCGCCTGGCGCTGCGCCGGGGTGGCGAAGTGGTCGAACGACGCGAGCGCGTTCTGCCGGTTGGCCCGGATCTCGGCGAAGAGTGGGTACTGGCCGGGCTGGAAGGTGTTGGCGGAGAACACCCCGTTGAGCAGTCCGCGTTCCCAGTCGGTGTAGTCCTTGACGTCACCGAGCGCGTAGAGCGCCTGCAGGCCGTGCCGCAGGCTGGCGTCCTGGGCCTGGTCGAGGCCGAGGTCCAGGTCGTTCAGTGCCCGGGTGGCTTCGGTGTAGAAGGCGAACACGTCGCCGGCCCGCACCTGGCCACTGTCCACCGCCTCGCGCACGCTGCTCAGATCGACCAGCTTGCCGAGGGCGTCGCGCACCTCGGGGCCGGCGGTGCCCGATGCGGCGGGGTCGTCGATGACGCCGTTCAACGCGACCAGCGCGGCATCGCTCTTCATCCGCTGCGCGCTGACCGACGCCTGGTAGTAGGCGCTCCCGCCGAGCAGGCCGTTGGTCAGGCCGCGCTCCTTCTGCAGCGAGTGCACCAGCTCCTGCACCTCGCGCGTCACGTTCACGATCCGCGACGTGTTCTGCGCGTTGCGGTACAGGCTGAACTGCTCGCTGACGATGAGCCCGACCAGCACGAGGACCAGGACCAGCGAGACCATCAGGATGCGACGGAGCTTGTCCCTGATCGAGCTCGGCCGCACCAGCACACGTACCGCTCGGCGTGTGAAGGACGGTTCACTCTCGTGGTCCGCGCCAGGCGCGGCCGCGGTGGATGTCTCGTCGTCAGTGGCGAAAGGCACCCGATGGCGTCCGTTCACCACTCCTCCGTCTACCATCACCGATTCGCACCCTCATCTGTTCGTCCGCACGTGCAGAATCGTAAGCAGCGTAGCCACTCGACTTCCTACGATCCAGCACGGGAGAGCTGTTATACATCGTCAAAGTTAATGAACGGATAAATCTAGGTGGCCAACCCCGATGGGCGGCGCCGCTCAGGCCGGGCTCCGGCCGAGTATAGGCGCGCGGCACGCTCTGACGATTACGGTGTGCCAATTTTGGCCCGCGCAACAGCAACACAGGGCAACGTACTTCACTTCGCAATCACGTTATCGGAGCGGCAGTCGAAAACCCGGATTTGCGCACGTCCGTGAACTACCGCGGTGTAATCCGGTCAGATGCCGAGCCGGTCACCTGGCCTCCGCGACGCCGGCAGCGCACGGCGTCGGCACAACCGAGGTGGCGGCCGGCGGGCGGCGTCAGGCCGGGGACGCACTGGGCTGGGCGGGCCGGCCCGACGGGGCGCCGAAGCGCGACCGGCCCACGGATCGGCGGGGCGGATCGGCCCGGTGCACCGCGACCAGTGCACCGAAGTCGCACAGCGCCAGCGCCCGAGCGGTAATGCTGCCACGCCGGACGAGTACTGCGGTCATCAAATTAGTATAATTATATAGCACGTCGATCCCGACGCAGGCCAAGAAGTCGACCTCCGTAAGGTCAATGAGGATACGCGAATGGCGTGCGGCGACGTCGGAGAGTGCGACGGCGAACTGGTCGATCGTGCACAGGTCGACCTCGCCGGACACGATGAGCCGGGCCGGGCTGGTCGTATCGTTGCACTCAATCTTCAGCACCTCGGCCACAGCCACCCCTCTCCAGTCCCTCTCCACGATCACTTTGTGGTCACAAACAGCACGCCACAAATGACGGGACCGAACAGCCTGGCGCTCCGACGGGCTCCGATCGCCCACCGATTCCCACCGTCCGGCCCATTGGCCGCTTCTTCGCAGTTCTCTATATCACCCCGACTGACCAGGGTCAATGCGTCCTTCGGCGGCGTGTCGACCCAGGGTCGAGTGCTGGCGAATGACGCGACGACTCCGTCGGCGACAACCGCGACCGTCAGTCACCACCCGGTCGCTGTCGAAGATTCAGTTCCGACATTTTGGCCGCCAAACGCGCCGGCTCTCGCGCATTACGGTCCAGGCATCGGCGCAACAGTATCTGGCCCCGACAGAACGCGACACAATGCGAGGTATTCGCCGAACTAAGATAAATCAACTTCGCCGCAATCGGGCGGGTAGGAGTCGCGGGCATTGCTACCCGCACCTAACGCATGCCATCCGGCGATGCCGTGCCGAATGCCCGCACCGCCCCGGCCGAGCGGCACGAGAAAGGCGAGCCTCACCTTATTTCGCGGCCACTCGAAGGCCTCGGCGGACGAACCCCTCAGCGAGGCCGACAGAGGGAACCGAAGGGCCCGGTGAGGTCGGTGCGTGCGTGACGACCTGCATCGGGTAGCACGGGTGGGTGCGGTGTCCGCGCGCACGAAGGCCGCACCATCCCATGGCCGACTGTAGAGTCAGCCGAATCCCGGCGAAGGAGCGTTGATGGATACCGCGCCGCCCAGATCCCAGGACCGGATGGCCCACGACGTGTGGCTGCCCGAGGAGATCGTCACACTGCGTGCCGAGGCCAGGGCTGCCGTGGAGAAGCGGCTCGTGCCGTTCGCGCGGGACATCGGGCAGCGGGAAGAGTCGGCGGACAGCTTCCCGTGGGAGGCGTTCCGAGGCCTGGCCGAGGAAGGGCTGTTCACCGTCCCGTTCGGCACCGACTTCGGCCGGGGTCTGGCGCACCCGATGCTCGGCACCTGCACCGTCACCGAGGAGATCGCCTACCACTCCTCCTCGATGGCCGGCGTGTACGACGGGCAGTGCATCCTGGTGCCCCAGACGTTGACCTTCGCCGGCGACGAGCTGCGCGCTCGGCTGATCCCCGAGCTGACCAGCGGGCAGACCGCGTTCTCCTTCGCCACCACCGAGCCGGACACCAGCTCCGACCTGACCGCCGAGCGGATGCAGACCATCGCGCACGAGACCGAAGACGGCTTCGTCGTCACCGGCCGCAAGCGGTGGATCACCAACAGCGTCGTGGCCGGCTGGGTGTCCATGTTGTGCCGGGCCGGGCACACCGACCGGGCCACCATGTTGCTGGTCGACCTGCGCTCCCCGGGTGTCCGTATCGGCCGGCCGGACCTCAAGATGGGCCACCGAGGCCAGATCACCGCCGACATCGTGCTGGACGAGGTGCACGTGCCGGCCGAGAACGTGCTCGGCACGAGGGGCGGCGGACTGGGCGTGGCACTGTCCGCGCTGGTCAGGGGCCGGATCGGTATCGGCGCGGCGGGGGTCGGTGTCGCGCAGGCCGCGCTGGACCTCGCCGTGCAACGGCTGCGCACCAGGCAGGTGTTCGGCGGCCCGCTCGGCGCGATGCAGCACTGGCAGTTCACCATGGCCCAGCGCGCCACCGAGATCGAGTGCGCCCGCACGCTGTACCAGAAGGCCGCCACGCTGCTGGACCGTGGCGACCGGTCGGCGGAACCCGAGGCCGCGATGGCCAAGGCCTACGGCACCCGGCTGGCCAACGATCTGGTCCGGGAGGCGGTCCAGATCCACGGCGCGGTCGGCTTCGCCCGCCAGGTCTCGGAGAGCGGCGAGTCGGTCCGGCTGGAGGAGATGTACCGGGACGCGAAGATCCTGGAGATCTTCGAGGGCGCCAACGAGCTGCAGCAGTGGATCATCGCGCGGCAGCTGATCGGCCGCGACGTCACCGGCTGAGCAGGCCGAGGTCGGTCAGGATGACGGCGGACACGTTGGGTATCCGGGAGCACTCGGTGGTGCTGGTGTAATGGGCGCGCAGACGCTCGGCGAACTGCACCGGGGTGACCGGCCTTGGCACCTGGTCGAGCAGCTCGGCGGCGGTGTCCAGGTCGCTCCGGGTCAGCAGCAGCTGCCAGAGCTTCTGCCGCACCCGGATCGTGTCGCCGTCGATCAGCACCGCGGTCAGCCGCGAGTTGCCGGCCAGTGGCGCGAGGCTCACCTCGGTGGCGTACCGGTCCCGCACCGCCGACCAGTCCAGTGTCATGTCAGTCCTGTTCCTGTTCCCGCGCCCACTGCGCGGTCGAGCGGCAGCGGTCGAGCCCCGCCACCACGAACTCGTCGCGGCGGCCGGCCGCTGTGACGCCCAGCGTGCGCAGCGCGACCGAGATGGGCGCGGTGTCGGGGCAGAACACCTCGTGCCGGCCCAGCAGCAGCGGCCCCAGGACCAGCCGGCCGCCCCGCCAGACCGCGGCCGACTGCCAGCCGTCCCTGCCGAGGTAGTCCGCTTCGAGGTAGGCGATCGGGCCGACGTGCGAGCCGAGCTCGAACAGTGCGAGCAGATGCGGGGTGAGCACGGTGAAACCCGACTCCGGGCCGGTCAGCATGCCCGCCGTGGCGGCGCCGCTTGCCGCCGGCCCGCCGGGTCGCAGCGCACACAGGGCGGCAGGGTTGAAGCCCTCGGCCAGTTCGGCGGTGACCGGCAGCAGCGCCAACCCGACTACCCGCAGCGGTACCACCCGCGCCGAGGCGTCCAGGCGGGCCAACCGGTGCAGCACCGCGCGACGGGCCACCGCGGCGGCCAGCTCGTAGCGCAGCCCGTGCGAGTTGTCGACCATGGCTAGTCGAGCACACCGAGGTCCTTGAGCAGGTGCGCCGCCGAGGTGGCCCGCACGTCCGCGACCAGCGCCCGGTACTCCTCGACGAACAGCCCGGCGTGCCGGGTCATCCGGTCCGTCTCGATCAGCTCGACGGCCTTCTCCAGGTGTTCCCGCGCCAGAGTGGCGCGCCACAGCGGGTTGCGGATGTGCACCCCGGTCTGGTCTACACCGGTGATCTCCAGCGTCTTGCCGCCGGCCACCGTCGGGATGGTGGCCCCGCCGTCGTAGCGGCGCATCACCTCGGCCCAGTCCAGCGACACGGTGCTCCTTGCCGTGAGTGTTGCGGCGGCTATAGCCGCCCGCAACACTCACGG
>DASYBQ010000247.1:0-4187 GCA_036500625.1 Pseudonocardia sp. | reverse complement strand
CGTGAGTGATGAGGAGCGCTATAGCGTCACTCATCACTCACGAGCGCCGCCAGGCGCATGGTGGCCGCCGCCGTGGTGCATCTCGAACGGGGCCAGCTCGGGCGGCGACACGATGAACGGGCGCATCATGCCCTCGTCCTCATGGTCGAGGATGTGGCAGTGGTACATGAACTCGCCGGTGCCGCCGCCGAACTGCCCGGCGACGCTCACCCATTGGCCGGGATTGACGATAATCGTGTCCTTCCAGCCTTCCTCGTACTTTTCCAGTGGCACGTCGGTGAATCCGCGGATCGGCGCGGTGGTGCGCCCGGCCGCCTGGTCGAACGTGGTGGCGAAGGTGCGCCGGAACAACGCCTGGAACTCGGTCAGGTGAATGTGGATCGGGTGCGCCGGGCCGCCGTTCGCCACGTGCACGACGTTCCACACCGCCCACCCGTCGTGCCGCAGGAAAACCCCGACCGCGTCGTCGAACATGGCGCCGATCCGGCGGAAGGTGCGCAGCGTCGGCGGGGTGGTGGCCGGGTCCTCGACCTGGATGATCCCGTTCTCGCCTGGCTGGCCCTGATCACCGTCCGGCAGCTGTTCGAGGTCCCACATCTCCGGGTGACCGTCGGCATTCAGCAGCAGTGCCACCCAGACGTGCTCGTGGTCCTCCGGCAGCGTCGTGCCGTGCTGGATTCGGACGTAGGAACGCGACAGCGTGTCCGGCAGCTGGAAGCTGTCGCGGCGCTCGCGGTCGCGCACCCGGAACTCCATCAGGTCGGGCTCGACCCTGCCGGGCCCGGCGTTGCCGGGGTCGACGTTAGTCAGCCGGAGCCGCTCGCCGCGGAACTGGCTGAAGTCGACGAGCAGGTCGAACCGCTCGGCGGGCGCCACGGTGAGCCCCGCCGCCGGCAGCGGGCTCGGCGCCGGCAGCAGGCCGCCGTCGGTGCCGATCAGCCGGACCGCCTCGTCGCGCGGCGTACCGGCGGAGTCCACCAGGCGCAGCTGGTAGAACCGCGAGTTCGATGCGTTGAGCAGCCGGAACCGGTACCAGCGGGCGTCCACCTCCATGTGCGGCCAGATCACCCCGTTGACCAGGTTGAACGGGCCGGTGAACGGGATGTCCGGGCCGCCTGGCACATACGGCACCTTGAACAGCAGCTGCCCGGTGAGCTGCCCACTCGGGTCGGTGTCGAGGTTGCGGTCGGCCAGGATGAGCGGCACCTCGTGTGCGCCGCCGGGCAGCGCCAGCGCGTCCTCCTCGGCATCACGCAGCAGGTACATGCCGGTCAGCCCGGTGTGCACGTTGAGCCGGGTGATGTCCATGGCGTGGTCGTGGTACCAGAGCGGCATCGCCTGCTGTTTGTTCGGATACTCGGTCAGCTGCGAGCCGCCGGCCAGGGTGGCGTTGTGCGCCCAGCCGTCGTTGCCGGCGTTGGTGCGGGCGCCGTGCAGGTGCACCACGGTCCAGGACGGCAGCTCGGTGACGCCTTCGACGATCTCGTAGCCGGGCCGGTCGAGGTCCTGGCCGGGCCGGCTGGTCGGCCGGTCACCGACCGGACCTCGGACCGCGACCAGCGGCATGGTGCCGTCGATCTCGTTGGTCCAGGACACCCGCAGCGGCCGGCCGCTGCGCACCTCGATGGTCGGGCCGGGGTAGTGCCCCTCGTAGGCCCAGACCGTGGTCGGCGGCAGCTGTGAGTGCAGCCGCGCCTGGGTGCGCACCATCCTGACGGTGATCTCGCTGGGCCCCCACCAGGAGTGCGGCTCGATGACCGGCGGAATCCGGATCGGATCGAGGAACTTCGTCAGGCCCCAGTTCGGCGGCGTGGGTGTGTCGAGGGCCGAGGCCCGTGTGATAATTTCTGTCATGGAATTGTCCCCTCCCCATTGCTGAGCATGACTCTCCAGGGCAGGAAAGATAAGCCGAAAGGCCGGTCGCGGGCTCGCTTTCGGCGGCACCAGGAATTGCTGTCGGTGTGTTTCCCCCTACCCCAACAAGTGTGGAGTCATCTCAGGCGTCCACCACTGTAGGGGACCCGCCCGTTGGCGGCGCACATAATTATTCGGCCAGGGGCCGTGAGTGCGTAGTGCCCTGGGGCATGTCCGAGTTCAGGCACTACGCACTCACGAGCGGTTTAGTCCCCGCCTCCCCTGCCGAGTCGCAGCGCGATGGTCGCGCCGGCGGCGACCAGCAGCACTCCGCCCAGGATCCACGGCCAGGCCGGGATACCGCCGGAGCTGCCCGAGCTCGAGCCGCCCGTGCCGGAGGCGGCCGTGTTGTCCGCCCCGCCGGTGCTGCCGTGCCCGCCGCCGGGCGCGGTCAGGGTGAAGCCGACCGAGCCGCTGACCGGGTGACCGTCGTCGGACACGATCCGGTAGCCGATGGTGTACCGGCCGGCCGGCCCGAGCGGGTTGACCGGCGCGCTGACCGTGTTGCTGTGCACCGTGGACGGGCCGCCCTCGTAGTGCAGCCTGTCCGGCCCGATCACGGTGACCGTGCTGAACGTCTCCTGCACCGGCAGGTCGTAGGTGAGGGTCACCGTGCGCGGCCCGGCGGCCAATGTGGCCCCGTCCGGTGGGTCGCTGCTGGTCAGCACGTCGTGCGCGAACGCGGTACCGGCGCCGGCCAGCAGCCCGGCGCCGGCCAGCAGCCAGATCACCAGCTGCCGGCGCAGCGCATGGCGCCGTACCCCGGCCACACCGGGCAGCAGCCGGCTCATCGGCGGGGCCGCCGGGTGCGCGCCACCGCGCCGGCGCCGAGACCGAGGCCAAGCGCGCCCAGCACCAGCCCGACGCCACCCAACCAGCGGGCGGTGTTGTCCGCCTCGCCGGAGGAGCCGCCGGAGTCACCGTCCGAGGAGCTGGTCGAGGTGGCCGAGCCGTGTTCCGCGCCGGCCAGGTCGTGGTGGCCGTTCCCGGATTTGGCGACCAGGTGCAGCACCGGCGCGGGATGCTCCGGCTCGTCGGCCCCCTGCGCGGCAACCTGGTCCCAGTTGACCACGCTGCCGTCGTCGTAGGTCTGCACCGCGGGCATCACCAGCTCGTCGGCGTTCTCCGGCAGTGCGCCCATCGACACCTCGAAGTCGGCGAACTCGGTCGGGCCGAGCCGGGTGCCCTGCTGCGCCGTCCAGGTGATGATGTGTGGTGCCTGGCTGATTGTGGTCTTGCCCTCCTGGACCGGCGGGTTCAGCGTGACCGGGGTGATCTGCGCGGTCCAGCCCGGCATCGGGGTGGTGCGCACCGACGCGACCGGGTGGTCGGTGGGCAGGGTGACCTGCAGTTTCACCGTGCCGGCTGTGGGTTTCTCGGACGGCACCCGGAAGGCGATCTTCGCGTAGCTGCCCTTCTCGGCGCTGTTCGGCTGCGCGGTCACGTGGGCCGAGGCGACGCCGGCGCCGGCCAGGGTGAAGGTCGCGGCGGCCAGCGCCACCGCGCCGAGACGCAGCCCGGCGCGACGCGGCGGGGGATGGGGTGTGTGCATGGGTGTTCTCCAGGTGTACGGGAGCGCGGCGGGACCGCGCGAAAGGGAACCGAATCTCGCGAGAGGGCACCAGCGGTGCCGCCGAGAATCGGCAGTGTCAGTGGGAACCCGCCGGCGGCCGGCCAGGACCGGTGAGATCAGGCCAGCGCCCAGCCGGGGCGGAGCCCACCTGGCGGCCCTCGGCGCCGGCACAGCCGCCGGCCGAGCTGGCGGCGCGGGCGGGCGTCGGTCGGCTCGTCGATCGGCGTGCGCAACGCCTGGGCGGCGGACGCCGAAGGGGTGGCCGGCAGCCGCGCCGGCGGCCGGGGCAGCACCCTGACCAGCGCGGCCGCCACGGCGAACACGCCAGCCTCGGCGCCGGCCAGTATCGCGGCGGTGACCACGCTGGCCAGCGCGTGCGTGCCGAACATCAGCAGCGGGTGCATCCCCGCGCCGGCCATCAGCCACGAGTGCACGCCCGCGCCGGCCGGCGAATGCATGGGCGCCGCCTGGTGCGAAGGGCTCAGCAGCTGCAGCAACGCGTGCAGCGCCAGCTGTGACCCGCCGACCAGCCCGAGGATGGCAAGCGGCCCCCGGCGGCGGTCGGCCAGCGTGACGAGCAGCCCGGTGAGCAACAGGCCCAGCACCAGCAGTAGCCCAAGGTCGGGGCAGTCGCCGCCGGCCTGTACGTGGCCGGTGAACGACAGCAGCAGGCAGACCGCCGAGGCGACCAGCCCTCGGG
>DASYBQ010000246.1:0-15077 GCA_036500625.1 Pseudonocardia sp. | reverse complement strand
CTAGTACTGCAGGGCCGGTAAGGCGAGTCGCCCCTGCGAGGCTCCGGAGGAGTTCCGGCGAAGGCCGGCGCTGTGAATGTCGGCAACCAAGGGGCCGAACCCTGGTGGCGGCACCTAGAGGTGGGCACAAGCGCGCTCTTTCGGCCGAAGGCCCGAACTTGCGGAGGCGGGCCCGAAGGGTCCCCGATCGGAAGTTCTCGCGCGAGAAACAGGCCCTGCAGTACTAGGCCGTACGGAACAGAACACGCTACGAGGTGCCCAGGTGCGGGTGTCCGGTTCCGTGGCCCACGGCGCGGCTGACGTCGACAGCGACCTGGACCTACTCATCGACGTCGACCCGGGCACGGCTGCTTCGACCTGACCGGATTCGCCCTCGAAACCCGCTTGGTACCGGTCTGTGACCAACTGGTCACGGACCGCTCACCGCGTCTGCACGACCGCCAGCAGGGACACTCGGTAACACACCCCCTACTGAGGGTTGCAAGATATCTCGTTTCGGTTACGCTACCCCTCATCGGTTCGCGCTCCCCAACTCGAACCGGCCAGTCAACCGCCTTACCGCCGGTTCCCGGCGCGCCTTTTGGAGTGCCCATGCCTGGTCGCCACCGCAAGCCCACGAACACCAGCCGTCGCCTGACCAAGGCCGGGGCGCTGACCCTGATGACGACCGCGCCGCTGGCGCTCGCCGGTACCGCGTTCGCCTCCCCGGCCTCTTCGGACAACGACTCGTCGAACTCGTCCGACTACCCCACGTACACCGGCATGCAGCACGGCACCGCGCACCGCGGTTCCTCGGACTCGGACGACGGCTCGCGTTTCTCGGTGCGACGGGACACCCACCGACACCTGGACAACGCCGACGAGGAGGACGTGCGGCCGGTCGCGCAGCACTCGTCCCGCACCGCGTCGCGGGCCGGGTCGAGGGCACTGCGCGCCGCGCCGACCACCGCCAAGGACGCCCGCTGGGACAGTCTGGCGCACTGCGAGAGCACCCAGAACTGGGATGCCAACACCGGCAACGGCTTCAAGGGCGGCCTGCAGTTCACCGACTCGACATGGCGCGCCTACGGCGGCAAGCAGTACGCCACCTCGGCCGACCAGGCCAGCCGCGCCGAGCAGATCGCGGTGGCGAAGAAGGTGCAGCACTCGCAGGGCTGGAACGCCTGGCCCTCGTGCAGCCGCAAGCTCGGCTACGCCTGAGCCGACCGTCCGGCCCTCATTCTGCGTTCTCCTCCTCGTCCTCCGGGAGGGCATGGCCCGGCTTGCCGGGCGTGGGATCCCGGGTCAGGTCGATCAGCGGATGCACCGGAGCCCCCTCGGGCGCCTCGTGCTCACCCCCCTGCCCCGGCAACTCGTCGTCCGCATCAGTCCCCTCGGCCCGCTTCGGCCCAACGGACGCGCCGTGCTCGTTCGCCATGGTATCCCCTTTGCCGCGCAACAAGATCGGCCGCGAAGTCTAGTGTTCCGCTGTGCCGCTCCGCCCGGCGTGCACCGCTGAGGGGTGACGGCCCGGTTGTGAGTCACTGCACGGCGCGGTTCCCGGCCGGTACGCGGGGGTATACCGGTGGCGAATTCTACAGGGGAGAGGCCTCGATGGTGCAGATCTTGGTGACCGGCGCGACGGGCTTCGTCGGCCGGCGGTTGTGCCCGGCGCTGCGGCAGGCCGGCTACACCGTGCGCGCGATGACCCGCCGGCCGGGCGACTACCGAGGCGCAGGGAAGGCGACCTACGGCGACGTGCACGACGCCGACTCGGTGCGCGCCGCGCTGGACGGCTGCGAGGCCGCCTACTACCTGGTCCACTCGCTGGACGACCCGGATTTCGCCCGCCGGGACGCGGCAGCCGCCCGGACGTTCGCCCGCGCCGCCGCCGAAGCGGGCCTGCGCCGAATCGTCTACCTCGGCGGCCTCGGCGACGACCAGGACAAGCTGTCCGAACACCTGCGCAGCCGCCGCGAGGTGGAACGGCTGCTCGGCCGCGGCGGCGTACCGGTCACCACGCTGCGGGCCGGGATCGTGGTCGGCGACGGCGGCCTTTCCTGGGAGATGACCCGCCAACTGGTCGAACGGCTGCCGGCGCTGATCACGCCGAGCTGGGGCCGCACCCGCACCCAGCCCATCGCGGTGGACGACGTGGTCCGGTACCTGATCGGCGTGCTGGAGCCGCCGGAAGCGGCCGGGCGCGCCTACGACGTCGGCGGGCCGGACGTGCTCAGCTACAACGACATGATGCGCAGGGCCGCCGCGGTGCAGGGCAGGCTGGTGCCGGTGGTCCCGGTGCCGCTGCTTTCGCTGGCGCTGACCCCGCCGGTGTCCTGGTGCCTGCTGACACCGGCCTGGCTGAGTGCCGCGTTGTGGCTGCTCACCGACGTGGACGTGCAGGCGGCCCGTGCGCTGCTCGGCTCGATGGCCAACGAGGTGGTGGTCCGGGACAACAGCATCCGCTCGCTGGTGCCGTTCGAGCCGATGGGCTACGACCGCGCAGTGCTGGCCGCCCTCGCCGAGCATGCCCGCGCCGGCCGTGACCCGGTCCCGGCCTGATGAGCGGCTCCGAACGCTCGGCGAATTCGGCGCTGCGGCGCCGGCGCGGTGTCACCGGCGTGACGGCGGCGGCCGGCATGAGCCTGCTCGGCGCGTCGCTGGCCGCCCCGCCGGGCAGTTCGCGCTTCTACCGCCAGACCCTCGGCGTGGCCGGCATCTGGACCGGCGGCGCGCTCGCCTCCGGCCCGGTCCACCTCGGCACCACCACCGGCACCACCACCGACAGCGCGGCGACCGACAGCGCGGCGACCCGGCCGCGCCGGCCGGTGCTGGTGCCGGTGTTGCTCGGCGTCGGCGCGTTCGCGGTGTTCTACCTTGGCGCGCGGGTGGCCAAACACATCCCGCTGCTGAACCGGGCGATCGCGTCCATCCTCGGTTTCGCCCAGCACGGCTCGCCCGGCAAGATCCTGTTCACCACGCTGGCGAACGGCGCGGCCGAGGAGGTGTTCTTCCGAGGCGCGGTCTATGACGCGGTCGGCGGCCGCCACCCGGTCGCGGTGTCGACCGCGCTGTACTCGCTGAGCACGGTGGTCACCCGCAACCCGTCACTGGTGCTGGCCTCGGCGATCGTCGGCACCCTTTTCGGCCTGCAACGCCAGGCCAGCGGCGGCGTCCTCGCCCCGATGCTGACCCACGTGGTCTGGTCCGCCCTGATGCTGCACTTCCTCCCGCCGCTGTTCCCCACCCCCGACCCGGACTGAGTCCCCGGCCACAACCCCACCGCACACAGCGGTTGGGCGCCGCACACATGTCCAGACATGTGTGCGGCGCCCATTCGCTGTGTGCCGTCGGGTCAGGCGTCCGCCAGGAGGCCGGCGTTGGCGAGTAGGCCGCTGAGGATGGTGCACAGCGCGGCGGCGCAGAGCAGCAGGCGTGGCGGGCAGGCTGCCCTGGGGCGGGACGCGAGCACCGCGACCAGAACCACGCCCATCGCAAGCACGGCGGCGGCGGTCAGCGGCGTGGCGTGCACGGAAAGGCCCGCGTGCAGCAGCAGCAAGGCGGTGGCCAGCGCGGACATGGCGGTGCGCTGCCAGGCCAGCGCGGTGCGCTCCGGCTGCAGGCCCGGGTCACGGCTGGTCAATGCACCAGTCCCAGGGCGAGCAGCAGGACGAGCACGCCGACCAGCGTCGATGCGAGACCGACGACGAACGGCAGCCAGGTCATCGGCAGCGGGCCGGCGTTTCGCATGGCGCGCTGCACCTTGGCCCACCGGCGGTAGGCGCACGCGGCCAGCACGGTGCCGGCCAGCGCGAGCAGCACGGTCAGCCCGACGCCGAGGCCGGTGAGCGCCAGCGGGCGGGCGAACTGGCTCAGTGCGACCGCGCCGGCCAGCAGGGCCAGCGCGGTGCGCAGCCAGGCGAGAAAAGTGCGCTCATTTGCCAAGGTGAACCGGTAGTCGGGTTCCTCGCCCACCTGACACCAGCTCGGCTCGCCCCACTTCGCCACGCGGCGCTCACTTCCGATCACTCGGTGGCCAGTCCACTCGTTATACTTTATTATCCATCAGCTGGTTTCTGGCTCAGCTGGGCATCCGGTCGGTTGAGCCGGACAGCACGTCGATGGCCTTGGACAGGGTGTGCTCGTCACCGACGTTGCCGGCGAACACCACGTACGGCGCCGCCTTCCCGTTGGAGTTGGGCACGGTCGGGTCCAGTTCGGTCGGGTCGAACACCGACACCTGCCCGTCCAGCAACTGACCCAGCACGGTGGCCCGCCGGATACCCAGCCCGCGCACCGCGATGTCGTGCGAGGTGATGCCACCCTTGGCGATCACCCAGCCGGGCAGCTCGCGTACCGCGCGCACGCTCGCGGACAGCGCGGTGGACACCTCGCGGGCAATGGCAAGACTGCTCGCGGCGTCGGTGCCGGTCCGCACCTCGCGGCTGGTCTGCAGCAGCACATGACCGTGGCGCAACCCGTCGCGCACCTCGGCGGCGGTCCGGCGCACCACCTCGGCGCTTTCGCCGGCCAGCTCCGCCACCGGCAGCTCGACCCGCCGCAGGTCAGCGCGGCGCAACGCGACCTCCAGCTGGCTGTTGGTCAGCCCGACGTGCGAGCCGACCACCACAAGGCCGGGCCCGGCGGCACCCGACGACGGCCAGATTTCGGCGTGCGTCAGCCGGTCCCGGTCCGGCACACCGGCGAGCGAGCGCACCATCGAAGGGCCGGTGCGGTGCAGCAAGCGCTGCCCTCGGTCCTGCGCGTCCAGCACACCGAGTGCGACGACGTCCAGGTCGGCGAACTCGACGGCGTCGACCACGATGAACTGGCCGTCCCGGGCCGCGCCAAGGACCTCGGCGACCCGCTCCGGGCCGCCGCACCGGATGTCCTCCAGCGACAGCGACCCGACGTCCTCGCGGCGCACCGCGCCGTCGGTGCGCTCCACCACCCAGTCCCGCAGGTTCGACGAGCGGTAGCCGAACGAGGCGTCGCCGGCGAACTCGGTCTCCGCGGCCGGCACCATCTGCCCGCCGACCCGCGCCCAGTGCACGCCGCCGATGGTGGCCCGGCCGGCCTCGAGGAACGCCGGTGCCAGCAGTACCGCGTCGAACCCCCGACCGGTGGCCGTGCGCGCCGCGCGGTGCAGTGCGGCGACCTCCACCCACATGTGCCCGCGCAGCGTCGAGTCACTCCGGCTGACCAGCGTCACCGGGGCAGCAAGATCGCGGCCGATCTCCAGCAGCGCGGCGCCGGCCCGCTCGTTCAGGCGCGCCGCGTCGTCCGGGGCCAGACTGCGGGTGTTGGTGAGCAGGAACGCCGTCGAGCCGGGCCGCTCCAGCGCGCGGCGGTACTCGGTCTCCCTCGGCGCGAGCACGATCTGCACGCCGTGCACGCTCTGCGAGCCGGTCGGGTCGTCGTCAAGCACAGCGATCCGCCGGTCGTCGGCGGCGTTGCGCGCGGCGATCTCCGCGCGTGCCCCGGCCAGCAGCCGCGGCGCCGGAGCGTCCGCGAGCAGTTGGGCGTAGCACGAGCTCACGAGACCTGCAGCCCGCCGTTGATGTCGTAGGTCGCCGCGGTGATGTAGCCGGCGTCCTCGCCGAGCAGGAAGGCCATCAGCGCGGCCACCTCGCCGGTGCTGCCGACCCGCCCGACCAGCACGTCGGCCGACATCGACGCCTTGCGCTCCGGGCTAAGCGGCCCGCCCATGATGTCGGTGTCGATCGGGCCCGGCGCCACGCTGTTGACCGTGACGCCGTGTGGGCCGACCTCGCGGGCCAGCGCCCGGGTCAACCCGATGATGCCGGCCTTGGCGGCGCTGTAGGGCACCTTGGAGTAGGTGCCGCCGCCGCGCTGCGCGGAGATCGAGCTGACGTTGACCACCCGGCCGAGGCCGCGGTCGACCATGCCGCGCAGCACGGCCTGGTGACCAGGAACGTGCCGCGCAGGTTGACGTCCAGCACCCGGTCCCACTCCGCCACGGTGACGTCTCCGAACTCGGTCGGCGAGCTGACCCCGGCGATGTTCGCCAGCCCGACCAGCGGCGGCAGGGCCTGCTCGACCTTGGCCACCACGTCGCGGACCGACGCCGGGTCGCCGACGTCCATCCGCGCGCCGAACGCCCGAACGCCGTGCTCGGCGGCGATCTCGCCGGCCACCGAGGCCGCCGCGTCACCGTCGATGTCCACCACGGCGACCGCCCAGCCCTGCGCGGCCAGCCGGTGCGCCAGCGCCCGGCCGATGCCGCGCGCCGAGCCGCCGCCGGTGACCAGTGCGGTGCGCTCGGCGGGGAAGGACCTGCTGGTCATGCCGTGCCTCCTGACTGCGCCTCGCGAGGCCGGTCAGCTGGTGTGGTGCACCGGGGCGAGGTTGTAGACCGGCGTCGGGATGCCTTCCAGCCGGGCCTTGAGCTGCAGGGCGAGGTAGAGCGAGTAGTAGCGCGACTGGTGCAGGTTGCCGCCGTGCACCCACAGCGCCTCCTGCTGGGTCGGCTTCCACATGTTGCGCTCCTCGCCCTCCCACGGGCCCGGATCCTTGATGGTGTCCGAGCCGAGCCCCCACACCTTGCCCAGCCGCTCGGCGACCTCCTCGCCGAGGATGCCGGCGGCGCGGCGGTTCATCGAGCCGTAGCCGGTGGCGTAGACGACCAGGTCGGCGGGCAGCGCGGTGCCGTCCTCCAGTACCACCTCGTGTTCGGTCAGCTCGGCGACCTGGCCGTTCGCCAGCTTGACCCGGCCGTCCGCGACCAGCTCGGACGCGCCGACGTCGATGTAGTAGCCGGACCCTCGGCGCAGGTACTTCATGAACAGCCCGGCCTCGTCCTCGCCGAAGTCCAGCTCGAAACCGGCCTTCGCCAGCCGCGCGTAGTACTCCGCGTCCTGCTCCCGGATGGTGTCGTAGATCGGTTTCTGGAAGGTGTGCATGATCCGGTAGGGCAGCGAGGCGAAGATCGTGTCCGCCTTGTGCGTGCTGACGCCGGCCGCCACCGCCTGCTCGGAGTACAGCGGGGCGAGGCCGTGCTCCATCAGCGACTCCGAGCGCACGATGTGCGTGGACGAGCGCTGCACCATGGTCACGTCCGCGCCGACCTCCCACAGCGCGGCGCAGATGTCGTGCGCGGAGTTGTTCGAGCCGATCACCACGACCCGCTTGTCGCGGTACCGGTCCGGGCCGGGGTGTTCGCTGGAGTGCTGCCGCTCGCCGGCGAAGCGGTCCGCGCCGGGGTAGTCCGGCACGTTCGGTCTGCCGGAGACGCCCAGCGCAAGCACCAGGTGCTTCGGGTGCAGGGTGATCTGCTCGCCGGCCCGGTCCACGGTGACGTCCCAGCGGGTTCCGTCGTACCGGGCACCGAGGCAGGTGCTGGCGCTCCAGTAGTCGAGCTCCATCACCCTGGTGTACATCTCCAGCCAGTCGCCGATCTTGTCCTTCGGGGAGAACACCGGCCAGTTCGGCGGAAACTGCAGGTAGGGCAGGTGGTCGTACCAGACGGGATCGTGTAGCGCGAGGGAGGAGTAGCGGTTGCGCCAGGAGTCGCCCGCCCGCTCGTTGCGCTCCACGATGATCGTCGAGACGCCGAGCTGGCGCAGCCGCGCACCCAGCGCGATGCCGCCCTGCCCGCCGCCGACGATCACCACGTCCGGCTGGCGGGAGTGGCCAAGCTCCGCCAGCTCGGCCTCCCGGGCCTGCCCCCAGGTCAGCCGGTCCGGATCCGCCTTGTGCTCGACACCCTTCGGGCGGCGCTCGCTCAGCGGCTCCTCATGCCCCTTCAGCTCATCCAGGGTGGTCAGCAGCGTGAACGCCTTGCCGTCCACCAGGCGCAGCAGCCCGCTGCCCCGGCCGACCGCCGTCTCGAACGCCAGCCACACCTCGGTGACCCCGTCGGTCTCGGTCGGCTCCTCGGTGGTCCGGAAGTTGCTGGGCGCGGCGTGTTCGCAGGTGGCTTCGAGCAGGTCGGCCACCCCGGACGGGCCTTCAACGGTGGTGATGTTCCAGGTGAAGGCGACCAGGTCACGCCAGTAGCTCTGCTCGCCGAACAACGCCGAGGCAGCCTGGACGTCCCGCCCGTCCAGCGCCCGCTGGAACTCGGTCAGCCATCGCTCGGCGCGGGCCGGTGCTCCGTCGGTGTCGAGGGTCGATTCGCTCAACGTCGAGCCTCCAGACGATGCCGAGGCGAGGTGTGCGTCACCTCGAGGGGTCACCCCATCTGACCATCCGACGTGCCTGCACGCAGCTGCCGATGAGGTGACGCGCGCCTACCCGCCGGCCGGGGCGGGTCAGCGGCGGCGCGAGGTTTGGCTGACGCCGAGGTGACGCAGCAGGTTGGCGGAGAACCGGTCGCCGGTGTGCGCGACCGTCCTGTTCATCGCCGCGGAGACCGCCGGCCTGGCCGCCCTGGACAGCGGCAGGTCGACGTGCAGCGTGAGGGAAATCTTCAGGTGCGTACCGCCGGACACGTCGCTCAGCTCGTAGGTGCCATCGGCACCGGTGCGCTCGGTCTGACCCTTCGGCGGCTCGTGGTTGTAGTCGATGCGCCGGCCCTCATCGAAGATCATCCGCTCGGTGAAGCTGCTGCTTATGCCCACCCCCAGCACCGACATGCGGATCAGGTGCCATACCCAGATGTCGCCGTCCGCGTCGATCCGGCGCAACAGCGGCGTCAGCTTGGGCAACACGACCGGATCGGTCAGCACCCGCCAGATTTCTGACCGCTCGGCGGCCACCACGGCCTCGGACTCGTTGGTCGCGGAAAAACGGGTCATGGAGTGATGTTCCCATGCCGACGCCCAACCACACCCGATGTGACGTAGTCAGCGGCGGAACGTTTTGCCCGCTCGTCGCGCTCAGGCGTCCTCGACCCGGCGTGTGGGGCAGCGGTCACGTGGAGCAGCGGTCACGTGGAGCAGCGGTCACGTGGGGCAGCCGGCAGCGGAATCGGCACTTTGTGGACAACTGGCACGGATCACGGGTCGGCGGTCACGAAACTGTCGGTGGGACAGGCAAAGCTGGAGTCGGGGGAAGCCCCCTTGGGTGGGTGGGCCGCCGGCTGGGCATGGCTGGGCGCCGGTTGCGGGGTGTTCGTCCGCCCGGTCAGGCGTCCTCGGCGGTGGCGGGGCCGGCCACCGCGAGGGAGTAGTGCAGCACGGGCACGTCCGGGTTGGTCGGGACGGTCACCAGCACGGTCGCCTCGCCGGGTTTGTTGCCGGTCAGGCCGGTGGCGAACGCCCGGCCGCGGTTGTTCGACTCGGCGTCGAAGCTCGCGCCGCCGTCGAAGCTGGCCGCGTCCCCTTCGACGGTGAACCGGACTACCTCGCCGCGGTCGGTCACGCCGTTCTCGTCCAGTACGTCCACCTCGGGCCACCCGTCGAGCCGTTGCCCGACCAGCAGCTGGTGGCGTTCGGTCAACGGGCTCACGGCCCGCAGCCGGGCCGCCATGGCCGAATCCGTCATGTCCGCTCCCCGCGTCGTGGCGTTCGTCACGCCGGTGGCACACCCGGCTGGTCGCCGCGCGTGTCCGGGGTCAACGTGGGCCGGGTAGTAGCACTGGTTGGCCTTCGCGCAGCCCGGCCACGACCTGGGTCGTGTCGTCACCCACCGCGCCCGCCGTGAACGGGGTGCGTACCAGCCGGCCGTCCGGGCCCGGTGTGATGATCGTAGCCACTTCGGGGTGGCCGCCGCCGGGGCGGGACACCGCCGAGTTGGGCACCACCAGCACGCCGTGCACCCCCTCGGTGGTCACCGACGCGATCACCGACTGGCCGGCGCGCAGCCGGGCGTCCCAGTCGGTCGCCACGATCGTGACGTAGTAGTTGGTCACGCCGTCGATCACCACCGCGTCCGGCGCGACAGCCTGCACCGTGCCGGCCAGGAACAGGCCGGGGATCGCCGTCACGCTCAGCCGCGCCGGCTGGCCTGGCCGGATGGCCGCCGCGTCGGCCTCGCCGAACGGCACCACCGCCACGGAACCCGGCCCGCCCGCCGTCACCCCGGACAGCGCGCCGGTCGCGGTCGCCGTCCGGGTCACCGAGCCGATCCGCACCCGCACGGTCGCCCCGCCCGGCGCGACCGGCTCCGACCCGCAGGCCGACACCCCGACCAACACCACACACACCAACCCGACCACCCGCACCGTCGTCCCGGGCCGCGCCCACCGGGCAGCCGCCAACCCCGGTCGGCGGGCGGCGGCGCGAGGCACCCCCCCGCGCCACGCCGCGCACCGTCGGCGCACGCCGCGCACGGCGCACCACACGCGGCGTGCACGGGACATGCGCGGCGCGGCGCCGGGGTCCGGTCGGGACGCGGCCGGGTGGTCGTTCACGAGCCCATGCTCCCAGCTCGCCACCGGCCCCCCGCGCCGCCCGCCCGGCCCGCCACACCACCCAAACCAGACAAACCGCAGTTCAGAGGTCGTGAGCGAAAAGGAACGCTATAGCGATCCTTTTCACTCACGAGTCTTGAGCTGGGGTTTTGTGGTTCGGGCCACTCAGCGCTAGTGCTTGACGATCTTGTCGATGTGGCTCCAGCCGTAGTCGGCGCGGTCGCTGAGCACCAGCGGCATCAGCCGCCGCCACATCAGGTCGGCACCGCTGTGCGCGGCCAGGTCCACCACGCGCAGTTGGCAACGCATCACCTCGAACGGCCTGATCAGCACACTGCCCAGCGGGATGAGGTGGCGCACCGGGGTGTCCGGGATGCCGGTCGCGGCGCACAGTTGCGGGCCGAAGATTCGCCGGGCGTAGCCGTTGAACACCGCCCGCACGGCCCGCTGCGCCACGCCGGGCAGGCCCGGGATCTCGATGTTGACCAGCGCCGGCATCAGCCGGTCGGTGGACTCGGAGTCGACCTGGCCGCGCGCACCGCGCAGCGCGAAGTAGAGGGCCTTCGTCTGCCCGTCGAACGTGCTCGGGATCAGCGCGGCCGGGCTGCCCTGGCGGTAGGCGAACAGGCCGTTGAAGTGCGCGATGCCGGCCAGTTCGCGCGGGCTGAACCGGTAACCGGCGCGCTTGGCGGCCAGCGCGGACGCGCCGGGCATCAGCGCGGCCATCAGGACGTCCGTTGCGCTGATCGGCACGCCGTAGACCGACTCGTCCCAGTCGCCGCGCCGGCGCAGCTGGGCCCGCACCGCCGCGTGCAGCACGCGCAGCCGGGACGACGAGCGGGTGCCCGCGCCGAACCGGCCCCGGCCGCCGCGGTCGAACATGTCGAGGGTGATCCTGCCGGTCTCCGCGAAGCGCTGCCCGGCGTTGCGTACCGCTCGGGCGTTCGACGCCATGGAGCGCGAGGAGTTGGGCACGATCGCGGCGAGCAGGAAGCCCAGTACCCAGCCGGCGCCGAGGAACGTGATGGCGTCGATCCGGCGCAGTGCCCGCACCCCGACCTCGACCAGCTCTTCGTCGATCCAGTCGGGTACCTCGTCCACCGTGGCCAGGAACGCGGACACCTCGGACAGCGGGTCGGGCACCGTGTCGATGCCGTGCTCCAACGCCTTGTCGAACTGGGCGCGGGCCCCGCCGTGGCTGGCCCGGATGGCCGCGACCAGGTCGTCCGCGGCGGGGTCACCGAGGTAGAACCCGTTGACCAGCGGCGCCAGCTCGTGCTGGGCGATGTCCAGGTAGTCCGCCCTGGCACGGGGCATCAGGTAGTCGATGGCACCGGAGAATGCCTCCGAGGCGAGCGCCAGCCGCCCCGGCAACGGCGCGGCATCGGCCCCGGGCCGCCACCGCGGCTGGCCGGTCGTTCCGTCGGCGACCGAGGCGGCCATCGGATCCATCCCTTCCAGCCAGCGAATGGGACTATGACACGAAAAGAGTACCATGGTCCCACCACCGAACGAGGTGTTTACCCTGGACAGATGACCGACGGGGTACTCGCGGAAGCACTGGGGGCGGGAGCCGGCGCGGTAGACCCCGGTGACCAGGTCGTTGCCCGGATCCTGGATGCCGCGCGCGAGGAGTTTGCCCGGTTCGGGGTGCGCCGCAGCAGCATCGACGACATCGCCAAGCGCGCCGGACTGAGCCGCAATACGGTCTTCCGCCGCCTCGGCTCCAAGGACGAACTGGTCAACGCGGTGCTGTTGCGCGAGCTGCGCGGCCTGATCGCCGAGGTGGACGAGGTCACCGCGCACGGCGGCAGCGGCACCGAGCGGCTCGCGCAGGCCTTCGGCGTCACCGTGCTGCGCGTGCGGGGCAACCCGATGTTCGCCGGCGCGCTGGGCCACCGCCGCGACGAGGTGTTGGAGTACGCCGCCGTGGAGGCCGGCCAGCTGCTGCGGATCGCTGTGCGCTACGTCACCGAGTTGCTCGAGCGCGACCAGCGGCGCGGCGAGATGGACGACCGGATCGATGTGGCGGGCGCCGCCGAGGTCATCGTCCGCACGCTGCACTCCGTCGTGCTCACGCCGCACGCCGGGCGACGGCTGCACACCGAGGAGGAGCTGCGCGCCTTCGCCACCGAACATCTGGCCCCGCTGCTCTACCAGAGATAGCTGTTGCCCAGTGATTAACAAGGCACGCAGAAACGACGCTTATCGCAACGGACCAACCGTTCGACGGTCACCCGACCGAGCGGACTCGTAGTGATAACGACGATTTGATTACTCTCAGCTGATCACTCATTGAGCGTGGAGGACCCGACATGATGATCAGCGGCCTGGCGCGGCGTGTGATCGGCGCAGTCTCGGTCGGGATGATCGCCACGCCTCTGGCGGTGGTGACGTTCGTCGCGGCCGGCTCGCCCGCCGTCGCCGGGCCGGACAGCGTGACCGGCGACGACTCGTCCGGGACAGGCGCAGCCACCGCCTGTGTGCAGCAGGTTCGCGACGCCGACGACAACGCGCCCGCGCCCAACGCGCTGCTGGACATCTCCGAGGCGCTGCGTTCCCCGGCCTGTCGCGCCGCGCACGCCACCACCTGACCGCCGGCCGGCGGATAACAGCGGTATCCTGCCCACGACCGCACAGGACACCGACGACAGCATCGCGACCCGCCCGACCGGTATGGGCGCAGCCGTGAGCCTGTCCGAAATGCCGGCTCGACGAACACGCACGGGCGCGCGCCGGGACTCGCCAGAGTGCGGCACGACAATGCCCGGGCCGCCAGGCCGCCCCAACCGGGCGATCTCCGCGCGGCGCCCGGCGGTGGAGTGCGGCATTCTTCAGCGTGGCCAGCAACAACACCCAACCACATACCCATGACTGAAAAGGACCTCCAGTGTCGATAGCCGCCCGACATAGCGCCCTGGCGTCCGCGCGCCGGGGCACCGTGACCTTCTTTCGTCAGGCTGTGCTGGAAAACGCCACCATGGGCGCGATCGCCCCCACCTCGGCGAGCGTGGCCCGGCAGATGGCGGCGCTGATCCCACCGCGCCCCGGTGTCACCGTGCTGGAGCTGGGTGCCGGCACCGGAGCGGTCAGTTCCGCGGTCGGCCCGCGCCTCGGGTCCGAGTCCCGACACCTCGCGGTGGACCGGGATCCCGTGCTGCTGGCGGTTCTGGAGCACACCGCCCCGTGGGCCGAGCGGCTGCTCATCGACGTTACCGTGCTCAGCGACCGGCTGGCCGAGCTGGAGATACCCCAGGCCGACGTGGTGCTGAGCACCCTGCCGTGGAGCAGGTTCAGCCAGGAACAGCATCGGCTGTTCCTCGGCCAGATTACCCGGGTCATGGCGCAGGACGGGGTGTTCGCCACGCTCGCGTACCGGCCGACCCGGCTGATCGGGCGGTCCCGCGCGTTCCGCGCGGCGCTGCGGTCCAGCTTCGGTGAGGTGCTGGTCACCTCGACCCTGTGGGCCAACGTCCCACCAGCCCGAATGTACGTATGCCGCCGCCCCCAACCCGACCCCGAATCCCCCACCACCCCGACCGACTAGCCGTGCCGCCGAGTCCCGGGAGGTTTGGCGGCCCAGCCCCCACCGCCGAAACTTGTTTCGGCGGACCAGACAGACAGCCCCGGCGCAGCCGGGTCAACGCCTCCGGGGGCCGTTGGGGGCGTGATCGGTTGTGCTGACCGGGTTACTTTTCGCGCTGGCTGCCGCGGTGCTGAACAGTGCGGCGGGCCTGTTGCAGTCCGACGCGACCGGCCGGGTGAGCCGGCAGCGCCAGCTGATCACCCAGCCGCGCTACCTCGCCGGCCTGTTCGGTGACGCGCTCGGCTGGGGTTGCACGGTCGTCGCGCTGCGACACCTGCCGGTGTTCGTGGTGCACGGCGTGCTGGGTGCGTCGATCGCGTTGACCGCGCTGGCCGCCCGCTTCCTCTACCGCTCGGTGCTGCGCCCGATGGACCACGTGGCGATCGGGTTCTGCCTGGTCGGCCTGGTGATGGTGACCGCGAGCGCGGACCCTGAGCCCTCCTCCGCGCCACCGACCGCCTACACCGTGCTGTTCACGGCCTGTGTCGTGATGGGGGTGGCGATGGTGGCGCTGTGGCGCGGCAAACGGGCCTGGCCGCTGGCGATCATCGCCGGGCTGGGGCTCGGCGGTTCCTCGCTGGGCGTCCGTGCGTTCCAGGTGGACCCGAACCGCGCCTTCGACCTGGCCGAGCTGCTGTCCCAGCCGGCGGTCTACCTGGTCATCTGCTTCTGGGCCATCGGCATGCTCAGCTACACCAGGGCACTCGGGCTCGGGGGGGTGGCTCGGGTCACCGCCGTGTTCGGGGTGACAGAGGTGATCGTGCCGGGCCTTGCGGGTATCGCGCTGCTCAACGACACGGTGCGCTCGGGCTGGCAGCCGTCCATGGCGATCGGGCTGCTGCTGGCCGCCGCCGGTGTGATCGTGCTGGCCCGCCTGCCCGCCCACCAGCCGCCGCAACCCGCCCGGGTCCGCTAAACCGCTCGTCGCACCAGATACGACAGACACCACCTTGCCAGCCACCGCGTGGATCACCGCCCGCCCGGCATGGATCCGAGGGACACGCTCTGATATGTAGTCCGGGTTGTCAAGTGGGCAGGGTGAAGCGGTGCCCACTTGCCGTCGCCGTGGGCACCGCTTCGTGTCTGGATCCAGTGTGGGGTGGTGACGAGCGTGTCGTGCATCGACGCGTCGTCAGTCTGATATTCGCGGGTTGGCTACCGCAGGACGGACTGTTCGGCTTGAGCGGTGTCCGCGGT
>DASYBQ010000245.1:0-16327 GCA_036500625.1 Pseudonocardia sp. | reverse complement strand
AAGAGCGCGCTTGTGCCCACCTCTAGGTGCCGCCACCAGGGTTCGGCCCCTTGGTTGCCGACATTCACAGCGCCGGCCTTCGCCGGAACTCCTCCGGAGCCTCGCAGGGGCGACTCGCCTTACCGGCCCTGCAGTACTAGTGCCCGGCCGTCATCGATACCACTCGGATGGGAGCGACTCCGGCGCGACCCAGGAAACAGGTGGCCGACAACCCCCGGTGGCCTGCTCCAACAGCTCCCCCAGCGTCAACAGCTGCTCCTCCTCGCCCCAGCGGCCGATCAGCTGTGCGCCGAGAGGCAACCCGGCGTCGGTGCGGCCCACCGGCGCGGCGAGCGCAGGGACGTGCAGCGCGGAGGCCAGTGCGATCCAGTCGAGCAGTCGGAAGTAGGGCTCCTCCCGGTCGTTCACGTCCAGGCTGCGAGCGGTGACCGGCTGCTGCTGGCGGTGGGTGAACGCCGGTACCGGGCCAACCGGGGCCAGGATCGCGTCCCAGCCGCGGAACCACTCGGCCAGTGCGTCCTTCAGCTCTTGTCGCACCACCCGGGCCTGATGCACCGCCCGGAAGCTGGCCGTGGCCTGCAGCACGAAACTGTCGAAGCTGTAGCGGTCCGCGCCCGCCGCCACACCTGACTCGGCCGACGCGCGGCGCCCGACCAGCCGCTCGTACAACGGGTCGGGGCTGGCCGACATCAGCGTCGAGTTGAGGATGGACTGGTAGCAGTCCATCAGCCGAGCCGCCTCGAGCGGTGGGCTGGCTACTTCCACCGTGACCCCCTGCTCACCCAGCAGCGCGCCGGCCCGCTCCACCGCCACCCGGACCTCGCGGTCCAGCGCAAACTCGGGTTCGTCGACCCAGAGCGCCACCCGGTACCGCCCCCGCCGCACGGAGTCCGGGGGCCTGTCGGGCGGAGCCGAGTCGGACGCCGCCGAGCGTCGCAGCACCCGGTAGAGCAGCCGCAGGTCCGCGACACCTCGGGCCATCGGGCCGGCCACGCCGAGATCCATGGGGGTGTATGTGCCCGGCCCTGGCGGTACCTGGCCGCGCAGGGACAACTGGCCCCAGGTCGTTTTCAGCGCGTACACACCGCAGAAGTTCGCCGGGTGCCGCAGTGACCCGCCGGTGTCCGAGCCGATCTCCAGCGGCGTGATGCCGCCGGCCAGCGCGGCCGCCGCGCCGCCGGAGGAACCACCGCTGGTGCGGGTGAGATCGTGCGGGTTGTTCGTGGTGCCGTACACCTCGTTGTAGGTCTGCATGTCGCCGAGCATCAGCGGCACGTTCGTCTTGCCCCACACCACCGCGCCGGCCGTCCGGACGGCGGCCACCACATCGGCGTCTGCGCACTCCCTCGGACGCCCGGCCAGCGCGGGCACACCGCACACCGCCGGCATGCCGGTTACGTCGTAGCCGTCCTTGACCGTCATCGGCAGGCCGGCAAGCGGACCCAACGGCTCGTTCCGGGCCCGTGCGTCGTCGACGCGTCGGGCCTCGGCGTATGCGCGGTCCGGGTCGGTTGCTACCACCGCGTTGAGCGCGGTGTGCTGCGTCCGGTGTCGATCGAGGTGGGCGTCGAGCAGCTCCCGCGCGGAAACCCGCCGCGCGGCCAGCTCCACCAGTAGTTCCCCAGCGCCGAGGTAGTGCAGCTCGTCCATGCCACCCCATCCTGCCCGGCCGTGGTCCCCCAGGCCCCGGGCGGGCTTTCGGTCAGTACATCATCCGGGGGTCGTCGTAGTACTTGAACTCGAGCAGATTGTTCGACGGGTCGGCCAGCACGAACGTCTCGTGTTCCTCGACCCGGTCGGCGAATCGGTGGAACGGTTCGGCGAAGAAGCTCAGGCCCCGGGCGCGGGCCAGCCTGAGCAGCCGCTCCCAGTCCTCTCGGTGCCGGAAGGTCACCCCGAAGTGGCGTGGGTAGAGTTCAGGTGCCTGCTCTGTTCGATCGGAGAGATGGCACACCACCTGGTCGCCGAAGAAGTCCAAGGTGATTCGGTCGGCGTAGCGGCGGGCCAGTTTGCATCCCAGACCGGTCACGTAGAATTCTTGTGCGGCGTCCAGGTCGGCCGCCGGGATTGCCAGGTGGAAAACATCGTTTTCGGATCGCATCGGACCTCCATGGCCGGCTGGGCTCGAGTCGGCTCTGATTCTTGCGTGTGCTGGCGACGCGATGCCGAGCGAGCTGCCATCGTCGATGCCCGGCTCACCGCCTCGGCTCATGACATGTATCTCGCGTGGTTGTGCAACCTGCGAGCGGCGACACCCACTGCCACTGGGTATGGCGCCAGGACAGACCGTTGATACCGCACCAGGATGAGTCCGGGTCGTGATCGCACAACCGCCGAACCTGGTCGCGGTGGCGAGCAGCTGGACGCTGTCCCCGGTGACCGATCTTCTGGTGCTCGCCGGAACAGCTGGCTACTTCTGGCTGGCGTTCGGACCGCGATCGGGAGATCCGCCCCGGTGGCCGCCGCGGCGTACGTCGAGCTGGTGCGCGGCGATGGTCGTGCTGCTCATCGCGGTTGGTAGCCCACTTGCCAGCTACGCCGAAGTGCTGTTCTGGGTGCACATGGTCCAGCATCTGCTGCTGATCATGTTGGTACCGGTATTGCTGGTGTGGGCCCAGCCGGTCGCGCTGTTCGGGTCCGCTCGCGGGAACCGCGCGGCTGGTCCGCCTGGCCGCGCAATCGTCGGTGGACTGGCCCGCTGGGCCGGTTGGCCACCCGCCGGTCTGGCGATCTACACGGCGGTGGTCGTACTGGCCCACTTGACCGGGTTTCAACAGCTGTCGCTGGCGCACGGCTGGATTCGTGACATCGAGCTGACCGTATTTCTCCTGTCCGGCTGGCTCTACTTCGCACCGCTGGTAGGTGGCGGGCGGACTTCAGGGGCGCTGCCCTTCCTGTTCCGGTTCGTGCTGCTGGCAGCGGGGATGGGCGCGGACACCCTGGCCGGGGTAGTGCTGATGTTGACCGGCAAGCCACTGGCCCCCGGGTACGCGACCGCCCATCCGGGCTGGGGACCGAGCGCACTGGCCGACCAGGAGCTGGCCGGCGCGATCATGTGGTTCGGCGGGGACCTGTTGATGATGCTTCTCGTGATCATGGTGGCGGTGCTGTGGAGCCGAGCCGGCGACGACCGCCAGGGGTTCGGTGAATGGCTGGAGGGTGCCCGGCGGCGAGCCCTGGCCGGCGAGGAGCCGGACTTCGACTTCGGCCCCGGTTCAGCGGATTCCGACATCGATGAGGACCAGCGGGCGCTGGACGCCTACAACGCAAGGTTGGCCGCGCTGCACCTGCGGTCCGGGCCGAGCTGGACCGGGCCGGAGCAGGGCGGCTCGCCCGGAGACGAACGGGGCGAACCATGACAACCGAGACGGACACCCCCGCGCCGGAGCTGAGGCGCTACGAGATCTCGGTGGGTGGTATGACCTGCGCGGCGTGCGCGGCCCGCGTGGAGCGGAAGCTGAACAAGCTCCCCGGGGTACATGCATCGGTCAACTACGCCACGGAACGCGCCCAGGTGCGCTGTCCCGAGGACACCGCACCCGCGACGTTGATCAAGCAGGTCCAGGACGCCGGCTACGTGGCCCGGCGGGTGGACGACGTGGCTCCGGTCGATGACGGCGCCGACCACGAGCGCCGGGTCGCCGACCTGCGCCGTCGACTTGCGGTCGCCGCTGTGCTCGCGGTGCCGCTGTGTGACCTGTCGCTGGCCCTCTCGTTGTTCCCCGAGCTGCGTTTCGCCGGCTGGCAGTGGGTCTGCCTGGCGCTGGCCGCGCCGGTGGTGGCCTGGTGCGCGCTCCCGTTCCACCGCGCGGCGCTCGCGGCGGCCCGGCACGGCGGCTCGTCCATGGACACGTTGGTATCCGGCGGCGTGCTAGCCGCCTCGGCATGGTCGCTCTGGGTGATGTTCAGCAGCCACGCCGTTTCTCCCGGCCTCGGTCAGGGGTTATCGGTGGTCACCGGTGGTGATCATGCTCTGTATCTGGACGTAGCCGCTGGTGTGACCACGTTCGTGCTGGCCGGGCGGTACTTCGAAGCTCGGGCCAAGCGCTCCGCCGGCGCGGCGATGCGCGCGCTGCTGGCCCTCGGCGCCAAGGACGTCGAGGTGATTCGGGAGGGCGGAGCCCGCCGGATTCCGGTCGCCGAACTGCTGGTGGACGACGTGTTCGTGGCCCGCCCCGGGGAGAAGATCGCCACCGACGCGGTGGTGCTGGACGGCGGATCCGCACTGGACGTCAGCCTGTTGACCGGCGAGCCGGTCCCACGTGAGGTGGCACCTGGCGACGAGGCCATCGGTGGCGCGCTGAACGCCGGTGGTCGGCTGGTGCTGCGCGCGACCCGGGTCGGCGCCCAGACTCAGCTGTCCCGGATGGCACAGCTGGTGCGGCGCGCACAGGAGGGCAAAGCAGGTGCGCAACGGTTGGCCGATCGGATCGCCTCGGTGTTCGTGCCCTGTGTGCTGCTGCTCGCGGTGGCTACCGCGGCCGGCTGGCTGGTGTTGGGCCACCAGGTGGGTACCGCGTTCACCGCGTCGGTCGCGGTGCTGGTGGTGGCGTGTCCCTGCGCACTGGGCCTTGCCACGCCCACCGCGCTGCTGGTCGGCACCGGTCGAGGCGCGCAGCTCGGCGTGTTCATCAAGGGGCCGAGGGCATTGGAGTCGACCAGGGTGGTCGACACCGTGGTTCTGGACAAGACCGGAACGCTCACCGAAGGCCGGATGAGTCTCACCCAGGTCGTCGGGGCGGACCGGGCGCGGCTGCTGCGGCTGGCCGGCGCGCTCGAGGCGGCCGCCGAACATCCGATCGCGGTCGCGGTGAGCGGGGCCGCGACGGAGGAACTCGGCGCCCTGCCGGAGGTCACCGACTTCGCCGCGCTACCCGGCCTCGGCGCCAGAGGGCTCGTCGATGGCGAACAGGTCGTGGTGGGCCGGGCCGCGCTGCTGGCCGAGCTCGGGCTGAGCCTGCCCGACGAGCTGGACACCGCGCGAGCTGACCTGGAGTCCGGCGGTGCCACCGCGGTGCTGGTCGGCTGGGCGGGACGGGCACAAGGCCTGATTGCGCTCACCGACACGGTGCGGCCCAGCGCGGCGGTCGCGGTCGCGGCACTGCGTCGGCAGGGGCTGCGCCCGGTACTGGTCACCGGCGACAACGAGCGCACCGCATTGGCGGTTGCCGCCGCGGTCGGCATCGACAAGGTGATCGCGGAGACGCTGCCGGAGCAGAAGGTCACCGTGGTGCGCACCTTGCAACGTGAGGGTCATCGGGTGGCCATGGTCGGCGACGGGGTCAACGATGCCGCCGCCCTGGCGTCCGCCGACCTGGGCATGGCGATCGGCACGGGCACCGACGCCGCGATCGAGGCGGCGGACATCGTGCTGGCGCGCGACGACCTGCGGGTTATCCCTCAGGCCGTGGCACTGGCCCGGCGTACCCACCGCACGATTCGGGGCAACCTGGCCTGGGCGTTCGGTTACAACGTGGCGGCGCTGCCGCTCGCCGCCTGCGGGCTGCTCAGCCCGCTGGTGGCCGGCGCGGCGATGTCACTGTCCTCGGTCTTCGTGGTCTCGCACAGCCTGCGACTGCGTAATTTCGGTCGATGAACCGGGCGACGATCCGGATTGCCGGCGCGGCCGCCCTACTGGTGGCGCTGACCTCGACGCTGCTCGCCGCGTTCGCACCCAGTCTGTCGCTGCAATACGGGCTGCCTCCGGCCGGTGCGCTGATCGAGGCGGGGCTGCCGGCCGCCCGCCTCGTCGCGGTGATCGCGGCGGCGGGAGCGGTCGGCTGCCTGCTCGTCGCCGCCGTTCTGGTGCCGGGTGAGGCCAACGGGTCCGTCTCGCCGCTCGGCTACGGTGGGCTGTGTCTCGCACGGTGGTTCGCGCTGACGCAGGGGGTGGCCTCGCTCGCGGTGGCCGCGCTCTCCGTGGCGGAGAACAGCGGCATAGGGCCCGGCGCGATGCTGGCCGATGCCCGAGCCCTGCTGGCCGGCCTCGAGCAGATCCAACCGGCGGTGGGTTGGCTGCTGTCCGGAGTGCTCGCACTGGCGATCGCGGTCTTGGCACACTGGGCGCTGAGCTGGCACTCCGCCGTGGGGTTGCTGCTGCTCGCACTGCTCGCCCAGCTGCCTTGCACGCTGACCGCGGCCACCAACGCACAGCGCTCGCACGACATCGCCGGCGACGCGCTGGCGCTGCACGTGCTCGGGGCCGTGCTCTGGGCGGGCTGCGCGGCCGCGACGGTGGTACTCGCCGCCAGGGGCACGGCGGACCAACGGGTGAGGCGGCGCAACAACGTGCTTGCCACCGGGTGTCTGGTGCTCGTCGGCACGTCCGGGTTGATCTCCTCGGCCTACGCGATCGCGCCGGCCGACCTGTGGGCCAGCGGCTACGGGTTGCTGGTGTTGGCGGCGTGTGTGCTGCTGGTTCTGTTGGCCGGGGTAGGGGCACTGCTGCGACGCCCGGGTGGTTCGGCCGGCCGGCTGGCGGTGCTGGAGCTGGTGCTGTTGGGCGCCTCGATCTGCGTCGGTACCGGGCTTGCCCGGCTCGCGCCGCCGGCCGAGCTCAACTACCAGGCGAGCAGGGAGATCTACCTGTTGGGCTACGACCTGCCCAACCATCTCGACTGGCTGGATCTGGCTACCCGATGGCGCCCCGATCTGGTTTTCCTGCCGTTGGCCCTGAGCGCCGCCGCGCTGTACCTGGTCGGGCTGCGCCGGCTGCGGGCCGAGGGGCAACGGTGGCCGGTGCGCTACACCGCCGCATGGCTCAGCGGCTGCGCGGTGCTGCTGATCGCCACGTCGTCGGGCATCGGCAGCTATGCGCCGGCGCTGTTCAGCGTGCACATGGTGCAACACATGCTGCTGGCCACGGTGACACCCACGTTGCTCGTACTCGGACACGGGGTGACCCTGGCGTTGCGGGCAAGCTCGGCGCCGGTGTCCGCCCGGCTGTCCAGCTTGCTGCGCAGCACCGGTGTGCGGCTGATCGGCAACCCGGCGCTGGCCTGGGTGGCTGTCGCGGCAACGCTGTTCGGGCTCTACCCGACCGGCCTCTACGCCGCGGTCCTGCAGCAGCACTGGGCACACCTGACGATGGACGCCGCGTTCTTCGGCACTGGTGTGGCACTGTTCTGGGCGGTGCTCGGGCGTTCGCACCGCGAGCGCGAGCTGCCGGAGATCGGTCAGCTCGTCATGGTGTTCGCCGTGATGGCGCTGCACGCGGTCTTCTCCGCCTGGCTGCTGGCTCGGCCCGCACCGATCGCTGAGCTGTTCTACACGTCGCTGCGTCTGCCGTTCGTGCCCAACCTGCTGGCCGATCAGCGTCTCGGCGCGATCCTCGCATGGGTGCTCGGTGAAGTGCCGGTAATACTGGCCGTGCTGGCGCTCATCCTGCGCTGGACCCGGCAGGACCGGGCGCCGGCCGCCGAGGGACCGATGCGGGCACAGCCAGGTCCTCGGGTGAAAGACGAGTTCGAGGGAAGCCTTGTCGAATGAGCACTTCTGAGATCCGCGCGCTACTCGAGGACGGTCCCCGGGCCGGTGAGGTACTGTCTGTCGCGCCCGGCCCGGATGGCGAAGCACCGCCGCAGCTCGTGGTCTCGGACCCGCTCGCCGAGGGTCGCCAGGAGGGGAACTCGGACCTCGGCGGTCCGACGCGGCGAGCCACCACCTATCACTCGCACGGGCTCGACGAGAGCCGCAACCTGTTCGTCTACCGGACCGGGCGTCCCGACTAGCCACCCGGCGGTGCTCAGCGGGCGGTCAGCAGGGTGTCCGACCGCAGGCCGAGGCGAAGCGTCTCCACCGCGATGACATCGTCAGCGGCCACGTTGCCCAGGTTCACCGACGCGCCGAGCCGACGCACGAAGTAGGTCTGCAGCTCTTTGTTCGGCGCCTCGAACAGCAACTTCTCGGCATCCACCCCGGAGCTGAGTATCTGCTCCACGATGTCCTGGCGGGGAGTGCCGTCCCGCGAGCAGATCCCGCTGCGCCCGCTCTCCCTGGCCTCGGTGGTCACCAGGTAGGCGCCGGCCTCGAGGTCCTGGTGGATGGCCCCGACCCAGTCGTCGGCGGTGAGCGCCTCCGAGCGGTCGCTGTCCTTGACCCCCACCTCACTGATCACGGTGAACTCGTCGACCAGCCGGGCCACCCAGCTCGACTTCTCCCGGTCGCTCATCGCGATGGTGCCGTTGGACACCTCGACAAAACTGGCACCCATGGTGTGGCAGAGCCCCCGCCAGTCGTCCAGCAGACCGTCGACAGCAAACCGTTCGAACAACGTGCCGCCGAAGTAGAACCCGATGCCGGCAGAGCGCAACACATCGATCTTGCGTTTGATGTCCTTGGTGACCAGCGCGGTACCCCAGCCGAACTTCACCAGGTCGATGTACTCACCGACGCTGTCGATCGCGTCCTCGAAGCGTGCCGTGAACAGGCCGGGGTCAATGACCATGGTGCGGCCGCGCGCCCGCGGCGCCATGGCACGTTCCGGCAGTTCAAGCCTGGTGTCGATCAACTCAGTTGCCTCCTCGAGCCTTCACAGCCAGGCGTTCCTCGGCAACTTGCCGGCGCAGCTCGGTGCGCCGCACCTTGCCGGTGGGGCCCAGCGGGAACGAACCGATCACCAAAATCTCGGCTGGTCGCTTGTAACGGGCCAGCCGCTGCGCGCACCGCGCGACCAGCCGGTCGAGCAGCTCCGCCTCGGCGGCGGCTCCAAGCTCCTCGGTGGCGCGAACGCAGGCCACCGGGACGGCCCCGAGTATCTCGTGCGGCCGCCCGACAACTACCGCCTCGGCCACCGCTGGATCACCGACCAGAACCTCCTCCAGCTCGCGGGGGTAGACCAGCTCGCCGCCCCGGTTCACCACGTCGTCGGCCCGGCCTACCAGGTAGAGATACCCGTCCGGGTCCAGGTAGCCCAGGTCAGCGGTGTCCAGCCAGTGCGCCTCGTCGAAGCTGTCGGCGGCCACACCGTCGGCGTAGCCGCGGATGACGCCCTCGCCCCGGATTCGGACCCGACCGACCTCGCCGGGCCCCTGGGAGGTGCCATCCGGCGCCACCACGTCGAGTTCAACCCCCACCGGTCGGCCCACCGAACCGGGACGCGCGGGACGGCCCAGCGGGGTCGCGGTGATCTGGCTGGCCGCCTCGGTCATCCCGTAGCTCTCCACAACCGGACGGCCGGTGTGCCGCTCGATGGCCTCGCGCACCACGACCGGCAACGGGGCGGACGCCGAACGCACGAACCGGAGCCGAGGCGGCACCGAGGGAGCCTCACCCCGGGACAACACCGACAGGATAGCCGGCACCGCGTTGAGCCAGCTGACGTCGTGGCGCACCAGCATCGGCCAGAAGCCGGTGCGGTGGAAACGGCGGTCCAGCACCAGCGAGGATCCGGACAGCAGGGTGGCCAGCAACCCGACCACCTGGGCATTGATGTGGAACAGCGGCAGCGGGTTGAAGCCGCGGTCCGCAGGGGTGAGCCGGTGGTGCTGTACCACCGCCGAGGCGACATGCAGCAGCCGCTGTTCGCTCAGAACCACCGTCTTGGGCGCACCGGTGGAGCCGGACGTGAGCAGCGCGGCCGAGCCGGCGGCCTCGGCCGGTGAGCGGGTGGCGGTCGCGTCGGCGACCGGCTCCAATGGGCGCCCGGTGTCCGCGTCGACGCGGACACCCCGGCGACCGGCCCGGTCGGTCAGCACCAGGCTGGGGCGTATCGCGCGGAATGCCCGCTCGATTTCGGCCTCCGGTGCGTCCGGGTCGATCGGCGCGCAGCAGCGTCCCGCGGCGATCACCGAGAGGTGGACGACGGAGAAGGCGAGCGGGTCGTCCACGTCGAGCAGTACCCGCGCGCCGGGGGGAACGTCGAGCGCATCGAGCTCATCGGCCCAGCTCAACGCGGCGGACGCCATCGCGGCGTTGTCCAGCACGCGGTTGTCACGAGCGCCGATGAGGAACGGGCCGCGGGGCTCGAGCGCGCCCCGCCGGGCAATCAGCTCACACAGTCGGATCGGCATAGGCGCCCAGCGTGGCGCGTTCACCTGTGAAAGAGATGTGGGCGGCATGTGAAGAGCCAACCGCGGCCGGGCGCCGAAGGCTCCGGCGGGTGGGGTGTTGCCGGTCGGTGATCAGTACTGCCTCAAAGCGCTGCAGGCCCAGCGACACGGCTAGGACGCAGATCGGCACCAACACCACGAGCCACATGATTTCCCATACCCGGACTGTGCCTCGGTTAATCCAGCGCGGGGCCAACCGGGCGGGGTCGACCGGCCGCTGGGTCAGCGCCCGCGCAGTAGACGGACCACTAGCGCCACCCCCGTCGTCGCCGCGCCGATGGCCACCCAGCGGACCGCGGGAGAAACCCCCGGTCGAGCGAGGCCGGCGGCCGGGCGGTTCACAGTACGGATGGTGGCGAGTTGCGGCAAATCGACATCCTCGGCAAGTCTTGGCCACGGCGGGCCCACGGCGGATCCATGGTCGACCCGCACCGTGACCTTAGTGTCGGTCAATCGTGCTGAGCTGCAGGGATGGTGTTCCGGACCGACTTTCTCGGACCAGGCCACTCGGTCACCGGCGACGTGCGGGACGGCGCGGCGAGCGGCCGGCAGCCACGGCCGCGAGGCTGGCTGTACCCATGCCGAACGAAGAAACCGGCAGCTCACGGCCGACCCGAGCTACCGGATCCTGGCAGAGTCGCAATCCGGTCCGACTCGCGGGCGCCGTTCGCGGGCCCGCGAACGGACCTGGCTATTGTCACGCTCGGAATTCGGCGTCACCTTTCTGGGTGTCGCTCGTTGATCTCTTAAATGCACGCTGAAAGGGCAGACGGGTGGGGATTCGGCGTTGCGCCGCGAGGCGTCGCACGAGGGATGCGGCCACGGTCGCGGGTTGTGTCGGGCTCAGCTTCGTAGCCTTCGCGTTCCTTGGGGCCCCCGCGTTCGCGGCGCCGTCCACGCCGACGCCAGCCACAGTCACGGGTACCCCGTGCACCTCGAGCGCCCATGCCTGCGTCGATCTGACCACCCAGCGCGCCTGGTTGCTGCAGAACGGCGCGGTGGCCCTCGGCCCGGTGGGCGTCAGCTCCGGCGGCCCGGGCAAGGAGACGCCGGAAGGCACGTTCAAGGTCGAGTGGAAGGACAAGAACCACAAGTCCGCCGAGCAGAACGGCACCCCGATGCCGTACTCGGTGTTTTTCGCCGCCGGCGGCGTCGCGTTCCACGGCGGCAGCCTGAGCCGAGCCTCAGCGGGCTGCGTGCACCTGGATGACAAGGACGCGATCGCCTTCTACAACGACCTGAAGATCGGCGACGAGGTACAGGTCAAGGCCACCCCGCCAGGCGAGGCGAAACAGCAGGACGAGAACTCCGACAGCTCCTCCGGCCCACGCTCCGACGCCGATCCCGCTGACAGCTCCGAGTCGGGGACCTCTTCGGGCCCGACCGCCGAGCCTGCTTCAGGCGCTACCGCGACGGGAACCAGTGGTTCAGCGCCGAGGAGCGGTGCTCCTTCGGCGACCGGCCACCCCAGCCCCAGCAAGGCGGCGCGCTCCAGCGCACCCAACGGCTCGCTGCTGGGTGCCCGTAACGGCCCGCTCGTGCCGTAGGGCCGCTGCCCCGAAACGGGGTAGCCGCTGCGTCAATTTGGTTGAATCTTGCTGGCCCGTTCGGCCTATCCGCCGTCTTGCAGTGCAACTCTCAAGCTCAGTCATCCCTCACCCCTCAGAAGTATCATCAGGCTCATGAGCAGCGGGAACGATCCTTGTTGCGATCAAAAAAAGAGTTTTGACCCGCGCGCCACGAAAGCTGCACTTTTGGGCTACACTCCACCAGTCGGGTGACCCACGATCGATGCTGCGGGAGGGCCGGTGCACTCTGCTGGTGGTCGGTTCGCGCGCCCCGTGCCCAATTCCGGCGTGAGGTGATCTGACTATGCACGCGCACTGGCGGGGTGGCGCACCCTCGCCCAAGGCCCGGCGCCGGGCGAGCCGACTAGCCGCGGTGCTCGAGGGGCCTCTCGACGACCGAGGCGGCGCTGAACCGGTCGACTTTCTCGAGGTGCACGCCGACAACGAACTGATCGACGCACTGGTAGCCGGGTACGCCTGGGAGTGGGCCGAGGATCACGCGAGCCAGCGTGAGCGCCGGCTGGTCGCCGCGCTGCGGGACTGGCGGGACGAGGTGCACCAGTCACCGCTGCCCACGTTGGCCACCGTGCAGGAGGCCGGCGAGGCGATCGCGGCGGGCCGGTCCCCAGCGCTGTCGCGGCGTCGCGGCGTGTCCGCGCTCGCCGCGGCGGCGGCACTGCTCGCCGTCGCCGGGGCCGCGGTCAGCCTGAGCAACACCATGCAACCCGACCCCCCGCTGCGCCCGACGGCACTCGCCACACCGCCCCCGAGCCTGGCGGCCGCCTCCCAGGTGAGCATGGCGCTGGACGCCGCGCGCCGGGCGTTGGCCGAGGGGCGGGTGGCCGACGCGCGCAGCGAGCTTGCCGCCGCCGCTCCGGTACTCGGCCAGATCCAGGACGCAAGGCAACGCGGTCAACTGGCGGCGCAACGCGGGGACCTGTTGCGGGTCGCGCAACGCACCCCGCCGGAGGGGCACCGGGTGGACACCGACCGGGCCGGCCCGCCCCGCGAACCCGCCCGGTCGCCCGGCACGGACCGCGCGTCCCGGCCGGAACGCCGGCCGGTGGCCGAGCCTCCTGCTATGGAACGGCCACCGAGCAGCACCGAACCCGCGCGGCCGAAGCCCACCGCGACGCCCCCGGCGCGGGACCCGCGCCAGCTGATGGACGCACGCCGCGCCGCGGCACCGGAGTCCAGCACATCCGATTCCTCCGCGTCGACCCGCGAACGGCCTGCCCCGGATCCGATCCGCGATCCGTCCCCGGACCGGAGCGAATCCGGAACGCAGGAGGACCACGGCGGGCGCTGAGCCACCCGCCGAAGCTCAGTGAGCGATCACCGCGAGCGAAAGGCCGAGATGCTCAAGGTAGCGCTCGGCGGAGCGGACCACCGCTCGTTGTGCGTCAGCCGCGACGACACTGCCCCACCAGGCTCCGTAGAGCGCTTCATAGCGGAAGGGCGCGACAAGCCGCAGCGCTCGGCGGATGGTGTCCGGGTGCTCCGGGATCAGGTTGGGAAAGCTGTACATGAAGCTGACCCAACGGCGGTCGGCCGCGACGGTGAAGATGTCGCTCGCGCACAGGGCGCCTCGGCCGTCCACACCGCCCCAGTGCAACACGGTGCCACCGGCGAAGTGCACGCCCGCGTTGATCAGGGTGCGGCCGGGCAGAATCTCTCTGGTCTCGCCTTCCCACAGCGTCACGTTGTCCCGGCGGGCGAGCCAGGCCGCGTCCCGCGCGTGCAGGTAGATCGGCACGTCGCCGAACGCCCGGCTCCACTCCACCATGGCGCTGTAGTAGTGCGGATGGGACAGCGCGATCGCGGATAGGCCGCCGAGCTGCTCGACCCGTCGGACCGTCTGGTCGTCGAGGTAGCTCACGCTGTCCCACAGCACGTTCCCACCGTCGCCCGGCACCAGCAGCGCGCGCTGGCCGATCGCGAAGCTGGGTTCGGTGCCCACTCCCCACAGCCCCGGGGCCTCCTCGCGGACCACCCCGTAGTGACCCTGCTCGGCCAGTTCGGCCAGCGAGGTCCATTGCTGACCTTGGTAGCCCACATACTGCCGCTCATCGGCACAGATCGGACAGTACGTCCGGTCGATGTCCGGTGGATACTGCACGCCGCACGTCACACACATCGGGTAGGTCACGTCCATGGCGCCAGTGTGCCGGCGGCCGTTCGATCGGTCTAACACATGTTTGTCATGGTCACGATCGTGATTCACGATGGATAGATGGAGCTTCGCCAGTTGCGCTACGTCGTGGCGGTGCCCAGGGCTCTTCTAGCGCATACTTGGGGACATGGCTACTAGCATACCGCTTCGGGTTCAGGGTCGGACGCTGATCAGCGAGGATCCGGACAAGCTTGTGTGGATCTTGCTTGCGCGGGAGTCGACGGACCGTCAGCGTCAGTTGGATCATCAGCTCACCGACCTGCGCTCGTTCGTCACGCGCATCGGCGGCCGGGTGGATCGCGAGGTTCCGGAGAACGCGGTTTCGGCGTTCAAGCGTAAGCAGGTGCGTCTGCCGGATGGCACGTTCGGCTATCGGGTGGTGCGCCCGGAGTGGGAAAAGATTCTCACCTCGTTACGACGTGGTGAGTGCAACGCGCTGGCCGTGCCGGATATCGACCGGTCGATGCGTGATCCTCGCACGTTGGAGGACTTGATTGATGCCGTTGAGTATTACGGCCTATATGTGGCGAGCCTGACCGGGAATATCGATCTGACCACGGACGCGGGTATTTCCGCGGCGCGGAGTCTGGTGAACCAACGTAATCAGGAGTCGCGGAATACGGCGCGTCGGGTGGTGGATGGGCAGCGGCATGCCGCGCTGGAGGGTAAAAATCATGGGGGTCCGCTTCGGTCTTTCGGCTGGCGCAAAGACAGGCTCACCCTGAACAAGCGCGAGGCGAAGCATCTCCGCCGAGAGTTGCCGCGCATTGAGGCCGGGGTGAAGCCGCTGACGTTGGCGCGGGAATGGAACAAACGCGGCATTCCCACGGTGGCCGGCGTGGGTGAGTGGCGGGCGGCGACCATTCAGAACATGTATTTGCGGCCCCGTATCTGTGGTCTGGTGACCTATCGCGGTGAAATACTGCATGACAGCGAAGGCCGTGAAGTCAAAGGCCAGTGGGAGCCGATCCTTACCCGGGACCAATACGAGTCGGTGGTCGCGGCGTGGGGTCGTTCGGAGCATCGGACTGAGTCGCGTCTGGGCGGTCACGGTCGCGGTTACCACACGAGTTATCTGCTCTCGCCGTTCGTGCGGTGTGGCAAGTGCAGTGCGCGGATGGTCGGCGCGCGCCGCCGTAATCAGGCCAGGGGCACGGTAGTGACCGCCTACCGGTGTCCGGCCAAGGGCGCCGGGGGGTGCGGCAGTCTCGCGCGGGAGGCCGCCCTGATCGACGAATACATAACCGAGCTGGTGATCGCTGAACATCAGAAGATTCAGTTCACTACGCTGGAAGAACTACCGCCGTGGCCCAATGCCGACGAGCTTGTCCGGGTGCAGGAACTTATGGCGGAATCTCAGCGCGAGTACGAGGCGGGACGGTATAAGCCGAAGCTATATTTCCCAAGCATCGCTCGGATGGAGGCGCAAGAGGCGGCTCTGTTGCGTGAGAAACGAGCCTACGAGCGTTCCCAACAGAACCGTAAACGCGATGTGGCGAATCTGGCCGATGAGTGGAAGAAGCCAGATTTCACCACCGAGCAAAAACAGGCCGCCATCGCGGAGACACTGACAGCCATCGTGATCCTTCCCGCCGGGAAGGGCCGACGATTTCACCCGGATCAGATTCGAGTGGTGTGGAACGAAGCGGACTAACGAAGTCCCGCCCTGGAGATTCTTTCCACCTCGTACAGCGATGAGACGACACGAATTTTAACTGATAGTGGCCGGCTCCAACGGGGAGTGATCCCCGTTGGAGCCGGCTTTTTCACCGCGCCTGCTCGGTGTCGATGTCAAGGCAGTAGATCCGTGCGACTCTCCTTGCCCATTCTTCCGATCTGGGTGGCGCGTTTTTCAGTTGTTCAGCGGCCCACTCCGCCGGAGTGGGTATCGCCGCGTCCTGCTTCCTGACGGCGCGCTGAGCCTTCTTGCCTGGTTGTGCTTCTCGTTCACCTCCTTGTCCCCGGCCCGTGGGCCGGTCAGTGACGTGTTCCCGGTCGTTTCGCGTTGTGTGATCACCCCCGTCCGTCCTGACCTGTGGCTACTACCGTCTGTACGAGGTGGGGTGCGCGGCGGAACGCGGGTGGCCCAGGGATGAGCGACCGACGCATCCGCGTACGCTGCAGCGGCAACGAGACTGATCAGCCGGTGCGGTGAATCGTCGCGCGTTTGGGCTGCTCCTACTTCCCTTGTCCGGGTGCTCACGCCGACCACCGGCCAACTACACGCTGCAACACGCTGGTTGACCGCCGTTCGCCGCACCCGGGGTGGGGAGGGAGGCGCGCGGACACCCCCGGATACCCGGTTTCGGGCCGTTTCGGCCAGTTTTGGGGATCTTGACATGTGCCTCCCCTGCCGGTGTTGATGCTGGTCAGGTTGGGGAGGATGGGTGGGGGATGGGGGTGGGGAAACCTCCCCACCTCCCCCGGTGGCTCCCCACCTGCTTCCCCCGCTCATTCCTCGTCCTCGGTGTCACGCTCGGTGAGCGCGTCGGTGACGTCGGCGGCGCGCACGAACATGTTGCCCCGGATCTTGACCG